>CAYWBO010000072.1:0-14284 GCA_964456625.1 uncultured Lentimicrobiaceae bacterium | reverse complement strand
GAAGATCACAAAAATCCGAACCTGCTTTTTGTGGGTGATGACCGCGGGATTTATTTCAGCCTCAACGGCGGAGAAAACTGGATCCCGCTAAAAGCCAATATGCCGGTCGTGCCGGTGAAGGATCTGACCATCCAGGCCCGCGAGAACGATCTGATCGCCGGAACTTACGGACGCGGACTCTGGATTACGCCCATCAGCGTCTTGCAACAAATGACACCGGAAATCCTCAAAGAAAAAATGCATCTTTTTGACATCCAGCCCAAACCGGCACGAAATTATTCCCAGGCAGCATTCTGGGGAAACTCCCGTCTGATGGGCGACCGCCATATTTTTACACCCAACGAACCCAACGGGTTGCGCATCAACTATTATCTGAATGAACCGGTTAAAGATTCTTTGGCGGTGAAAGTTTATACCACCGGGGGTAAGGAAATCGCCAGTCTGAAAGCGCCTTCGTCCAAAGGACTCCATCATGTGCAATGGAACACCGCCCGAACCCGCCCCGGGACATACAGAATCGTACTGAAATCATCTTCGGACAGCATCAGCAAAAATGCAATCGTGGAACCCGCACTGGTGTATTCGGTGCTGAACTACAAACCGCAGAAATAGAAAAAAGGGATGAAATTACAGGATCATCAGATCCGCATCCTTCTCCAGAGCCAGAGGGCCTGCTCTTTGGAGGCCGCCTGAACGTCTTCTTCATCGACCGTTTCGATGTGGCGATCCTTCAGGATGAGTTTTCCGTTGGAGATCACATGTTGCACATCGGCAGCCTGGAGTCCGTAAACAAAATGTCCTGTGAAATTTTCGCTCTTCACAGGAGTAGGGCTTTTGTAATCGAGCACTACCAGGTTGTTTTCTCCATCCCCCTGAAAATGATTGATCCGTAGATATTCATGCACTTTTCTAAAACGTCGGTATGCTCTGTCAACATCAATTGAATCGAAAGTCTGCCCCAGGAAGTAAGCCTGTTGTGCCGTACGGATCATGTCACTGTGCATCCCGTCGGTTCCCAGCATAATGTGTTCTCCCAATCCCCGGCTGTCGAAAAAACCCACGCGGTTGTTCAGGTTACTGTCGGGATTCTGCACCACCCAGGCTTTTGAATTGCGCACCGCCTCTTTTTCCTTATCTGAAAGATGCAGGCAGTGGGCCAGAATGGTTTTGGAAGAATCCAGTGCCCCGGACTCCTTTAAGCGTTCTACAACAGTTTTTCCGTAAGTCTCCTGCGTCACTTTTTCATCATAACCATCTTCGGCCACATGAATATGAAAGCCGGAACGGGATTTTTCCATGAGTTCGGCAGCCTTTTTCATGGTTTGATTGCCTACGGTAAACGAGGCATGCAAACCCACCAATCCCTGCCGTTGGCTCAGATAACCGGCGGTTTCTTCCAATCCCTCTTCCGCTTTCCCGATGCCGTCCCGGTCCGAGATTTCGTAACACAGCAGATGGCTGATCCCGACTTTGTCGAAGGCTTTGGCAATGATATCCAGTGAGCCGGGAATAAATTCCGGCGAGGCATGATGGTCGATCACGAAAGTGGAGCCGGCCCGGGCACAAGCAACCGCCGTCGAAAGTGCACTGGCCTCGATCATTTCACGATCCAGCGATTTATCCAACGTCCACCAGATGTATTTCAGAATTTCATAAAAGTTTTCAGGGTTCTTTTCAGGAGCTCCCATTCCACGCGCCAATGCAGAGTAAGCATGATGATGCCCCACGGCAAACGACCGGGTGACGATCTTTCCCTGGCAATCCACAACCTCGCCTTCAAGGTGCGCGGAATGTTCATCATCCATAAAATGGATTCCTCCGGTCATCCCCGATTCCACCATCAGATTCGTTTTGGTGAATTTCAGCGTCTTGTAGTCTAGATAATTGACATTTTTTAAAAAGAGTGACATGCCAGCCGTATAAATGGGATCCTAAAATTAATCAATTTTATGAAGCGGAAGCTTGTGCCTTCTTATGCCATCAAAATGACACAAAGCATTGGCTACCGCCCCGGCGGTGGGAACCAGTCCGATTTCTCCGATTCCTTTCACCCCATAAGGTCCCACGGGGTCCGGAACCTCCACGCCTTTTACCACAATTTCAGGCGTCTCATGAGCCCTCAGTATGCCCAGCTTGCGGTAGCGATCATGCACCAGAAAACCGTCTTTCATCGGTAGATCTTCTGTCAGTGCATATCCCAGTCCCATGTGCACGGCCCCTTCGATCTGACCTTCAAACAGCATCGGGTTCATGATCTTTCCGGCATCATGGGCCGCTACCATCTTCTCGACCTCGCCCCTTGCATTCACGACGCAAAGCTGTGCCGCATAGCCATAAGAATAATGGATTTTAGGATCCGGCACCGGGTCGCCGGGCTTGTTGGTCCAGTCGCACACATAGCACCCGGCATAGGTTTTGCCTTCCAGCTCCTTCAGATTTTTGGTTTCCAGATCCTCTTTCAGTGTTTTCGCTGCGTTGATCACAGCCAGGCCTACCAGTGCCGTGGCGCGTGATGAAGTCGTCATTCCTGTCTTAAGCGCAGCTTCCGTATCCACCACCACTTCAATATCTTCCGGATTCAACCCGGTTTCCTGGCAAAGCGTCTGTAACGCCATGGTATGCACGCCCTGTCCCATTTCGGTCCAGCCGTGATTCAACCGTACTTTTCCGCCTTCCAGAATCTCTATTTTCACGGTGGATTCGTCGATCATGCCGTTTCCTACGCCGGAGTTTTTGATGGCTGTGGCGATGCCGGCATATTTTGCTTTATAAAAGTCCTCTTTGATGGCTTCGAGGCAGGCCCGGATGCCCACGCCGTATACTTTCTGTCCCGTGCAGGTCTTCAGCCCGTCAGTCAGCGCATTGTCCCAGCGAAATTGCCAACGATCAAAACCGCCCTGCACGCATAGTTCATCAATGCAGCTTTCCAGGGCAAAATTCACCTGGTTGGCACCGAAACCACGCATGGCACCGCTGGGGATGTTGTTGGTATAAACAGTTCGGGAAACCATGGAAACCTCGGGGATATAATACCCTCCGGCTGCATGGCCCGCCACCCGTTCCATGACTTTCATCCCCACGGAAGCATATGCACCCGTATCACCCACAGCATACAATTTCAAAGCTAACAACTTACCGTTCTCATCGGCTCCGACTTCGATATCCATAAATACCGGATGCCTCTTGGGATGCAGACGGATGGACTCTTCACGTGTCAGCGAGATTTTTACCGGCTGTTGTACAAGGTACGCAAACAAAGCGGTCTGTCCCTGGATAGAAAGATCCTCCTTCCCGCCGAAACCGCCGCCGTTGGGCACCAGCACCACATGCACTTTTTCTTCGGGCATGGCAAGGACCATCGCAACCTGGCGCTGGTCCTCATAGATGCCCTGGCTCTGGCTATACAACTTTATTCCGTCATGAACAGGCATAGCCAGTGCCGATTCCTTTTCCAGATAGCCGTGTTCTATCCGTTGGGTTTCATAATGTCCTTTTGAAATATATTTCGCCCTTTTCAGGGCCTCATCCGGTTTTCCGATGGTAAACTGCACCGTATCGAAGTTGTTGGGGCGCTCGGCATGTACCCTGTCGCCGTCGATGGCTTCAAAAACATCGGTTACCGGTTTGTACACTTTATATTTTACATTGATCAACTCAACCGCCTGACGTGCAATCTCCTCCGTATCTGCCACCACACCGGCGATGATATCGCCAATATAATGCGTTGTTTCGCCTTCGGCGATCATGATAGGCCAGTCCTGCAGAATAAGCCCGACTTTATGTTCTCCCGGGATGTCTTTAGCAGTAATGACTTTTCTGACGCCTGCCAGGGCTTCTGCTTTTGAAGTGTCAATATTAAGCACTTTGGCTTTGGGATGGTCGCTGAACTTCAAAGCACCATACAGCATACCCTCTACGAACAGATCATCCACAAATTTCTTTTCTCCCAGGGCAGCCTCCAGGGCTTCGTACTTCGGATGCGCAACGCCCACCTTTCCTGAAGTCTTCCTCACTTCCAGCTTCGTATGTTTCCGCAACGCTTCAGCGCCTGCCAGCGCCCCCTTCTCAATCTTTTTATATCCTGTACAACGGCACAAATGCGGTTTGAAAGCTTTTCTGATCTCTTCGATGGAAGGATTGGGATTTTCCTGTAGCAGGACCTTGGTACGCGTGATGAATCCCGGCGTGCAGAATCCGCACTGAACAGCCCCTTCATTTACCATGGCTGTAGCCAGTGTCTCTCTGACATATTCCGGAAAGCCTTCCATGGTCATGATTTCAGCATCCTGCAAGGCACCCATCTTTACAACACACGACAGTTTGGCCTTCCCGTCTATCTCCACCGTACAGGAACCGCATGCCGACTGTCCGGAGCAGCCGTCTTTCACAGAAGTCAGCCCCTTGTCTTTACGAAGGAAATCCATCAGGGTATACTGCGCATCCCCATCGTAAGAGCACGCCTTTCCGTTGAGTTTAAAAGTTATCAAAACACTAATTTTTTAAGTTGTGAGAGCGTTGGTTCAATGGCTTCAGGCAAAGAGATCACCTTTTGTACGGCCTGCAGGTCTTTCAGTCCGCTCCCCGTGGAAAGTACCACATTAAGGGTCCCTGAAGGCAGACGCTGATTGTCAAAATAGTGCAAAAATCCCGCGAAAGCGGCAGCAGCGGCAGGTTCTGCAAATAAGCCCGTATTCAGCGACAGCCTGCGGGATGCCTCCAGAATGGCTTCATCACTGACGGAGATCGCTTCACCGTCATATTTCTGTAAAAACTGTTTTGTCATATAAAAGTTACGGGGCACATCCACAGAAATGGAGTCGGCCACCGTCCGGCTTTCTTTGATTTTAAAAACGTCGGAAGCCATGTTTCTAATCAGGTTGTCGCTGCCTTCGGACTGCACGGCTACCATCACCGGCATCCGGTCGATGAAACCCAGCTCCATGAGGTCTTCAAAGCCTTTGTAAACACCCGACAAAATAACACCGTCACCCACAGGAACGAAGATCCGGTCCGGCACTTTTTCGCCCATCTGGGCAAAAAGCTCAAAAGCCACACTTCGTTTTCCCTCCACCGTCAACGGATTAAAAGCCGTATTGCGATTGTACCATCCGAATTCTTTGGTGGCTTCTATGCTGAGGTCGAAAGCATCATCATAAGTACCTTTTACAGGAACGATCTTCGCTCCGTACATGAGGATCTGGGTCAGCTTGGCGAGCGGGGCTTTGGCAGGCACCACAATGATCGCCTTCTGGTGCTGCGAAGCACAAATCCCTGCAAGGGAGGAACCCGCATTACCGGTAGATGCCGTAATAATTGTTTCGATGTCCTGCTCCTTGGCATAAGCAGAAACCAAAGCTGAAGCACGATCCTTAAAGGAATAAGTGGGATTCTGCGAGTCGTCCTTAATGAAAAGATCCGCCAACATGGGTTTGTCATCAATCCGCTTGATGTGGTACAGCGGCGTCTCACCGATGCTCAGTGAAGGCAGGCTTTCCAGGGTTCTGATGGGCAATATGTCCAAAAGTCCCTTCGAGTTCAACATGCCGAAGTCGAGGTTCCTTTTTTTGATCTCTTCATAGGGATAAACGACTTTGAGAACGCCTCTCGGCGGTTCATTTGTATTATGCTCTGCCGAGCAATCAGGGCATAGGTAACGGATCTCCGAAGCAGAATAAGTCTTTCCGCAGTTTACACACTGATAATGAAATTTCTCTTTTGTCTGTATCATAACACCTGATTTTTTCCAGCTCATCCCCAAATTTACAACCGACCGAAGGCCCTGTTAAATGGCGTCACTTTCAGACGCTTTACAATTTGAAAGTAGCCTGTTGGCTTATCGATTCATTTATCACAAAACAGATCATAAATTAAGGGGTCAATGGACTCTACAAATTTAGTCATCTTTCACAGAAAAGTTTTGTTCGTAACTTATTTTTCTTATTTTGATATAAATAAAAAAATATTTTTCTATTTTTATAGGTTAAAATGGTATTTTATTACTCAGGATAAATTTTTCCCTGTCGGCAATGGGAAAATTCGCTGACAGTCCTCAATATAAGAATCAAAACCGGTTATATCATGAACAAAAAAATCAGAACTATAGACGAAATCGACACAAAAATCCTCAACCTGCTACAGGAAAACAGCCGTATTACCATCCGCGAACTATCGGAAAAACTCTTCCTGTCGTCAACACCGATTCATGAACGCATCAAAAAACTTGAAAAAGACGGGATCATCAAGCAATACATCACGCTCCTCGATCCTAAAAAACTCAATAAAGATCTGCTGGTTTACATCTCGGTAAACCTGATCAAGCATACCAAAGAAGCGGTGGATCAGTTCATGGCTGACGTGAACAAACTGGACGAAGTGCTGGAATGCTACTATATTTCAGGAAACTCTGATTTCCTACTGAAAGTATATTGCTCAGGCATGGATGAATACCATCAGTTCCTGACAGAGAAATTTTCCATCATCGAAAACATGTCGCAGTTTTACAGCTCCTTTGTCCTGACGGAATCCAAAGTATCGTATCAGTTTAAACTGTAAGCCAGTATTGTTAAAAGCTCAAGGGCTTAAGGGCTCAAGGGCTCAAAGGTTCAAGGGCTCAAAGGTTCAAGGGCTCAAAGGTTCAAGGGCTCAAGGGCTCAAGGGCTCAAAGGTTCAAGAGCTCAAAAGCTTAAAAGCTCAAGGGCTCAAAAGTTTAAGAGTTCGGAATAAATAAGAAAATTCGGATATGGGAACTCATGAAAAATTGGACATCTGGAAACTATCGATTGATTTTGTCACTCGAATCTATAAGATGACGCTGTCATTTCCTTCCGAAGAAAAGTTTGGGCTAACCAATCAGATGCGAAGAGCAGCATTGTCAATACCTTCAAATATCGCTGAAGGGGCGGCAAGACAGTCCGACAAAGAAAATATTCAGTTCCTCTACATCTCTTTAGGTTCAATATCCGAGCTTGAAACACAATTGATCATATCCCAAAATCTTGAATATTGTGACACGGAAGAAATCCTTACAGAATTAAGGACAATTAAATTAAAATTGATCGGCTATATTAAATATTTAAAATCAATTAAATAATATAATTTCAAATCTATTTGAGCTTTTGAGCGTCTGAGCGTCTGAGCGTCTGAACTTCAGAACCTTTTAAGAAAACACAGGCAACAACCAAAAGCCTGAAGCAGGAGTTTCGTGCGACCGTTAAGAAAAGACCAGTTTTTCCATCCCCTGAAGGATCACGTGCATATGGGCTGCTTCTTTCAGGCTGATAACACTTTCTACAGAGGAATTGGGCTTCAGGGAAGCTTCCAGAATGGAAAAGCCATCTTTTCCAAGGCTTACCTTTACCTTATCGTTTTCGAAAATGAAGGTCTCCTTTTTCTCTTCCAGCACGGATATTTTACCATCTTTCTTTCCCAGCAGCCGCATCCGGTTTTTTGAGTGATCGAGATAATAACCGCCATCTGCCTCATCGAAAGACGACCACGTCAGGAACACTTTAGGTTTGCTTTTGTAAGGCGCATCCTGCGTCGGGCAGAATGTATCGCAGTTCCCGCATTCATTACAGAAATTGTCGATATTCAGGATCTGAATGTTCTGCCGGATCACGAAGGGAACATCATTCTCAATCCGGTATTTTCCCTGTTCCACCACCAGTTTCTGGAGGTTTAGCGTTTCCTTTTTCGTTTCATAAGAGAAGTTGGCAAAGTTGGGACACACTGTGGTGCAAATGTTGCAGACTTCGTCACACAGCAGGCAGCGCGAAGCTTCTTTCACAGCTTGTTCCTCCGTAAAAGATCCCGAAACGATGTTGAAATTCTTCCGGTCATCCAAAGCCAGCGTCAACGGATGTTCACCACTTTCACGGACAGCTTTTTTCAGCATCAGTTCTTTTACCGGCGAAAGTTTCCTTGCGGGGAGTGCTTTGCCGGCATATTGTTTTCCGCTTTCCTTCCGGGTGATCAGTTCGGCAATTTTTCTTCCGTCACCCACCCCGTTGATCAGCGAAGAAGCACCCAGGCGTGCATCCCCTCCGATATAAACGTTGGGAATCTGTGTTTCGTAATGATTTTCGCCTGTTTTCAATAATTCCGCGTCTGCAAAGTCTACCCGGACGGACTGACCGATGGCCGGGATCACGGTGTCGGCCGGCATTTCAAACTCACTTCCCGGAACAGGAACCGGCCTGCGCCGGCCGCTTTCATCTTTTTCGCCAGGCACCATGCGGATGCATTTCACACCGGTCACCATGCCGGCTGCGTTGGCAAGAATCTCCACAGGGGCTGCCAGCTCCACAAAATTCACGCCTTCCTCCAGTGCGTCCAGCACTTCCTGATAAACTGCCGGCATCTCTTCCACAGTACGGCGATACACGATGGTTACTTTCCCCTCCTTACCCACCATACGGAAAGAAGTGCGGGCAATGTCCATGGCCGTGTTGCCCCCACCGAAGACAATCACCTGCTGACCCAGATTTATCGGAACCCCTTCACGGGCTTTTTTCAGTAAATCCAGCGACTCAAAAACTCCTTGTGACTGCATGCCGGGAACATTGAGCTTTGGAACGTCCTGTGCCCCTACGGCAATCACAACGGCATTATACTGCTGCTGAAAGCGTTCAAAGTCCGTTGGCGACACTTTATAGCCAAACGAAATGTCTGCCCCCATTTTTGTGATGACTTCCACATCTGCCAGCACGGAATCCTCATCAATACGGAATTTCGGAATGGCCCCCGAAACCATGCCGCCGGGTTTTTCCTTTTCTTCAAAGACATCCACCGCGAACCCCTGTTTCAACAGGAAATAAGCTGCGGAAAGTCCCGTGGGACCGGCACCGATGATGGCCACTTTTTTGCCGTTGCTTTTAATGGAGCTTACTTTTTCATTGTGCACATGTGCATGATGCCACTCCACCACAAACCGCTTGATGTCGCGGATGGCCAACGACTCATCATAGTTGATGCGCGTACATTTGGTTTGGCAGACATGATCGCAGACCATGCCGGTGGCATTGGGGAAAGCATTGGTTTCGGCTATCACCCGATAGGCCGATTCAAAATCGCCACGGGCCGTATGATACATGTAGGAAGGGATTCCCTGGTTTGCCGGACAGGTATCTTCGCACGGAGCACTGATGCAGTCGAAATAATCCAGTTTATTCCCGGTCTTGACGGAAGGGTTTTTCACATAATTCCGCTGATACCGCGATTCATGGATCACCTTTTCCGCATAAGCGTTCAGGTTTTTCAAGGCCGAGTACCGCACTTCTTTTGCTCCGCCCTTTTTCTGGATAAACTCCCGCACACTTCCGGCACCTTCACTGTTAAAAGCATCTGAAAGGGTAGTGAAATACTGTGCCATTCGGGTATACCCGCCCGGTTTCAGCAAGTCGGAACAGACGGTAACCGTTTCAAAACCGCACGACAAGACATCTGCCACATTAAAAGCATCCGCACCGGCGGAAAAAGAAAGCCTGAGTTTGCCATCGAAACGGTTTTGCAGTTTCGCCGCCACGTTGATGGCTATGGGATGCAGCGCACGGCCGCTCATGTAAACCATCTTGTTTTCCAGTTTGAAAATATCTTTTTGGTTCAGCGTCTCCAGGGTGTTGGTCAGTTTGAGGCCGAAAGTAAGGCCTGCACCATCGGAAAAGTGCTGCAGTTCAGTGATGATGTTTACCGCATCCTCAAATTTCAGATCGTGTTCGAAAGCCGCATCGGGAACAACGGTTTTGAATTTCAGGTCGCCGTTCAGTATTTCCCGCAGCTTTTCCGGTCCCAGCAACGTAGGATTCAGTTTTACGAAAGTGTGCAACTTCTGCTCTTTCATCAGATATAGGGCAATGTCTTTGATCTCTCCTGCGGGGCAGCCGTGCATGGTGGACAAAGTGATGCTGTTGGAAACGCAGGCAGCAATTTTTATCTTTTTGATATCCGGATACAGCGGCTCCAGTTCCTTTACCTTAGCCTTTAGCTCTTTTCCGGCATTTTTCATGTGTGCAAAAAACCACTGCACATTTTCATTCAGAATGCCTGCCAGATCGTAACCCACACTCATGTTAAAGATGGTGTTCACCGGACTTTGATATCCCAGCATATGGTGCAGCCCGTGAATGATGATCCAGGCATTTAGGTATTCATCGAAACTTTGTCTGATCTTCAGTTCCTGCGACCACTCGCAGTTGTAACCTTCATCCTGAATATCGATGCAGGGCTTCGATATCTCCAGTTCATCCAGCGTCTGAACGGTTTTCAGCTCAATATAGCGGGAGCCGGTGAGCCAGGCAGCAACGATATTCTGTGCCATCTGCGTATGCGGTCCGGCAGCCACCCCCAGCGGGTTGGCCAGCTCATGGCCAAAAAGACCGATACGGAGCAGGTTTTCGTGATCGGGATTGAAAAACAAAGATTTATCGATGCCCAGTATCGTGCCGCTGCGTTTGAATTCGCCGATGATCAGGCGCCACAAGTGAGAAAGTGATATGGGATGAAAATGGTCAGACATGAGTGTTTCATTAACAGTTTGGGGCAAAGTTACTGAAAATTTATCCGAAGCTCCATCTTTCCTTTGCCTGATGCTTTATTTAGAAATATTTTCCTTATTACAGGAAACCCGTAAAAAATCAGTGCAATTTGCCAGGGTATTCAGGAAAATATTTCAGAACATGCCCGCAGCGACTGATTCCGAAATTTCCATGCAGACCGGGGGTTAAAATACCTGCTGCAAAAAGTTTCATAACCAGAACTATCTGTCGCAAAAATTTATTAAATTAGTAGCTTCTAAGAAACCTAAAATGCACCGGGAATTAACCACCGAAACAGGTTCAACCATGCATCGGGATGCCGCAGCACCGATTTCTTCCTTCAATATTTCCCGCAGAAGTTCCCGGCAACCCAGGAGCCGGGAAAAGAAACATCAAGTCGTCAGCCGCCTGCAGAGGCACTCCGGAATCCCTGCCGGCCGCCATCCGAAACCGAACTACCTACCAACCCCTAAACCATATCGCCATGAAGAGGATCAAATTTAATATCACAGGCATTTTTATTGCATTGCTTCTGATCTCTACGGCTTGCTCTCATGAGAAAAAAGACTGGAACAAAACAAAGCAACTCATGTCGGTTCAGGCTTTTGAGAATTTCATCAAAATCCATCCGGAAAGTTCCTATTTGGACTCCGCCAACTACTACGTCGAAAAGCTGTCTTACCGGGCCTGCTCCATGACGAATACGGTGTTGGCCTATGAAGACTTCCTGGAAAAATATCCCGACAGTCCCTACAAGGCCAGTATCCAGGCGCAACTGGAAAACAAAAGAGTATGCCGCGAAATGGCGATGAAGATCTTCACCCAGGCGCAACAGGCAACGGGTAAGTACGAAAAGCGGCGACTGTATTATAAAACAGACTCCCTGTTTTACAAAGCAAATTTCACGGAATTCATGTGTGATGCTTTCCAGTATCCCACACGGAATTTACATTTCGAGACTCAGAAAAACCTGGAGGAAAAAGTGGACAGAGAATTCACAACCATCCGCTATATTTACGGAAAACCGGTGACCGACTATTTTACTTACGACCTGAAAAATGAAAAAATCGGGAAAATCATCAGTTATAAAATTTTCCTGGCCAGCACGGGGAACACAAAGATGAGGATCGCCCTGCAACTGTTGCGCAACGGACGCGTTGTTGACAAACTGGGCGAAAACAACCTTACGCTTCATTCGGATTATTACTCCAGCTATCTCGGATTTATCAGATGCGACAGTGCCCGCGTGCAGCCCAACGACAAACTGAGGGTTGTCCTTACCGCCTCGGGAGATAACTTCGGGATCATGGGCGGTAATTACAAATCCTTCATCAAAGGCATCGGCCCCATGGATCAACCTGACAGCATCATGCTGGCCGAGCGGAAAAAAGCCATCAGCTGGACCGTAATGAACAGCAAATGGGCCCATCCGGGAGATCTGATATTCAATTTCACCGCGCAGCTGGACTATTGCATACTTCACGGGAAAAATGCCCGGTGGAATTTTGGCTGGGGCAGCCAGCGGGACGACAATGCTTACCAGGTTCGCTGGCAGAACAACCATTTCACCCTTCAGAAATTAACCCTGGAAGAAGCCGGGATGCTGGGCATCAAAGAAAATACAACGGATTTCAAAGTGGACTGACATCCTCTTTATCAGGTTCACTCTTAAAAAACCTAAAATCCCCGACCGCTAATGAACTACCTCGCAGCAGAGCTAACGAGGTATCAAAAAAGAAATTCCTTTTTTCTAACGATACAAGCATCTGAGTACCAGCCTGCCCGGCTGGCAGGTTCAACTCATTTATCCCGATACGCTCCGCTATCGGGATTCGTTCGGCTTACAAATTTCAATGCGCTACACTTTTAAAATTTGAGTCTCACGAATAAAAACTTTACTACATTTGGTTCAGAACCGGTTTTCCCGGAATAGGATATCGGGAAAACACTATTGTTATAGTACCTATGAAAACCCTTGTCAAAAGTTTCTCCATTGTCGCTTTGCTGATCTTATCCCTGATGGGGACTTCGAAAGTCTACGGCCAGGAAGTCAGGCAAGTTAAGATTACAAAACATCTTAAATTCACAAAACATGTTATCGACAGCATCATGCGCATTGAGCATGATCGTGCCAAGCGTAAAGCAACACCGGCGCGTGATTCCGTCCTCCGGGTGATCAACGCATTACCCGCCGCCACAGCAGGCACGCTGACATATAAGGGGTATTATTTCGACTCGCTGCCGGACCTTTCGCGTTTCTATCAGATCACCGGCATCGACTTTTCGGACAACGACATCCGGGGCCTTAGTGAATCGGATTTCTCCAGCCCCCTGTTGCGGACGATCAATCTGAAGAAAAACCACATCAGCGTGATCAGTTTCCCTAAAAACGACAGCGTAAAATTTCTGGATCTTTCCGGTAACGACCTCAAAGAAGTGCCCCGCTCCATCAGGAATCTGAAAAATCTCGAGATTCTTGGCCTGGCCAACAACGAGATTTCGCGTGTTCCTCATTTCCTGAAAAGGATGAAACATCTGAAAGAAATTGATCTGGGCGGAAACAAACTCTCCCACGTAAAAGGATCGTACCTTCGAAGGCTGTCACGCATCCAAAAGGTGCTGATGATGTGGAACCATATCACAAAATTACCGCATTCCATGGGTCGCATGAGGCACACAGTAAGCCTCAATTTCTCGAACAACGACCTGGCCTCGCTTCCCAAACAATTTGGCAGGCTGAAAAACGTAGAGCACATCCTTTTTTACAGAAATAAGTTTACCAGCATACCGTCCTGCGTCTTTAAGCTGAAAAAACTCAAGGAACTGGATTTTTACTACAACCGGATCGACAGCATCCCGCCGCAGATATCGCAGTTGTCCGACCTGGAACAACTCTATCTTTCATATAACAACATCCGCGCCCTGCCCCAATCGATGGAAAAACTCTCGCACCTGAAATATATTTACGTTCACAACAACAAACTGAAGTTTCTGCCGGCGTGGGTAAGCAAGCTGCCCAGCCTGCAACGCATCGGCTTAGGCAATAACGAACTGATACAAATTCCCGATTTCTCCGGGCTGCCGTTGCTCACGGATCTCGACCTTCACGGCAACGACATCGACCGGTTTCCATGGAAGATGCTCGACAGTAAGACCATCAAGCTGCTGTATATTCAGAATAATCCTTTCATTCTGAGTAGCAGCGACCGGGATATGCTGACAAAAATGCGAAACGAACTGCTCAAAAAGGGCGTGGTTCTGAATTATTAAGTGTCGGAAAGTCGAAAGTCGGGAGGCTTATGAATGACTCAATAAAAAATTACGTTTAGCCCTGAGGATCCCGATAAATCGGGAGACGTGAGGGTCTTGAAAATGAGTGACCTGTTCTTTCATACGCATAACTTTGGCCCATCACTTTTCATTTCTTTGCGGCGTCCAAAGAAATGAAGAAAGAAAGGACGCAAAATCCGATGCGTCTTCACTCCCTGCTTTGTTGCAACGATTCGGGCAAAGTAGGCTGAGAAAAACATCCTCCCCCCAGCCGTACTTTTGTTTTTCCCAGAACGCAAGCGCCTTTGCACCGCCTCGTAGGCAACCAATCATTCCCGCCTTCTCTGCCCGCCGGATTTTGTGGCCCTCGCACATCAGGAACAGCAGGGAAATAAAAAAGGAGAGATCCCCCTTCAGGAGGTCAGCCTGATGTCAGACTGGTTGGGGGGACAAAGGCGAAGGACTTAAAAGTCGAAAGGTCT
>CAYWBO010000071.1:0-14515 GCA_964456625.1 uncultured Lentimicrobiaceae bacterium | reverse complement strand
GTTTCCCAATGCGCCGAAACACACAAAACAGCGTTGGGTTTGGGGATGCTTTTCGCGACGGTGCGCCATCCGGAAACGAATTCGTTTTCCTCGATGGCATTCATCGGACTGCCATGACCTACAAACAGCACAGGCATGCGCGCTGTGCTGTTGAAGGCCGTTGTTTTGGATAATTCGTTCAGATTCATGAGTCAAAGATAAGCGTTAGGCTGTCTGTTTTGCAAATTGTACTTCGGCACTGATCCTGACTTCGTCGCTGACGAGTACGCCACCGGTTTCCAGTGCGGCATTCCAGGTCAGCCCCCAGTCTTTCCGGCTGATCTTTCCTTCCAGCGAAAAACCGGCTTTTTCGTTACCCCACGGATCTTTGTTGATGCCGCCGAATTCCACATCCAGCGTCACTTCTTTAGAGATGCCCTTGATGGTCAGCAGGCCTTTCATCTTGTAGTTTTCGTCGTCTATTTTTTCCAGGGAAGTGCTTTCGAATACCAGCTCTTTGTTGTTTTCCACATCGAAGAAATCGGCACTCTTCAGGTGGTTGTCCCGGTCGTTTTCATTGGTGAAGACGGAAGCGGCGTCGACTGTCACGCGGACGTTGGATTTTAATAGATCCTCTCCGTCAACCTCTGCCTGAAAAGTTCTGAATTCGCCTTTTACGTTGGCAATCATCATGTGTTTTACTTTGAACATCAGTTCGCTGTGTGCAGGATCCAGCACCCATTTTGTTTTTAATTCCATTGTTATCGTTTTTTATGGTGATACATCAATTTTGATTTACACCGCAAAAGTAGAGGGACGATGGCAGGGATGGGTTACAGAATTCGGAAAATGTGTTGTCTTATTTGGAAATATTCCAAATAGTATAGTTTTCTGAACGGAAAGGAAGCCTCAGACAAGTTGCTGTTTCATCATGTCGCGGAACTCGCTGGGGGTTTGCCCTGATTTCTTTTTGAACACCCGGGTAAAATAGGATTTCTCCTGATAGCCCAGCTCAAAGCCGATTTCGGCAACGGTCTTGTCGGTAGTGATGAGCAGGTTTTTGGCTTCGATGAGTTTTCGCGTTTCGATGATCTCCGAGACGCTTTGGTTCAGAATGTTTTGACAGATCAGGTTGAGATTCCGGGAAGTCATGAACAGCTTTTCGGCGTAAAATTCCACGCCTTCCGTGCGGCGATAATTCTCCTCCAGGATGTTGAGAAAGTTTCGGAAAGTGGTGTTTTGTGTTTTCTCCACTGTTTCGCCTTGTTCGGAATATAATTTTTTGCGCTCGGTTTCTACCATACTTAAAAGGGCACTCAACAGATGCTGGATCACGGCATAATCGGGTTCGGGCTGACCGGCTTCCTGATAGATCATTTCGCACATATTTGGAATGCGGTCGAAACAGCCGGTGAATTCCATTTTTACATTGGCCCTGCCGTGATATTGGGAGTAGAGTTGAAAGGTGGTGTCCGGAATGAACTCGCTCTTGAAGCGCAATACCCAGACGCTGCATTTACCGTCTTTCAGCTTGGGCACCACGCGGTGCACTTTGCCTTTGGTCACAAAGCTGATAAACGGGGCGTTGAGTTCTTCGGTTTCGAAATCGATGAAATGATCCAGCGCTCCCTCCATGCCCACCAGCAACTCTTCAAAATCATGCTGATGCGGTTCGTTTTCCGAAGCTGCAATTTTCCTGACACCGGCTTCGTCAAGTCTGAATATGTCGATACATTTATCCATGGCAGTCAAAAAATGACAATTGTAAATATCAAAACAAAATTAAGCTACATCTCTCAATAATCGTTCCAAAGGAATCGGCGAATTCTGCTCATTCTTATTACTTTTGCAAAAACAAAACCGAAATAAATGTACACAGCAGAAGCAATGAAGGGCCTGTCGGAAAGACTATTGGCCCTGAGGAGGTATCTTTGACGTTGATCGCAGGATCATGGAAATTGAAGAAGAGGAAGAGAAAACCCAGGCCCCGGATTTCTGGGACGACCCCAAAGCAGCGGAAACCCTGTTGAAACAAATTCAGGAAAAGAAACAATGGACCGAAAAATACCGGGAAGTGGAATCGGCACTGAATGACACCGCCATTCTGGCTGAATTTTATGAAGAAGGAGAGGGTGTGCAGGAAGAACTGGATGCTCAGTTTGATGAAACGGTAAAAAAAATTGAAGATCTGGAGTTTTTCCAGATGCTGGGTAGGGAGGAAGATAACCTCAATGCCATCCTGAAGATCAATCCCGGTGCCGGAGGGACTGAGAGTCAGGACTGGGCAGAAATGCTGATGCGGATGTACATCCGCTATGGCGAGCGGAAAAATTTCAAAGTAAAAGAGCTTGATTTTCAGGAAGGTGACGTTGCCGGGATCAAATCGGTTTCGCTGGAATTCGAAGGGGAGTTTGCGTTCGGTTTTCTGAAAGGAGAAAACGGCGTGCACCGGCTGGTGCGGCTCTCACCTTATGATTCTGCCAACCGCCGTCATACTTCTTTTGCATCCGTGTATGTTTATCCGGTGGTGGACGACAGTATCGAAATCAACGTCAATCCGGCGGATATCACCTGGGATACGTTCCGCAGCAGCGGCCCTGGAGGTCAGAATGTGAACAAAGTGGAAACGGCCGTACGATTAAGACATGCCCCTTCAGGACTGGTAATCGAATGCCAGGAAACCCGTTCGCAGCTGCAGAACCGTGATAAAGCCATGCGCATGCTGAAGTCTCAGCTGTATGAGATCGAGTTACGTAAGAAACAGGAAGCCCAGGCAGAAATCGAAGGAAACAAAAAGAAAATTGAGTGGGGTTCTCAGATCCGGTCCTATGTGCTCCATCCCTATAAATTGGTGAAAGACTTACGGACCGGTTACGAATCCTCCAACACACAGGCAGTTCTGGACGGAGAACTGGATGATTTCATCAAATCCTACCTGATGGAGTTTGGGGGTAATAAAGAATAAAAATCGAAAGATTTCATCCTGATTTTTATTATTCATCCCTCATTTCGACATGAAATGCCTGTCATTTTTTCTTTTCTGATGGAAAAATTTGCCAAAAAACGCATAAAATTTCTCCAAAATTGCTAAAAAGGGAAAATTTTCTTCCTCCTTTTCTAAAGCTCTGCAAACGTTATTATTACCTGTTTTAATTTTTTCAGTAAAAAAGCGTAAATATTGGATTGTATCAGTTTTTTATTTATAAAATACTGATTTTCAGTATTAATAAACATGAATATATTGAGACTTGTGAATTTCTTTATGCATTTTTTGCTTGCATTCCGGATTTGGACGGAAAAGGAAATTTATACATTTGGCTTGTTCGATGTGGACATTCTTTCCGTATAAACATCGACCAGGAAAATTGAAATGATGATGAAAATGAAAAATCTGTTTTCAGACATATTAAGAGAAAAGGTTTCTGCCTTCGCAGGCAAGAGTCTCTTATTTCGTTTTCCTGCCAAAGGATTCTTCTCTGCACTTTTTATCTCTTCTGTAAAAACAAATGCCGCTAATGGACAGATTGTGTCATTACAGTTGGCCATGGTAAACAGTGTATTGAATAATCAATTCAACCAACAACAATCCAATCAACAACAACAAAACAGAGTGACTTAGGTTATTTCCATAGAAGATATTTAAATATATAAAGGCTTATGGGAATACCCATAAGCCTTTTTTGTTTTACATAATTCTTGCCCTATGAAAAAAGTTGAAGCTATTATTCGGGAGTCCAGGTTCGAAGACGTCAAAAAGGCTTTGTGTGAAGCCGGGATTGAATGGCTTTCCTACTGGGATATGACGAGCCTTGGTAAATCTACCAGGGACCAGATTGTTAGGGGACAGGTGTTTCACTCCAACTACCTCCAAAGACAAATGCTTTGTATTGTGGTTCGCGATGAAAACCAGGATATAGCTGTGGATGCCATCATGGCAGCGCGAACCGGAGAAAAGGGTGATGGGAATATCTTCATCTCTACGATCGAAAGAGCCTGGAGCATCCGCACGGGCAAAAAGGGTCCGAAAGCCCTTTTCAAGTAAAGGATCATCAGTAAACCAATCCGATTTAAAAACCGGTTAAATCATGAAAAGCGGAGCGCTTATGCTTGCTGAACATGAACCGACCATAAAAGATTATAAAATGAAAAACATAAGTAAATTAATATTAGTTGGGATGACACTGGCAGTGTTGTCACTAAGCAATACCGCAAAGGCACAGAATACCGATAAGGTTTCATTTACTGCCGGCGCTGATATCTACAGTAGCTATGTATGGCGTGGTACCAAGTTCGCAGGTCCTTCCATTCAGCCGACGGTAGCAATGAATGCAGGTATTTTTTCCCTGGGCGTTTGGGGATCTTACGGAACAGTCGTACCGGGGGGCGGCCCCTATTACGAAACGGACCCATATCTTTCCTTTAATTTCAAAATGGGCTTAAGCCTTGGGCTTACAGCCTATTATTATGAAGGAGATATTTCAAAAGTGTCCGACACGGCTTCCAGCTTTGCCTATGAGCTGAACCTGGGATACAGTATCAAAAATCTGTCTCTCTCTGCAAACTATGTCTTGAACGATTCTCGTGCCGGAGCCGGCAGTCAGGGAGGAGATACCTATTTGCAGGCCACCTACAATTTTACCAAGTTCAATCTGTTTCTGGGCGCGGGCAACGGATGGTATACGGTCAATCACAATTTTGACATCTGTAATCTAGGTGTCGGTACCTCGAAAACAATCCAGGTAACAAGCAAATTCTCGATTCCCGTTACCGGACAGGTCATTGTAAACCCCAACAAAAAACAAATGTTTATGGTGGTAGGGTTCTCCCTGTAGAAAATAAAACAACATCCCATCCCCTCAAGGGATGGGTTAAAATACTCGTATTCATTAAAAAACAAAAAAACATGAAAAAAATTGAAGCAATTATTCGCACCTCCAAATTCGGGGAAGTTAAACAGGCTTTACGCGAAGCAGGTATTGATTTCTTCTCATACTGGGATGTAACCGGTGTCGGGAACGAAGTCGAGGAACATTCGTATCGTGGAACCGTCTATGATACGAGCTTTATTCCACGGCAGTTACTCACTATTGTTGTTCGGGACATCAATTTGCAAAAAACAGTGGATGCCATACTCGATGCGGCCCAGACAGGGGTCATCGGAGACGGTAAGATCTTTATATCGGATGTGATCGATTCTTATCGGATCAGAAACTCCGAAAGAGGAGACACATCACTATACAACAAGAAATAAAGAGAATAACAATAAAAAATAGGAGTATATAAAAATGAAAAAATATTTATTGATAACGTTGCTCATGGCAGTAACATTATTTGGAACAAGCTATGCTGCATTTGCAGGAACTACTCCCGATCCGACCGGGGACAAGACAGGAACAATCAGTGATGTAACGGCCGCAAATCCGGGACATCCCACCCTGTATGAAATTGGTGACCAGGCAGGACACAACAAAATTGCCATCAACATGATGTGGGTGCTGATCACTGGATTTTTGGTCATGTTCATGCAGGCAGGTTTTGCCATGGTGGAATCAGGGCTGACCCGCGCGAAAAACGTGGCACATACCATGTCGATGAACATGATGGTATATGCCCTGGGGATGCTGGGGTTCTTTATCAGCGGTTTCGCTATCATGTTCGGAGGCATAGGGCCGCTGGGCACGCTTGGCGGGTTCAGCGGGCTGTCTCACGAAATATCCATCAACTTGTTCGGCCATAGTTTCGGCTTATTCGGACTGAAGGGATTCTTCCTGAGCGGCACTTACGATGTGGGGGTGTTCGGACTCTTCCTTTTCCAGATGGTATTTATGGATACCACCGCTACCATTCCCACGGGATCCATGGCCGAAAGATGGAAGTTCTCTTCGTTTGCCGTTTACGGGATTTTGGTGGGAGCCCTGATTTATCCCATCTTCGGTAACTGGGTCTGGGGCGGCGGATGGCTGGCTCAGCTGGGAACCAACTTCGGATTGGGACATGGCGATGTGGATTTTGCCGGATCTTCCGTGGTGCACATGACCGGCGGCGTACTGGCTCTTGTGGGCGCCAAAATGATCGGCCCCCGTCTCGGAAAATACAATAAAGACGGCTCGTCCAACGCCATCCCGGGACACAACATCCCCATGGCGATCATCGGATGCTTTATCCTGGCATTCGGCTGGTTCGGATTTAACCCCGGATCCACACTGGCAGGTGAAGATCTGCGAATCAGCGTTGTGGCTGTAAACACCATGATCGCATCCGCTACCGGTGCTTTGGCATCCATGCTGTACATGTGGTGGTTCAAGACCAAAAAACCGGATCCTTCCATGATGATCAACGGTATGTTGGCAGGTTTGGTTGCCATCACCGCTCCCAGCGCTTTCGTAAACGTACAGTCAGCTGCTTTGATCGGTTTGATCTCGGGAGTGCTGGTCATTGAAGCCGCATTCTTTATTGAGAGAAAACTTAAAATTGACGACCCGGTAGGTGCTGTGGCAGTACACGGTGTGAATGGTCTCTGGGGCGTGTTGTCGTTAGGGTTATTTGCCGACGGCACTTACGGTGCAGGCTGGAATGGTGTCGATGGCGCCGTCAGGGGTCTTTTCTATGGTGATGGCGGACAGTTTATTGCTCAGGTAATCGGTGGCGTCACCAATATCGTCGTGATCGGTGCCCTGGGCTGGGTTGTCTTCAAAATCATTGATGTCACGATCGGGCTGAGAGTAAATGCCAAGGATGAACTGGAAGGACTGGATGTGCCTGAAATGGGTATGGAAGGTTATGCCGGCATCAAGATGGACAAAAATGCTGAAACGCCACTGTCCTATTAAAGCATACGCCGGTTTCAGGTTAATCTGAGAATCATCTGTCACCGGTTGTATTTTTAGTTTTAGAGTTTCAGGCCGCCCTGATTCGGGGCGGCCTGTTTGTTTTTGTTGTCGCTGAAAATTGTGGCGGGTGAAGTTTGAGGGATCCGGAAGGGAAAAAAGCATGACCCGGAACAGGTTGAGAATTTTGTGCTGAATCAGATGGTTGGGGACATTTTATGCATAAAATGAACGTTTATTTTTCTTTGGTCATGGAAAAATTCACCAAAAAAACATCAAAATTTTCCTGAAATTTCCAAAAAAGTAAATTTTTCTTTGACAGGGGGTTAGGCTCTGCAAACGGTTTCATTGCTTGTTTTCATTATATAAGTAAAAATGACCTGTATGGGACGAAAACGGATTGTTTAATTCGTAAGTAGTTAAATAACAATGAATAATAAATAAACGGATCGAATTTTTTGAATTTCATTATGCATTCTGATCTTGTATGTTGGATTGTAAGGGCAAAGGAAATTCCTATTTTTGACATGGTTGATGCAGGGAAGTTATTCCCGAACGACATCGGCCTTGAACATTGAATTCATCAGGAAAATGAAAAAGCAGGTTAAAGATATATCGGGAACAAAGATTTCAGCCTTCGCGGGCCGGAGTCTTTTGTTTCATTTTCCTGTTCATGAATTCTTCTTTTTGCTTTTTGACCTTTTTGCAAATATTATTTCTCTTGATGGACAAAAGATGTCATTGCAAATGGTAAATGCAGCATTGAATAATCAACGCTTCAATCAACAATCCAATCAACAACAAATCAGGATAACTTAAGTTAATCCCATAGTAGATATTTTGAAAAATCTAAAGGCTTATGGGAAATCCCGTAAGCCTTTTTTGTTTAACCAAACTCTAAAACTAAAATCATGAAAAAAATTGAAGCCATTATTCGGAAGTCAAAGTTCGAAGACGTCAAAAAGGCTCTGTATGAAGTCGGAATTGACTGGTTTTCTTACTGGGACATGACCGGCCTGGGAAAATCCACGGAGAACCAGGTCGTAAGAGGACAAGTATTTCATTCTCATTACATTCAGCGGCACATGCTTTCGATCGTTGTCCGTGATCAGAACGTCGACAAAACGGTCAGCGCGATTATGAAAGCCGCACGAACAGGCGAAATGGGGGACGGTAAAATCTTTGTCTCTGACATCGAAGCCACCTACCGGATCCGCACCGGTGAAAGCGGACCCGACGCGCTGTTTAACCATGAACATGAATTGGAAGAAAAATAGTCCTTAACCCGGTTGAGAACATGAATACCTGCCCGGTAAGCCGGTGAAGGAGTTCTTCTGATTCATGTACAGACCACAGAAAGATAGTAAGATGAAAAAATTAAGTGTTGCGTTTTTTGCTTTTTTTACGTTTTTAAGTTTTCCTTTAATGGCGCAAGGAGCTCCCGCGGCGTCTGCCGTGGCTGCTCCTGCGATTAACACCGGTGATACCGCCTGGATGATTGTTGCTACGGCTCTGGTATTGTTGATGACCATTCCCGGACTGGCCTTGTTTTATGGTGGCCTGGTGCGACGCAAAAATATTTTGAACGTTCTGATGCAGTGTTTTATGATTACAGCTGTTATTAGCATCGAATGGGTAGCCTGCGGTTACAGTCTGGCTTTTGGAAGTGCAAAAGGGGCCCTGGCACCTTTCATCGGAGGATTTCACTGGGCTTTCTTACACGGAATTCATATCAATGATCTAAGTCCTTATTTCATTTCACATTCACAGCCTAGCGGCAAATTTATAAACGGAGTCCCGGTGATGATAGGGACCATCCCGCACATTGTCTTCATTTTATTCCAGATGATGTTTGCCGTTATTACACCTGCTTTAATTATCGGTGCTTTTGCAGAGAGAATCAAATTCAAAGGCTTTCTGATCTTCTCATTGCTCTGGGCATTGTTTATTTACAATCCCGTGGCTCACTGGGTGTGGTCGTCCGACGGATGGCTGGCAAAATTAGGCGCATTGGATTTTGCAGGTGGTACCGTGGTACACATTAATGCAGGCATTGCTGCCCTGGTTATGGCTATTATGTTAAAGAAGAGGAGGGATTACGAAGGACATGCCATTCCGCCGCACAACATTCCGTTTGTCGCCATTGGGGCAGCGCTGTTATGGTTCGGATGGTTTGGCTTCAATGCCGGAAGCGGACTGGCTGCCGACGGGCTGGCTGCCAGCGCCTTTCTCGTTACGCATATCGCCACAGCTGCCGCTGCTTTCACCTGGGCCATGCTGGATTGGATCATCGGAAAGAAACCCACCCTCGTGGGTGTGGCAACAGGTGCAGTCGCCGGGTTGGTCGCCATTACGCCGGCATCCGGTTTTGTCGATGTCACCGGGGCACTGATCATTGGTGTGATGGTTTCATTGGTCTGTTTCTTCATGGTGGCTTACGTGAAACCGAAGTTGGGATATGATGATACACTGGACGCTTTTGGCGTTCATGGCGTGGGTGGAATTTTAGGAGCGCTGCTCACGGGCTTGCTGGCAACCCCGGCCATCCAGGCTGCTTACAAAGGTGCTTTTTTCGGTAACCCTCATCAGTTTGTGGTTCAGCTCATCGCTGTTTCATCCACCATTGTTTATTCGGGAGTAGGAACCGTGATCCTGTTCCTGATCGTTGACAAATTATTTGGATTACGTGCCACCGATAAACAGGAAGCTTTGGGTCTGGATGAATCCATGCACGGGGAAGCCGCTTATACGACCTTTGATTAGAAGAATTGACATACGGCAAAACAGCCACGGTTTTGCCCTCAAGATACATTTAACGTGGTTTTGTTTTTGAGTTGTAGTCTTACGTCCTTTCCGGCTTTATGCCGGAAAGGAAAAGACTTATTCGTACTTCAGATATTCAGCAGGACTCTTTCGTAATATTCTGTACGACTGAACCAGTACTGTCAGAAACGAGACGAAACAAACGAAAAGAATACTCAGGATAAAGTAAAAGATGCTGAGATGTATATGATAGGCAAAGCTTTCGAGCCAATGCGCAATGAAGAAATAGACAAAGGGTGATGCCAGCGCCCCTGCAAGGAGAACCAGAGCCAGATATTCTTTTGATAACAGAAGCAGTATCTGGTTTTTAGAACCTCCGAGTACTTTCCGGATGCTGATCTCTTTCGAGCGCTGCTCGATCAGATAAGCCGACAATCCGTACAATCCCAGAGAAGAAATAAACAGTACGATCAGCGAAAAATAAATGAACAGCGAAAGCATGCGCTGATCAGGACTATATAGGTCATCAATCTTTTGCTTCAACGAAGTGTAATAAATATTGTATCCGGGGTTAAATTTATCCCAGGTTTTCTTAACATATTCCAGTGTTTGTGCTTTTTCAAGCGCTTTATAACGAATCAGAATATATCTCGGAAATTGGGGACGGTACATGAAGACCAGTGGCTCAATGGTTTGGTGGAGCGATGAAAAGTTAAAATTCTTCACCACTCCGATGATTTTTCCTTTTTCACCGGTGGGAGTCTTTACCGTCGTTCCAATTGCATTCTTATCGGTTAGTTGTAGATATCTGATGGCCGCTTCGTTGATGATTAGGTTTTCGGTAGTGTCATCACCCATTGTTTGGGAAAACGTCCTTCCTTTGATGATGGGGATCTGAAGCATTTTAAAATAATCTTTCCCCACAACATAACTGTTTAGCGTGTACACTTCACTTTTGTTATTGTTGCCAACACGGAGTAAATATCTTCCGGTCAAGTAGCCCGGCAAATTGGCTGCCGAGGTGACCATTTTAACAGAAGGACCCTGTTTTAATGCTGTTACAAAAGGAGCTTCCCTTCGCCCAAAAGAGGTGTCAGGCGGAGCATTGACGACCAGAAGCTGATTTTGATTAAATCCCAGGTCGATATTTTTCACATAATGAACCTGATTGGCAATGATCACTGTGGCCATGATCATCCCTATTGCAACGAGGTATTGAAATACGACAAGTATTTTGCGAAGCTTGGCAGTTGTCAGTTGTCGCTGTTTCCCATTGGCGAGAACAATATTATTGCCTCTTAAGACTGCTGCCGGATCCATCGAATACAGTACGAAAGCCGGGAAACTGCCACTGAGTAACGATAGTAAAAGGATGATGAGTATCAGGATCAGGCCGAATACGATCCCGCTACCCGAAGTCAGGCTGGTGATCAGCACAATGTGTTGTTGGACCAGATCATTCAGTCCGGGCAATAACAATTCAATAATACTCAAGGCGATGAAAAATGCGACGAAGATGAGTAAAAGCGATTCGCTGATGAATTGCATGAGCATTTGCCTCCGGTTGGCCCCAATAATCTTTCTGATCCCGGTTTCGCGGGCTCTTTTTATGGCGCGTGCCGTTGTCAGGTTGACGTAATTGATGGAGGCGGTGAGCAGAATGAAAAACGCGATGATGCCAAAGATATAAAGGTAATATTCCTGTGTATTGGTATGGCTGTCAAAGAATAATCCGGAAGAAAAATGGATCTTGTAAATGGGCTGGAAATGCACATGATAATAACCGGCAATCTCAATTTTCTCCTTTTTGATGTAATGCCCCACAAGCGTATCCTCCATATGATTGACACGTTTATCAAACTTCGCCATATCCACATCCCGGGCAAGTCGGACATAAGTGTAGCAGTTTGCCCACAACAGGCTGCTGTCTAATGTTGCTAATTCTTTTTTATCCAAAGAGTTGAAAGAAACCAGCGCGTTGAATCGGAGATGAGATGGTGTTTCCTGTTTTTTAAAGACGCCGGTGACGGTATAAGTCCTGACACTGGTTTGCAATTTTTTCCCCAGGGCAGAGGCGGAACCAAAAATTTGTTTTTTGATGGCGTCGCTGATGACCATACTGTTGGGGTTTACCAGACAGGAATCAGGATTTCCTTCCGTAAAAGTATAGTTGAACACCTTGAAAAAATCAGCATCTGCAATGGTCATGTACGGAATATCGTAATACCGGCCTTCGTGACGTACGGCAGAAACCGCATTATTATCGGAAGGATCGTTGAAGAAAAGACGCGTTGTCTGCAATACTTCCGGAAATGTTTTTTTTAAGATGCTGCCTTGCGGGAATGAGGTAAGCGCCATTTTGTTCAGTGAATCTCCGGTGGAGTACTGAGACGTTACACGGTATAAATGACGATAATTTTTCCATCCCCGGTCATAGGAAATTTCATTCTGGATATAGAGATAGATGAATACAAAAGCCACCAAACCGGTGATAAGTCCCAGCAAATTAATCAGGGTATATCCCTTTTGCTTGATCAGGATGCGGAGTGATGTTTTGAAAAAATTAAGCATGTTTCTTTTGTATTAAACTAATCTCATAAATCTGTATCTGCGGTGGGTTTAGTTAATACGGTTCAGGTTCTCGTTGATGATCTGGCCGTCGAAAAGATGGACAATCCTGCGACAGTAGCTGGCATCATGTTGTGAGTGGGTTACCATCACAATGGTCATGCCTTGTTTGTTGAGCTCGCTCAACAGGTTCATGACGACCTCCCCATGCATGGAATCGAGGTTGCCGGTGGGCTCGTCGGCCAGCAGCAGACTGGGGTTCCCCACGATAGCCCGGGCGACGGCTACCCGTTGTTGCTGTCCTCCGGACAACTGTGACGGAAACAGGTCTTTCCGGTGGCTGATTTCCAACTCCTCGATTACCTGATTGACCCGTTTTTTCCGCTCGGCTCGTTTAACGCCCTGATAGACCAGCGGAAGTTCAATGTTTTCCCAGACACTCAGCTCATCGATAAGGTTAAAATTCTGAAAAATAAAACCGATGGTGCGTTTTCTTAAATTGTTTTTTTCCTTTTCCTGCAAGCGGGTTACATCCCGGCCCATGAAATAATAATTTCCTTCCGTTGCCCCGTCAATCATCCCCAGTAAATTTAGCAATGTCGATTTCCCGCAACCCGAAGGGCCCATAACGGCCATAAATTCTCCTTTTTCCACTTTTAAGTTGATGCCTGTCAAGGCAACGGTTTGAATAGTTCCAGATCTGAAGACCTTTTTAAGGCCTATGGTTTCTATCATATTTTATAGCATTTAATACAAATGTAAACTTTTCAGGAATTTCCCGTTGCTAAGCAAGCTGAATCAAAAGCTTCCCGAAAAGTTTACATCTGAAGTACTTAATAACTAAACCCTACACTTTAAGAACTAAATTTGTGCCATTACTTCCAAACCGTTATTTATCAGCAAATTAGTTTTTTTTGATTTTTATCTGTAACTATTTGTGTTCGAAATCGTCCATATATTTGTACATCAATGTACATTTATTTGTACTTTTAATATCAATTTTGACCCCGTTTTTTAATAGAATATTATGTCTAAAAACAAGGCCCGGATCCTGATAATTGACGATGATACGGATATTTTGCTGGCTGCGAAAATGTACCTCCGCCAGCATTTTCAGACCATCCATACGGAAAAGAATCCCGAAAATATTCCGGATCTTCTCAAAAGTGAGAGTTATGATGTCATTTTGCTGGACATGAACTTTTCGCGTGATGCTACCAGTGGGAAAGAGGGTTTCCACTGGCTGAATAAAATTCTGGAAATCGATCCTGCCGCCATCGTTATTTTTATTACAGGTTACGGTGATGTGGAACTGGCGGTTCAGGGAATCAAAGAAGGAGCCACCAACTTCATCCTCAAACCCTGGGAGAACAACAAACTGCTGGCAACACTTGAAGCATCGCTTAAAATCCGGGAATCCAAGGTGGAACTGGAAAATCTTCGGGGTACCAACAAGATGCTTGTTGCCGATCAGGACCATGTCTTCAGTAATATCATCGGTTCTTCCGATGCTATGAAAAAGGTATTGAAGACGGTAGAAAAAGTAGCCATAACGGATGCCAACGTGTTGATCCTTGGTGAAAACGGAACCGGAAAGGAAGTCATCGCCAGAGCCATTCACAGAGCTTCCCACAGAAAAGATCAGATGTTCATCAATGTGGACCTGGGCGCCATCACCGAAACACTTTTCGAGAGTGAATTGTTCGGCTATAAAAAAGGTGCTTTCACCGATGCACGCGAAGACCGGCCGGGGCGTTTTGAGGTGGCCAACAAAGGCACGCTTTTTCTGGATGAGATCGGAAACCTTTTGCCCAATCTGCAGTCCAAATTGTTGAGCGTGCTGCAGGGCCGTAAAGTGGTCCGACTGGGTTCCAGCAAGGAAATTCCTGTGGACGTAAGGCTGATTTGCGCTACCAACATGCCCTTATATGAAATGGTCAGGGAAAATAAATTCCGACAGGATCTGTTGTATCGCGTCAACACGGTCGAAATTACCATCCCGCCACTGCGCGAAAGGGTGGAAGACATCGAACCACTGGTGACCTATTATATCGAAACCTATTCCAAAAAATATAAAATCCCGCTGAAGCGCATCAATGCCGGGACATTAAAACGGCTTCAAATGCATAACTGGCCCGGCAACATCCGGGAACTGCAGCATGCCGTGGAACGCGCCATTATCATGAGTGAAGGGAATATCCTGGAACCGGAAGATTTCTTTATGAACGAAACCGGTAAGGAAAATCAGCAGGATATCCTGCCTGCCAATATGAACCTGGAAGACACGGAAAAAATGCTCATCCGCAAGGTGGTGGACAAATACGGTGGGAATATCAGCCGTGCAGCAAAAGAACTGGGCTTAACAAGGGCTTCGCTTT
>CAYWBO010000070.1:0-14623 GCA_964456625.1 uncultured Lentimicrobiaceae bacterium | reverse complement strand
TACCTCCCCAGCCGGGCGTTAAGGATGTACGGGGTAAGTTGGTCACACACGGTTTTATTCCACGAACGACCTTTGTTATTAATAAAAAAGGCATCATTGTAGCCACATTTTCATCAAGAATAGACCACATCTCGCCTGACGAGCATGTAAAAAAAGCATTAGCCATTGTAAAAGGACTGTAATTT
This sequence comes from uncultured Lentimicrobiaceae bacterium, assembly GCA_964456625.1. Classification (GTDB taxonomy): domain Bacteria; phylum Bacteroidota; class Bacteroidia; order Bacteroidales; family F082; genus Sulfidibacterium. The sequence continues at coordinate 14,438 of CAYWBO010000070.1, read as the reverse complement.
TGCCCTTATGGGAATCGCCAGTTATTTTTCGAAAGATGAAGAGGCAAGGGCTCATTTTATTTTTAATCTCATCGCACCAGTATACGGAATCATAGACAAAGGTACGCACGGAGATTTTAAAAAAATGGCCGATGTGCTGAACGAGCATATTTCTTTAAAGGGAAAATCGGTGTTGGATGTGGGCTGCGGAACCGGAGCCTGGCTTACACAATTGCAGGAATATAACCTTCAAGGAACCGCCGGTGTCGATTTCACTGAGAAAATGCTGAAAATTGCCCGGCAAAAACATCCCGGAGTACAGTTTGTATTGCAGCATGGAGAAAACCTGTCGCATTTCGAGGATAATTCATTTGATATTGTTACTGCGACTTTCGTCCTGCACGGGATGAAAGCAGAAAAACGCTCGAAAGTCTTGCGGGAAATGAAACGTGTTGCCAGGCAACAGGTCGTCATCCACGATTATTATGGCCCGACGGAACCTGTTGCCCGGTTTTTGGAATTCCTCGAAAAAAGCGACTACAAGAATTTTAAAAAACAGTTTCCAATGGAAATGCAGGCGCATTTCACAGAAACCACGCTTCTTAATGGTGTCAGGGGGCGGGCTCTGTATATCGGAACTGTTTAAGAAAATCATTTACACTTTTTTCCCGTTCAGGATCTCCATCTGATGGTTGATGGATTCCTGGTGGATGGCTTTAAACGCATCATTGATGAACTGACGGCTCAACCCTTTTTTAGCCCCTTTTTCGATGCTTTTGTAAATGATTTCTTCCCAACGCGTGTTCTGCAACACACTGATGTTGTTTTGCTTTTTGTATTGGCCGATGGATTTCACGATTTGCATCCGGCTTTCGATGATGTCCAGCAACTGGTCGTCCAGCCAGTCGATTTTCTGGCGGAGTTCATCCAGCGTATTCAGCTGGGTTTCATCGTGCGGAAGCGGATCTCGTAATACCAGGTTGTTCAGCAACTCGCCCAGCTCTTCGGGAGTGATCTGCTGTTTGGCATCGCTCCAGGCTTCTTTGGGATTGCAGTGCGATTCGATCATCAGCCCGTCGTAATTCAAATCCATGGCTCTTTGCGAAATGTCCTGCAACAGTTCGGCGGCACCGCCAATATGGCTCGGATCGTTGATCATGGGAATTTCCGGCAAACGGCTTTTCATTTCAATGGGAATCTGCCACATCGGAAGGTTTCTGTAAACGCTTTTCTCATAAGTGGAAAAACCACGGTGTACCAGGCCAATCTTGCTGATGCCGGCATTAGCAATGCGTTCGATGGCACCAATCCAGAGTTCCAAATCAGGATTCACGGGATTTTTTATCAGGACACCGATGTCGGCGCCTTTGATGGCCTGGGCGATTTCCTGCATGGCAAACGGGTTGGCGGTTGTCCGGGCGCCGATCCAGAGAATGTCCACACCGAATTTCAGCGCTTCATACACATGTTTGGTATTGGCAACTTCCACGGTGATCGGGAGCCCCGTTTCCTGCTTTACTTTTTTCAGCCAGGGCAACCCTTTGGAGCCGACTCCTTCAAAGGAGTTAGGCCGCGTCCGTGGTTTCCAGATGCCGGCACGGTAAATGTCCACTTTGCCGGTTTCTTTTAACCCGATGGCGGTTTCCATCACCTGCTTTTCTGATTCTGCACTGCAGGGGCCGGCAATTACCAGCGGCCTTTGATGATATTCTTTCCACTGGGAAAGAGGTTTTATATCTGCTTGAATGGTCATGATCTTAATGATTAAAGTATTTTTTGAATTTTATTGGATTCGTGAATTAAATCTGTAAGCTGTTGATGGTCCCTCTTTTGAATGGCTTTTCTGAATTGCTCCAGTTTGTTGATATAAGTGTCCAGTACTTCCAGTACATAATCTGAATTCTGGTCGAAGACGGGAACCCACATCTCGGCAGAGCTCTTGGCAAGCCGGACAGTGGAAGCAAAACCACCGCTGGCAAGGTCCAAAATGCGTTTTTCGTCTTTTTCTTTTTCCAGCACGGCCAGCGACAGGGCAAAGGAGGTGAGGTGGGAAATGTGCGAAACGTAAGCAGCACTGACATCATGCTCGTGGGCGTTCATGTAGATGACTTTCATGTGAAGCGTTTCGTACATTTGTTTTACCAACGAAAGTGCTTGAAGTGAGCTGTCGCGGTGGTCGCAGATGATGGCGGTTTTGTAATCGAACAGCCGGCTGATGGCTGCCAGCGGCCCGGAGAATTCCGTTCCAGCCATGGGATGCGAAGCCACATACTGTTTGCGGTTCGGATGGTTTCTGATCTCTTCTGTGATTCCCGCTTTGGTAGAACCTACATCGGTCACCACTTTTGGAGTTCCGGCGCAAAGATCCAGCACCTCAGGGAGCAGCTTCTTCGTGATATCGATGGGCGTTGCCAGCACGATCAGATCGGATTGTGCCACCCCTTTTTCAAGGGTTGTGGTCTTGTCCACCAGCTTACTGAGCCTGGCAATGTTGGCATGTTGCACGTTGTTATCAACCCCGATAACGACTTCTGCAAACTCGCGCTTTTTCAAATCCAGTGCCAGAGAACCGCCAATCAACCCAATGCCTACAACACAGACTTTCATTCCTGTCTTTTTATTTTCTTCCGTCATGTTAATTTGTTGTCTGGAATACTTTTTCCGTTTTTGAAAATGTTTTTTTGATCCTTAATTCTGCTTCTTTCAAACGTGTTACTTCCGCGCAAAGCGACAGCCGGATGTAGCCTTCGCCACCCCTTCCGAAGATGAATCCCGGCGTCATAAATACCGAGCTTTCCTTCAGTACCTTGTCGGAAAAACTTTCGGAGCCCATACCATTTGCCGGTATTTTGGCCCAAACGAACATCCCGGTCTGGTTGGGATCGTAGGAGCATTCCAGATGATCCAGCATCCGGAAAATATGTTTCTGGCGTTCTTTGTAAACCCGATTGACATCGGCAAACCAGTCGTTACCTTCTTTCAGCGCTTGTGCAGCAGCCATCTGCAGTGGTTTGAACATGCCGGAATCCATGTTACTTTTCACTTTCAGAATGGATTGGATGTATGCTGCATGGCCTCCGACCATTCCCACGCGCCATCCGGCCATGTTATGGGATTTGCTCAGCGAATTCATTTCCAGTGCCACCTCTTTTGCTTCCGGAATGCTGAGTAAACTCAGATGGTCCTCATTTAAAATGAAGCTGTAAGGATTGTCGTTGACAATCAAAATGTTGTTTCGGTGACCGAAATCAATCAGCTCCTGAAAAAGCTGTTTTGTGGCCTTGGCTCCGGTGGGCATGTTGGGATAGTTGATCCACATCAGCTTTACGCCGGACAAGTCCGTATTTTGAAGTACTTCCAGGTCGGGAAGCCAGGCGTTTTCTTCTTTTAGTTCATAGAATTTGATGTCGGCGCCTACCAGCCGGGCCACGGCGGCATAGGCCGGATAACCGGGATTGGGAACCAGCACGCCGTCGCCGGGATTCAAAAAAGCCATGGAAATGTGCATGATGCCTTCTTTGGAACCCATCAGCGGCAGGATTTCCGAAGCAGGATCCAGCATCACATGGAAATATTTCTGATACCACTGTGCAAAAGCTTCGCGCAAAGCGGGAATGCCCACATAGCTTTGATAAGCATGATTATCACTTTTTCTGCTTTCGCTGACAAGTGTTTCCACCGTCTTGTGCGAAGGCGCCATATCAGGGCTTCCGATGCCCAGGTTGATGACATCAAAGCCCTGGTCGTTCATGTCGGCGATCTCCTTCAGTTTTCGCGAAAAATAGTATTCGCTCACGCTCTGAATCCGGTCTGCGGTTTTAATTTTCATAATATTTCTCTCCTTTCTCGTATTCTCCCAGAATTTTTAATTCACTGATCAAAGGCCTGATGGCACTAATGGCTCGTTTGTAATTTTCGTAGTCGTCGAAATTCAAATCCACATAAAACAAATATTCCCACTCCTGTCCCACGATCGGCAGCGACTGGATTTTGGTCAGGTCGATCTTGTAGAAAGCCAGCACCGACAAAACCTGTGAAAGCCGTCCCTGCTCGTGGGGCAGGATGAAATAGATCGAAGACTTGTTGACCACTTTCCCGTTGCGGCTCCGCTGATAGTTCCGCCTGCTGGAAATGACCAGAAACCGTGTAAAATTTTTCTTATTGGTTTCGATGCCTTCGGCGATGATGTCCAGGTTGTAAAGTTTGGCGGCCAGGCGACTGGCGATGGCAGCGGCTTTGGTTTTTTGGTTTTCGCTGATCCACTGAGCACTCAGGGCCGTATCTTCCGCATCCACCAGTTGGACACCTTTGTGCCGCAGCGGATCCAGGAACTCCTTACATTGCTGGATGGCCATGGGATGGGAGTACACTTTTTTGATGTCTTCGAGCTTACGTCCCCGAAGGGCCAGCAGATGCTGCTCGATGCGCAGGTAAACTTCACCCAGCACTTTTAGCCCGGAATCTTTCAGCAAGGTATAATTGGGTAAAATGCTTCCTGCGATGGAATTTTCGATGGCCACCATCCCGTACTGTGCTTTCTGAAATTGGAGCGTATCGAACAATTCATTAAAAGTGCTGCAAGGGACTACCTCGTATTTATGTCCATCGAAATATTTCTCAATGGCGATTTCGTGGAAAGCGCCTTTTACCCCTTGCATTGCAATTTTCATCATTTCTTTCTGTTTTTGGCAAAAAAAAAGTCCCGAAATTTCTCTCGGGACTTAACATTTTATTGTTTTATATTCTTCTATCAGATCAACACATGCTTTATCCCTTTTCACTTTTAAAATAAAAGTAAAAGAAGAAATAAAAACGATATGACCTGGAATGTTTCATTGTCATTTTGTAACCGGACAAATGTAAATAAATATCTTTCAAAACAACATCTTTCGAAAAAAAGTTTGGATTAAATTTTCGTAAAAAGTTGTAATATTTTGAAATTCAATATTTTATTTGTTATTAATATTATACAGACTGTTGTGATCTTTAAAGTTTTTCAAACCTTTTTTCAGGAATGTCACAAAGTGATCGGGGTTCAGATCGTATGCTGTGGGCTGGGTAAGCACGTTTCCGCTGTTGTCCATCAGAACATAAAACGGCTGGGCATTCACCCCGAATTTGGTGATCTGGAAATCGGCATCTTTTGCCCCCAATGTTTTCTTCCATTTCCCGTCGTAGGTTGACTTGATCCATTCCGATTCCGGAAGTTTGTATTTGTCATCCACATACAACGCCAGGATCACATAATTCTTCCTCAGAATATTCAGTACCTTCGGATCGGACCAGACATTGGCTTCCATTTCACGACAGTTCACGCATCCGTGACCGGTGAAATCGATAAAAATGGGTTTGTTCTGCTCTTTGGAACAGGCTACCGCCTGATCGTAATCGAAATATCCCTGTAACCCCAGTGGAAGTTCCAGGAAACTATGGTATTTCGGTGTGGCACAGATTTCTGCCGGCGCAGTAGTACCGGTTCCGCTGGAAAATTCCTGAACATTTTGCCGGACGACAGCATTCAGATCAAAGTCCATGGTGGTCCGTGGTGGCAGATATCCCGACAAGGCCTTTAAAGGGGCACCGAACATGCCGGGGATCAGATAAACTACAAAACTAAAGGTAATGATGGCCATGAGCAGTCTGGGGACTGTAACAAACGGCACATCAGAGTCGTGGGCAAATTTTATTTTTCCCAGCAGGTAGAATCCCATCAATATAAAGATAACGATCCAAAGGGCCAGATAAACTTCCCGGTTCAGAAGGTGCCAGTGGTACGTTTGGTCGGCGATGCTGAGGAATTTAAGTCCCAGCGCAAGCTCGAGAAAACCCATGACCACTTTGACAGAATTCAACCACCCGCCGGACTTGGGCAAGTTGGATAGCCAGCCCGGGAAAAAGGCAAACAGTGTAAAAGGAAGTGCAAATGCCAGCGAAAAACCGAACATCCCGACGATGGGCTTTATAACGGCGCCTCCGGCAGATTCTACCAGGATGGTTCCCACGATGGGCCCGGTACAGCTAAAGGAAACCAGCACCAATGTCAATGCCATGAAAATCGGTCCCATCAAACCGCCTTTGTCTGCTTTCTGATCCGATTTGTTGACCATCCAATGGGGAAGGGTGATTTCGAACATGCCGAAAAAGGAAAACGCAAAAATCACGAAGATCAGGAAGAATAACAGGTTGGGCAGCCAGTGCGTACTCAGGAAATTGGCAATATTGGGGCCTGCAATGACCGATAATACCGAACCGATAAAAGTATAAATGATGATGATGCTCAGCCCGTATAATAGGGCCTGCATTTTGTTGGCCGCCTTGCTTTCTCCTTCTTTCAGGAAGAAGCTGACCGTCATGGGAATCATGGGAAAAACGCAGGGCGTCAGGATGGCAACCAGCCCCCCGAGGAAAGCCAGGATGAAAAATCCCCATAAAGACGTTTTGTTGCCCCCGATGGTGATTTTACTGCTTCCATTGTCAGTAGCCGAAATCACCGCCTGTTCCGGCGTGCTCATCGTGCCGAGGGTAAACGAAAAATCGAGATCCTGCGGCGGCAGACATTGGGTGTCGTTACAACTCATAAAGGTAACGGCTCCTTTGACCACGGCTCCTTTTGCATTCAGTTTAATTTTCTGGATAAAGGTGGCACTGTCGTTATAAAACTTCAGCTCCATCCGGAAGTTTTTGTCATATTCTTTGATGACATCGCCTTTTTCCACCACTTTTCCTTCCAGCGTAAAAGCACTGTCTTTTTCGAATTTGAAAGTAGTGGCAGGCGGGGCCATAGGAATGTCCTGCGAGTACAGGTGCCAGGGTTTCTGAATGGCAGCTTTGAAAATCAGCTCATATTCCTGAGGCGAAATCTGTTTTGAAGTATAAATCCAGGTTACGGGGTTTTCAATCTGAGCCGATGCGGAAAATGTCATCAGAAGTAACCCGGTAAGCAGAAACAACAAACGTTTCATATAATTCTTAATAAAATAAAGGTTAGAATCAAATTTCGAACAAAAATAAACTATTCTTGATATAGGGTTGCCCGTAAAAACCTGTAAAAATGTGAAAAACCGTTATTTTAAGGAAATTTTAAAGATTCTCCGGGTTTGTTTGCTTACACGATAAAGGTTGGATGCCCGGTGGCCGACAATCCAGAGGATTTGATCTTCCGAGATCAGCAGCAGGATTTTCTCTTTCTCGAACCGGCTGATTTTCTCATCAATAAAATAATTGCTCACCAGTTTGCTTCCCCGCATCCCGAAAGGAATAAACCGGTCGCCTTCCTGCCAGTGACGCAGCTTCAGCGGAAAATGAATTTTATCCGCATCAAAATAGGCGAGGTCTGTATTTTTCTCAAAGACAAAGTCCTGTTCATTTTTGACAATTTCCCATTTCAGCGGGAAGGGTCGTTCCATTTCCCCTTCCGGATTTTGAATGAGAAATTCTTGGGAAGGCCCGTCCCCACTTTTTCTGATGATGAGTGTTCCTCTGTCTAGCAGCAAGGTGTGTTCTTCGGAATAAAACAGCTGTCCTGTCAGACCGGAGTTCAGGGCTTTTGCCAGCTGGTCGGTGGTAGAACGATTAAAGCCGAATTCTTCCAGCAGATAGAAAAGCCATATTTTGAGCGGTTTAAGCCGTTGAATTTTCATCATCTCAATCATGATAGTTCCATTTTCCCGGCTGAAAATTCCCTGCTTTTTCTCATCCAGCATTTGCCTGAAAAGCAATTCTTCTTCTTTCAGCTTTTCCATGCTGTGATGCAATGCTGTGGTACCGCCGGGAAATTTCTTATCGTAATAAGGAAGAAAATGGTGCCTTACGCGGTTGCGGATGTAATCGTCGGTGGCGTTGGTGGAATCTTCATGGAAAGGCAGTTTGTTTTTCCTTGCGTAAGCCAGGATCTCCTTGCGGGTGGCGAACATCACCGGACGGAAAAAATGATCTCTTTGCAGCGGAATCCCTTTTAACCCGCTCAAACCTGAACCCCGTAAAAGCTTGATGAAGAAAGTTTCTGCATCGTCGTTGCGGTTGTGACCGATGGCTACTTTTTGAAAATGCTCCGTTTGGCAAACTTCCTCAAACCAGCTGTAACGCAGTTCGCGGGCTGCCATCTCAATGCTGATGCCTTTTTCTTTGGCATATTCTCTTGTTTCACATTTCTTTACAAAGATGGGGATGTCGTATTTTTTGGCAAGCTTTCGCACAAAAGCCTCATCCCCGTCAGATTCATCCCCTCTTAACTGGAAGTTACAGTGCGCGATGGCAATCGGATAGTTTGTCTTTGAAAACAAATGCAACATTACCACGGAGTCCACGCCACCACTGACAGCCAGCAGGATTTTTTCTCCGGGTTGACACAGTTTATTATCCTGGATATATTTCAGAAATGCTTCGATCACAGTACAAAGGTAAAAACCGTTTGCATTTCTACGAAAAAAAGAAGCAGGTTTTTCAGGTTATTGGGTAAGATAGCGACTGAAAATTTTCTCTTTTTCAATCTTATCCATAAGGCGCACCATGTTGGTGGTTCCCTGTTTTCCGGTTTTTGAACCCATGGTGATGATGTAGTCTTCCTTGCTGTCTACCTGTTGCAGGAACTGGTAAATCATTTTTGTTTCGCTGACATCTTGTTTGATGATGTAGGTCTTTTTTACGCCCCAGACCAATGCCAGTTTGTTTTTAAGCCTTTCGTTGAAGGAGATGGCCAGGATGTCTTTTTTGGGACGGAATTTTGATATCTGCCGTACGATGGCTCCTGTGGTGGAGATGCTGGCAATGGCTTTGCATTTCACAAATTGTGAAAGTTCGGAAGCTGCGTGGGCAAAGGCTTCCTCTTTTGAATATTTGGCTCTTTTCTGATAATTGAAATTCTTTTCCGTCATCAGCAGCGTCTGTGCCATGACTTTTACGGCATCCACAGGAAATTCACCTACTGCGGTTTCATCAGAAAGCATCACAGCGTCGGTCCCATCGAAGACAGCGTTGGCGATGTCGGAGATCTCGGCGCGGGTGGGAGAGGGGGCATGGAGCATGGAGGTCAGCATTTGAGTAGCTGTGATCACCGGCAATGCGTTCTCGTTGGCTTTGCGGATGATCTCTTTTTGAAGGGCAGGCAAGACGAACATCCCTGCTTCCACGCCCAGATCGCCGCGGGCGACCATCAGTCCGTTGACTTCCGTGAGGATGTCGTCCAGATTTTTCAGCGCAGATTTTCTTTCAATTTTGGCGATGACCCAGGCGTCGGAGTTGTTTTCTTTCAGGATTTTCCGGGCATCCAGAATGTCCTGTTTGGTCTCGACAAAAGAAACAGCCACGAGGTCTATTCCGATCTGTGCCCCGAATCGCAAGTCGTCCTTGTCTTTTTCCGTCAGTGCGGACATTTTGATCCCGGCCCTGGGAATGTTCACGCCTTTGCCTTCACGAAGCATGCCTCTTGTCAGTGCTTTCAGAATCAAAGAGTCGTCATTTTTGATGTCCACACGAGCTTTTACGGTTCCGTCTGCAAAATACACTTCGTCTCCTTCGTTGAGCTGGTCGATCAGTTCAGGATAGGTGATGCTGAAGGTTTCACCGTTCGCAGTTTTTGCCATGGTTAGCGTATCGCCCTTTTTGATTTCATGAATGCCATTCATCCCCTTGATTCTGATCTTGGGACCGCAGATATCCTGCATGATGGCCACATCTTTTCCTTGTTTTTCGGCACATTCACGGATGCGCTGAAAGCTTTTCAGATGGCTTTCATGGGTGCCGTACGAAAAATTCAACCGGAAAATGTTGACGCCTGCCTGAATCAATTTATTGATCGAAGAGATATTGTCACTGACGGGGCCTAAAGTGGCAACGATTTTTGCTTTTCTTGCCATACGAATTCTTTATTTGATGCAAAAGTACTGTTTAAATTTGTTTTTGTTCAGAGAACCCGATTTTAATAAACCGGGCGTCGGACCCGGGAAATTTATTAATAGTCATGGTTTTATACTTAGTGTATTGAGCTTCTTGATCATGCTTTTTTTATGGAAACGATTGCATAGACTTATGTTTGATTATTGATGTGAGTGAATTGTCCTACGTCAGACATCCTCACATCTGAAATCCAATGCGGCCCGGATGGAAGCGGCAGCCCCCGGTGATGGAGGCCGATGTGGAGCAGGGCTACAGGGGCGACCGGAGGAAGCCCCCGGGAGCCTGTGACGGAACACGGCTTGTAATGCCGGGACTACAGCGGACAGCCGGAAAAGCCGCCCGAAAAGGTGACAAAGTGACGAGGTGACTGAGTGACAAAGTGAGTGAAACTAAGGAAAGATTGAATCCATGGCCAAAGCGAACAGCAAATAGTCGAGCCGGTGTATCACTCAACATTAATCATAAAAAAAGCTGCCCCAAATTCATGAGACAGCTTTAAAGTAATTGTCCTGATTTCGTTTATAAAGCGCCTTCGTCGTAGGCTTTTTCGCCGTGGATGGCGAAGTCGAGTCCGGCATCTTCATCTTCGCTTTTTACGCGGACATGTGTTACCTTATTGATCAGGAATAGCATGATGTACGTAAACACGAATGCATAAGCGGCTCCTGCAATTACTGAAATGGTTTCTTTGGCAAAGAAAGCCACGTTGCCCTGAAGCAAACCGCTTTGTCCGTTGATGGCCGATGAGGCGAAGACCCCCAGTAGGATCATCCCGGTGACACCACCCATGCCGTGAACGCCCCACACATCCAATGCATCGTCCCAACCTAACTTATTCTTTAAGCTTACAGCAAGGTAAGCAACGATAGAAGCTGTAATACCAATGATGATGGCTGCCCACAACGGAACAAATCCTGCGGCGGGTGTGATGGTGGCCAAACCGGCGACAGAGCCCGTCAACAGGCCGACAAATTTTGGTTTACCAACATGAACCCATTCGATGACCAACCATGTTACGGCTGCAAAGGAGGCTGCAACGTCGGTGTTCAGGAAAGCCAGGGTAGTAATGTCGTCCACTTTCAGTTCGCTGCCGGCGTTAAAGCCGTACCATCCGAACCATAGCAAACCGGTGCCAATGGCGACCAACGGAATACTGTTTGGTGGAGACTGGCGATCGTGACGTTTTCCCACATAGAAAACTGAGGCCAGTGCAGCAAAACCGGCGATGGCGTGAACCACCAAACCTCCTGCAAAGTCTTCAACACCCCAGCTGGCCAATAAACCGCCTCCCCATACCATATGGACAAATGGGTAGTACACAAGAACCTGCCAAACCACCAAAAAGATAAGGTAGGCTTTAAAAGTAACACGGTTCACAAATGCACCGGTGATCAGCGCCGGTGTAATGATGGCAAACATCATCTGGTAGGCTACGAAAATAAAAGTTGGATACTTTCCCCCTGCCCCTTGAAATGCATCCGAAAAAGGAATGCCGTTCAGAAAAGCCTGATGAAAGTTCCCGAAAATTTCGCCCTGGCCGCCACTAAAACATAATGAATAACCAAAGGCAATCCAAAGCACGGTTGTGATTCCCAACGATGCAAAGGTTTGAATCATGATTCCCAGAATGTTTCGTTTACTGGCTAACCCGCCATAGAAAAAGGCAAGTCCTGGTGTCATCAACATCACAAGGCTGGTAGACAGAATCATAAACGTCGTTGTCCCTGTATCAAACATAATTTTTTGAGTTTAGTTATAAAATAACATTGAGTTTCAGCTACTTTTGCTAAAACCGACCAAATATAATAGCTATCTTAATGTATTTCCATAGGGGGAATCCCTTAAAATGCACTAAGGGAATTACATAGAAAATGATACAAAATAAAGCGGGGAAAAGTATTTATCTGATTGATGATCAGTAATTATATTATCGATCGCGGCTTAAAAACAAAAGAGGAATGTCTTTACGGCATCCCCCTTTCGATCATTTATAATTAAGGAATTGTCATTTTTGATCTAGAAGCTGTTTACCAGTTCTCTGGTTTGACGGAGTTCTTTGTAGAGTTTTTCGGCCTGCTGATAATACAGGCTCTGTTGTCCGTCGGAAAAAGCCTTTTCGGGCGTTTCATGAATCTCCATGATAACGCCGTCGGCGCCGCTCATGACGCCTGCCAGGGCCATGGTAGGTACGAACTTCCGAATCCCGACGCCATGCGAGGGATCTACGATCACCGGAAGATGTGTCTTGTCTTTCAGGATCGGGACGGCACTCAGGTCGAGGGTGTTACGTGCAGCGCGTTCAAAAGTGCGGATGCCGCGTTCGCAAAGCAGGATTTTTTCATTTCCGTTGGAAAAGACATATTCCGCCGAATATAAAAGCTCGTCGATGGTTCCCGAAATCCCTCTTTTGATCATCACAGGTTTGTCCACCTGTCCCAGTACATCCAGCAGGTTAAAATTCTGAGAATTGCGGGCTCCCACCTGAAAGATGTCTACGTAATCCAGCATTTCTTCCACCTGCGAAACCTGCATCACTTCTGAAATTACTCTGATGCCGTTTTCAGAACAATGTTTGTAAAACATTTTCAGCCCGTCGATACCCAGTCCGCGAAACGAATAAGGCGAGCTCCTGGGCTTATAAACACCGCCGCGCATGATCCGTACGTCGTTTTTCAGCAGATGTGACACGATACTTTCAATTTGTTTCTCGCTTTCGATGGAGCAGGGCCCCGACATGATGGCGAGATCGCCGTTTCCAATCGTGATGCCGTCCCCCAGATCGATCACCGTATTGTGCAGCTTCCACTTTTTGGACACCATTTTATAACTATCGGAAACGCGGTGGATGTCCGAGATTCCTTTCATATTGCCGATCTGGCGGATGTCGAAATCCTTTTTAGCGATCCCGACAATGTATTCTTTAAAATTGGTTTTGACCGGTTGCGGGTTAATATCCAGAAGCTGTAGTTGTTCCAGGATGTTTTCTCTTTCCTGTTCCGTAATATCTTTTTTTAGTTGAATGATCATGGTCTGATGCTTTTAATAAATTCCTGAATGGATGCTTTGAGATTTTCGCTCTTTTCGAGGGCGCGGATGAACGCACTTCCGATGATCGCGCCTGAGGCATAACGGCAGGCGGTATCGTAACTTTTTTTGTCTGAGATGCCGAAACCGATAAGCAACGGATTCTTCAGTCCCATGTTTTGAATGCGTTCAAAGTAAGCTGTTTCCTGTTTCATGTTGGAGATCTTTCCTGTGGTAGAAGCCGACGAAACCACATAAAGAAACCCGCTGCTGGCTTCATCCAGCAAACGGATGCGTCCTTCTTCCGTTTGCGGACTGATGAGGAAGACCATGGCCAGTCCCCATTTTTCTGCCAGGTCGCGATACACTTCCTGATAGATTTCCACCGGCAGGTCAGGGATGATCAGTCCGTCCACGCCGCATTGGGAAGCTTTTTCGAAAAAAGCGTCTTCTCCATACTGCATCAGTTGGTTGAAATATCCCATCATGATGATGGGGACATTTGACGTTTCCCGGAGTACTTCGATCTGCGAAAAGATCCGGTTCAGTGTCATCCCGTTTTTCAATGCCACGGTGCTGCTGTGCTGGATCACCGGGCCGTCGGCCAGCGGATCGGAAAAAGGCATGCCGATCTCGACCATATCCACACCGGATTTTTCCAGTTCCCTGACAATCTCAACGGTATCGTTCAGTTTCGGATAACCTGCCGTGAGGTAGATATTCAGGATGTTTTTTTTGCTTTGAAATAATTTTTCGATTCTGTTCATTTGAGTTCGTCTTTTCCGGTTGCTAAATTTGTTTTTCGAAATCACTCAAATTGTTGATGTAAGCCTGCAGATCTTTGTCGCCGCGTCCCGAAAGGTTCACCACCACATTTTCGTCTTTTTTCAACGCGATTTTTCCCAGTGCTGCCAGGGCATGTGCCGATTCCAGCGCCGGGATGATGCCTTCGAGCCGTGTGAGTTCGTAGGCAGCATGCAGGGCTTCCTGGTCGGTTGCGCCCATAAAACGGCCGCGGCCGCTTTTGAACAGATGGGCATGCAGCGGTCCGATGCCGGGATAATCCAGTCCGGCGGAAATGGAGTAGGGTTCCGTGATCTGACCTTCGGCGTTTTGCATCAGCAAAGTCCGGCTTCCGTGGATGATCCCCTCGCTGCCGGTTTGTGTGGTGGCGGCCGTCTGTCCGCTTTCCAAACCCAGTCCTTCCGCTTCGACGGCAATGAGCTCTGTTTTCTCGTTGTCGAGGTAATGATAGAATGCTCCTGCCGCATTGCTGCCACCTCCCACACAGGCGATGATCTTGTCAGGATAATCACGGCCCGTTTTTTCCTGGAGCTGCTGTTTCATTTCTTCGCTGATCACCGACTGGAATCGTGCCACCATGTCCGGATAGGGATGCGGCCCCACCACGGAACCGATCAGATAATAGGTATCTTCCGGATGATTGATCCAGTCGCGGATGGCTTCGTTGGTAGCGTCTTTCAGTGTTTGGCTTCCTGATAATGCGGGCCGCACTTCGGCGCCCAGCATTTGCATGCGTG
>CAYWBO010000069.1:0-14948 GCA_964456625.1 uncultured Lentimicrobiaceae bacterium | reverse complement strand
GAATTAGTAAACAATTAAACAATAACGAAAATGGCAGATTTAAAAGCATTTGCAGAACAATTAGTTAATCTTACAGTAAAAGAAGTTAATGAATTGGCTGAAATCCTGAAAACTGAATATGGTATCGAACCTGCAGCCGCTGCAGTAGCTGTTGCTGCTCCCGGTGCTGCCGGTGAAGCCGCTGTTGCTGAAGAACAATCAGCTTTTGATGTGATTCTTAAAAGCGCAGGTCAGTCAAAATTAGCTGTTGTAAAATTAGTGAAAGAATTGACAAGCCTGGGACTGAAAGAATCCAAAGAATTAGTGGATGCAGCACCTAAAGCTATCAAAGAAGGTGTGAGCAAAGACGAAGCTGAAGCCTTGAAAAAACAGCTCGAAGAAGCTGGTGCAGAGGTGGAGGTGAAGTAATATTCCTTCTGCAAAAAATGACGTAACCTCTATCCCGAATTTTCGGGATAGAGGTTTGCGCCTATTTGTTCTTATACGTCTTCTTTTTTTTTTCGCCGTCATAATTTTACTATTGTCGGCATAGTTCATAACTTAAAACTATTGCACCTTGGCTGGAACCAAAACTGATAGAATCAATTTCACATCAACGAAGAATCAATTACCCTACCCGGATTTTCTTGATGTTCAGTTAAAATCATTTCAAGATTTTTTTCAATTGGAAACGAATACGGAAAATCGTGCCAACGAAGGCCTGTTTAAAGTATTTTCCGAAAACTTTCCCATCACAGATGCGAGAAATAATTTTGTCCTTGAATTTCTGGACTATTTCGTTGATCCCCCCCGGTACACCATCGACGAGTGCCTCGACCGCGGTTTAACGTACAGCGTACCCCTGAAAGCCAAACTGAAACTGTATTGTACTGATCCTGAACATGAGGATTTTGAAACCATCGTTCAGGATGTTTACCTGGGAATGATCCCGTACATGACTCCCAGGGGAACTTTCGTTATCAATGGCGCTGAACGTGTTATCGTATCGCAGCTGCACCGGTCCCCCGGTGTGTTTTTCGGGCAACACAGACATGCTAACGGAACACAACTGTTTTCCGCCAGAATTATTCCGTTTAAAGGCTCATGGATTGAGTTCTCGACGGATATCAACAACGTGATGTATGCATACATCGACCGTAAAAAGAAATTACCTGTAACTACGTTACTTAGGGCCATCGGTTACGAAACCGACCACGACATCCTGGAGATCTTTGATCTTGCCGAAGAGGTGAAAGTGAGTAAGGCTGCTTTGAAACGTGTTCAGGGAAGAAGCTTAGCAGCCCGCGTGGTGCGTTCATGGTTTGAAGATTTTGTAGATGAGGATACGGGTGAGGTTGTGACCATCGAACGTAACGATGTGATCATCGAGCGCGAGACTGTTATTGAAAAAGAACATGTTCAGCAAATTCTTGATGCAGGTGTTAAAACCATCTTGTTGCATAAAGATGATGAAAGTATCAACGATTACGCTGTAATCTTCAATACTTTACAAAAAGATACCACGAACTCGGAGAAGGAAGCTGTTGAATATATTTACTTCCAGTTGCGTAATGCCCTGCCCCCCGATGAAGAAACGGCGCGAAGCATTTTCGAAAGATTGTTCTTCTCCGACAAACGTTATGATCTGGGAGAAGTAGGACGTTACAGAATCAATAAGAAACTGGAAATCGATACGGCGATGGATATCAGGGTGTTGACAAAACAGGACATTGTTTTGATCATCAAACACCTGATCAAGCTGTTGAATCAGAAAACCATCGTCGACGATATCGACCACCTGAGTAACCGTAGGGTTCGTACGGTAGGTGAACAGTTGTACGGACAATTCGGTGTGGGCCTGGCTCGTATGGCCAGAACTATTCGTGAAAGAATGAACGTTCGTGACAACGAGGTGTTTACACCTGCAGATCTGATCAATGCAAAGACACTTTCATCGGTAATCAATTCATTTTTTGGTACCAATGCCTTGTCCCAGTTCATGGATCAGACCAATCCACTGTCTGAGATCACAAACAAAAGAAGAATTTCTGCTTTGGGACCGGGAGGTCTGTCACGTGAAAGGGCAGGATTTGAAGTTCGTGACGTTCATTATACGCACTACGGCCGTCTGTGTACCATCGAGACCCCTGAAGGACCGAACATCGGTTTGATTTCTTCGCTTTGTGTTTATGCTACCATCAACCACCTGGGATTTATTGAAACTCCTTATCGTAAAGTTGTAGGTGGCGTGATCGATTATAATCACGATCCGATTTTCCTCAGTGCGGAAGAAGAAGAAGATAAAATTATTGCGCAGGCCAACACCATCATCGATGATGAAGGCCGGATGGTCAATGAAAAAGTTAAAGTACGTTACCAGGCCGACTATCCCATCACACCTCGTGAGCAGGTGGACCTCGTGGACGTTGCGCCAAACCAGATTGCTTCCATCGCCGCTTCTTTGATTCCTTTCCTGGAGCACGACGATGCCAACCGTGCTTTGATGGGATCAAACATGATGCGTCAGGCTGTTCCTTTGCTGAATCCGGAGGCCCCTATCGTAGGTACCGGAATCGAACCTTATGTGGCCCGTGATTCCCGGGTTTTGGTTGCAGCTGAAGGCGACGGCGTGGTGGAATATGTGGACTCCAAGAAAATTGTGATTCGCTATTCGCGTGGCGAGCTTGAAAAACTGGTAAGCTTTGATGATGACATCAAAGAATATCCTTTGACCAAATTCCAGCGTACAAACCAGAATACATGTATCAACTTGCGTCCGATTGTCCGGGTAGGGGACAAAGTGGCCAAAGGCCAGCCGTTGTGTGAAGGTTATGCTACGGAAGATGGCGAACTGGCACTGGGACGTAATGTGATGGTAGCATTCATGCCCTGGAAAGGTTACAACTATGAGGATGCTATCGTGATCTCTGAAAAGATCGTAAAAGAAGACGTCTTTACATCAGTTCACATCGAAGAGTTTACCCTGGATGTCCGCGATACCAAACGCGGTATCGAAGAGCTGACCAATGACATCCCGAATGTTAGCGCTGAGGCTACCAAAGATCTCGACGAAAATGGTCTGATCCGGGTGGGTGCTGAAGTAAGAGAAGGCGATATTTTGATTGGAAAGATCACTCCGAAAGGGGAAAGCGATCCGACACCTGAAGAAAAACTGTTGCGCGCCATCTTCGGCGACAAGGCAGGTGATGTGAAGAACGCTTCGCTCAAGGCACCGCCGTCACTGGAAGGTGTGGTGATCGGAAAGCATCTTTTCTCAAGAGCCGTGAAGAGCTCCAAATCAAAAACCAAAGAAAAGGAAATCGTTCAGCAGCTCGATGAAGAGTACAACAAACTTTTCGCCGATCTGAAAACGAAACTGGTGGATAAACTGACGGTGATCGTGAGCAATCGTACTTCACAGGGAGTTACCAACAACTTCAGTGAAATCGTGGTTCCCACAAAAACCAAGTTTACGCAGAAGATCCTCCATTCGCTGGATTACACAACAATCAATCCCAGCAAATGGACCACAGACAAGGATAAGAACGACCTGATCAAGACTTTGTTGAATAACTACCTTATTAAATACAAAGAATTGCTCGGCGTCTACAACAGGAAAAAATTCGTGGCCGCTGTCGGTGATGAACTTCCCAATGGTATTGTTCAGATGGCTAAGGTTTACATCGCTAAGAAACGTAAGCTGAAGGTCGGTGACAAGATGGCGGGTCGTCACGGAAACAAAGGTATCGTTGCCAAGATTGTCCGTGAAGAAGACATGCCTTTCATGGCAGACGGAACACCTGTTGACATCGTTCTGAACCCCTTGGGTGTACCTTCTCGTATGAACCTGGGTCAGATCTATGAAACGGTTCTCGGATGGGCCGGAAATAGATTGGGTGTGAAATTTGCCACTCCGATTTTCGACGGTGCTTCGCTGGAGCAGATCAACGAATATATGGCTAAAGCCGGACTTCCCGAAAACGGAAGTGTGTATCTCTATGATGGTGGTACCGGAAAACGTTTCGATCAGCCTGCTACGGTAGGTTATATTTACATGATCAAACTGCACCACCTGATCGACGATAAGATGCACGCCCGTTCTATCGGACCGTACTCATTGATTACTCAACAGCCCTTGGGCGGTAAAGCGCAGTTCGGGGGTCAGCGTTTTGGTGAAATGGAAGTTTGGGCACTGGAAGCTTTCGGTGCTGCTAACATCCTTCAGGAAATCCTGACCGTGAAATCTGACGACGTGTCCGGAAGAGCTAAAGCTTATGAAGCGATAGTGAAAGGTGAAAACATGCCGCAAGCCGGTATGCCGGAATCCTTCAACGTGTTGGTAAACGAGTTGAGGGGCCTGGGATTGGATATCAGCTTCAGTAAATAATTAATATTTGATTTTTAAAAACATATTCTGATATGGCTTTCAGACAAGACAGTAAAGTACCAGAAACTTTTGATAAAATTACTATAGGTCTCGCTTCACCGGAGTCTATCCTTGAGCGCTCACATGGAGAGGTGTTAAAACCGGAAACCATAAACTATCGTACCTATAAACCCGAGCGGGACGGACTGTTTTGCGAACGTATCTTCGGACCGGTAAAGGACTATGAATGCCACTGCGGAAAGTACAAACGCATCCGTTACAAGGGAATTGTTTGCGACCGTTGTGGTGTTGAGGTTACCGAAAAAAAGGTAAGACGCGAAAGAATGGGACATATCGAACTGGTGGTGCCTGTGGTTCACATTTGGTTCTTCCGTTCGTTGCCCAACAAAATTGGTTCGCTGCTTGGCATGCAGACCAAGAAACTGGAGTCCATCATCTACTTTGAACGTTACGTGGTGATCAACCCGGGCGTGAAAGAAGTAGACGGAATCAGCAAAATGGATTTCCTTACCGAAGAAGAATATCTCGATATCATCGATTCACTTCCGCAGGGAAATCAGTATCTCGATGATGATGATCCGGATAAATTTGTTGCCAAAATGGGAGCAGAAGCCGTTCATGACCTGCTGGCCCGTCTTGACCTCGACAAAGAATCTTTCGAACTGAGGCATAAAGCCAACACCGAAACTTCACAGCAGAGAAAAGCTGAAGCTCTGAAGAGACTTCAGGTTTTTGAAGCTTTTCGTGACGCCAGGAGCCGGAAAGAAAACCGTCCGGAATGGATGATCATTAAGATTGTTCCTGTGATTCCCCCGGAATTGCGTCCTCTGGTTCCTTTGGATGGCGGCCGCTTTGCCACTTCCGATCTGAATGACCTGTACCGCAGGGTGATTATCCGTAACAACAGGTTGAAACGACTCATTGAGATCAAAGCACCTGATGTGATCATGCGTAACGAAAAACGGATGCTTCAGGAAGCGGTGGATTCACTGCTGGATAACTCAAGAAAATCCAGCGCTGTAAAGACCGAATCCAACAGGCCGCTGAAGTCATTGAGCGACAGCTTGAAAGGAAAACAAGGACGTTTTCGTCAGAACCTGCTCGGTAAGCGTGTTGATTATTCAGGCCGTTCGGTGATCATCGTAGGACCTAATTTGAAACTGAATGAATGTGGTCTGCCAAAAGATATGGCGGCCGAATTGTACAAACCTTTTATCATCCGCAGGTTGCTGGAACGCGGTATCGTGAAGACGGTGAAATCTGCCAAGAAAATCGTGGAGCGTAAAGATCCTGTCGTTTGGGATATTCTTGAAAACATCCTGAAAGGACATCCGGTGCTGCTGAACCGTGCTCCTACCTTGCACCGTCTGGGTATCCAGGCTTTCCAGCCGAAGCTGGTAGAAGGTAAAGCCATCCAGTTGCACCCGTTGGCATGTACGGCTTTCAACGCCGACTTCGACGGTGACCAGATGGCTGTTCACTTGCCGTTGGGTAATGCTGCCGTTCTGGAAGCACAGATCCTGATGCTGGCTTCTCACAACATTCTCAACCCTGCTAACGGTGCACCTATTACCGTTCCTTCACAGGACATGGTTTTGGGTCTGTACTATATCACGAAAGCCCGTAAAAGTACGGAAGCTCATCCTGTGAAAGGAGAAGGAATGACATTCTATTCTGCTGAAGAAGTTAGAATTGCATACAATGAAGAAGTTGCAGACCTGCATGCTATCATCAAGGTAAAGGTGAATGTGAAGGAAGAGGGCAAGCTGGTGACCAAACTGATTGAAACCACGGTCGGCCGGGTGATCTTTAATGAAAAAGTTCCGGAAGAATATGGTTACATCAACCAGCTGCTGACCAAGAAAGCACTTCGTGACATCATCAGTGATGTGTTGAAAGAAACCGGAAATGCCGTGACCGCCAAGTTCCTGGATGATATCAAGGATCTGGGTTATTACATGGCTTTCGTAGGAGGTCTTTCATTTAATCTGAATAACATCATCATTCCAACCATTAAAGAAGAGCTGATTACCAAGGCCAATGAAGAGGTTGAAGAAGTGTTGAACAACTATAACATGGGTTTCATCACCAACAACGAGCGTTACAATCAGATCATCGACATCTGGACACATACCAACTCACATCTTACCAATACGGTGATGCGGGAACTGGCGACAGACGACGATGGCTTTAACCCTGTTTACATGATGCTTGACTCCGGTGCCCGTGGTTCTAAGGAGCAGATCCGTCAGCTTTCAGGAATGAGGGGCCTGATGGCTAAACCTCAGAAATCAGGAGCTGCAGGTAATGAAATTATCGAGAATCCGATCCTTTCAAACTTTAAAGAAGGGTTGTCGGTTCTGGAATACTTTATTTCTACACACGGTGCCCGTAAGGGTCTTGCCGATACCGCTCTGAAAACTGCTGACGCCGGTTATCTGACCCGTAGGCTGGTAGACGTTTCTCAGGACGTAATTATTTCCGAGAAAGACTGCGGTACGTTGCTTGGTCTGACCATCACGGCACTGAAGAAAAACGAAGAGGTGGTAGAAACCCTCTACGACCGTATTTTGGGCCGTGTGGCACTGCACGATGTTTATCATCCTTTGACAGGTGAGATCATCGTCAAAGGGGGTGAAGAAATTACCGAAGTGCTGGCTCAGAAAATTGAAGATTCACCGATTGAAAGTGTGGAGATCCGCTCGGTACTTACCTGCGAATCGAAACACGGTGTTTGTGCCAACTGTTACGGAAGAAACCTTGCTTCCGGCCGTATGGTTCAGAAAGGCGAAGCTGTGGGCGTTATCGCAGCACAGTCCATCGGTGAGCCGGGGACACAGTTGACATTGCGTACATTCCACCAGGGAGGTACCGCTTCCAACGTAGCTGCCAATTCCAAGATTGAAGTGAAATACGACGGAACGCTGGAGGTAGACGAACTCAGGACCGTTGCTTACGTAGATAAAGAAGGACAGAAATACGATGTGGTTACCGGACGTTCTGCTGAGATGAAGGTTGTGGACGCCAAAACAGGTGTAATCCTGTCTTCAGGAAACATTCCTTACGGTTCCAAACTGTACTTTAAAGATGGTAACAGCGTGAAAAAAGGTGATCTGATCGCTGAATGGGATCCTTTCAACGCTGTGATCTTATCCGAAGTCTCCGGTAAAATTGGTTTCTCCAATATCGTGGAAGGCCAGACCTATCGTGTTGAATCCGATGAACAAACAGGGTATTTTGAAAAGGTTGTTGTAGAATCGAAAGTGAAGGCCAAAAACCCGTTCATCAGAATTCTGGATAAAGAAGGTGCCGAACTCAAGACTTATGACTTGCCGGTAGGTGCTCACATTATGGTAGAAGAAGGCCAGGACATCAAAGCCGGTGATCTTCTGGTGAAGATCCCGCGTGCCTTTGGTAAGGCTGGTGACATCACCGGTGGTCTGCCACGTGTAACCGAGTTGTTTGAGGCCCGTAATCCTTCCGATCAGGCTGTAGTTTCTGAAATAGACGGTGTGGTTTCCTTCGGTAAGAAACTGAAGAGAGGAAATCGTGAAGTGATCATCACTTCCAAAACAGGTGAGGAAAAACGTTACCTCGTCCCGACCAGTAAACAGATCCTGGCTCAGGAAAACGACTTCGTGAAAGCCGGTTCCCAGTTGTCAGATGGTGCTATTACTCCGGCAGACATTCTGGCAATCAAAGGGCCTATGGCCGTTCAGGAATACATCGTGAATGAAGTCCAGGAAGTTTACCGTTTGCAGGGGGTGAAGATCAACGATAAACACTTTGAAGTGATCGTTCGTCAGATGATGCGTAAGGTTCAGGTAGAAGATCCGGGTGATACCCGTTTCCTCGAAGGAGAACTGGTGAACAAGACGACCTTCCAGGAAGTGAACGACGAAATCTTCGGTATGAAGGTCATCGTTGACCACGGTGATTCCGAGAGCCTGAGAGAAGGCGAGATCGTTACCGCAAGAAAACTGCGTGATGAGATCTCCACCCTCAAACGTCGCGATAAGAAGCTTGTCGTAGCAAGAGATGCTCAGCCTGCTACCGCCTTCCAGGTGTTGCAGGGAATCACAAGGGCTTCATTGCAGACCGACAGCTGGATTTCCGCCGCATCCTTCCAGGAAACCACCAAGGTGCTTACATCAGCAGCCATCAGTGCTAAACAGGACGATCTGCTGGGTCTGAAAGAAAACGTCATCGTTGGACATAAGATCCCAGCCGGTACCGGACTGAAAGAGTACGAAGATATGATCGTAGGTTCCAGGGAAGAATATGAAGTGCTTACCACCGGAAGAGAAGACGTGGAGGTAGACGCCGAAATTGAATAAAGCATGTTTGTCCGGGGATTTCCCCGGACAAACTTTTAATATGAAGTCATGGAAGAGAATAAAAATCAGGGGCAGATCAATATTGAACTGAGTGAAGAGGTAGGAGAAGGAATCTATTCCAACCTGGCCATCATCACCCATTCACAGGCCGAATTTATTGTTGATTTCGTTAAGTTAATGCCCGGAGTTCCCAAAGCCAAAGTAAAATCAAGGATCATCCTGACGCCGGAGCATGCCAAAAGGCTGTATAAAGCGCTGCAGGATAACATCCGGAAATTTGAATCGGTAAACGGACCCATAAAAGACAATCCTGAGGGAGGACTTCCGCCATTTACATTCGGAGGCCCCCAGGCCGAAGCCTAAAAAATAAAACCTTCCGCCATGGCGGAAGGTTTTTTTATGTCTTATCGATTTAGATCCTAACGGTTGTTTATCTCGATGAATTCAGTCATCGCTTTGAATACACGCTCGCGAACTTCGGGTGCTGAGAGGAGCAGATCGTGAACACCCCCGTCAAAGGATTTCTGCTGCACCTTTTTCCCAAGTCCTTTTGAAAAAGCTTCAATCTCTTTTACGTTCAGCACCGAATCGGCGCCCTGCATCTCGGGCTTGTAATTTCCCGGTTTGACACTTTTTCCCGAATACATCACCAGTACCGGACAGGGGATGTCCAGTCCCTGCTGCAGCTTTTTATGTGCCAGGTGGATGGCCCTGATCCAGCTGGCATGGATCTTAAACCCGGCATCGGGTTTCAGGGAGAGATCATAATCCCATTCCCCGAAATGGCTGATGTGCAGGCTGAAACCATAACCTTTGTCCAGCCCTACCGGTGATGTGATGCCGGGGAAGTTTTTTCCCAATGCGGTCATCAGCGGCAGGAAAGTCTTTTTTAATAAAACAGGAATGTTGAACTCAAAAAACGGACTGTTGAGGATCACCAGATCAATCGGGTGATCGTTTTTATGTTCGTCGGCGTAGAGTGCCGCCAGCAGGCCGCCCGTGGAATGTCCCATGAATACCAGCTTTTCGTTCTTGTCTTTTGATTTGATAAAGTCAATGGCACTGTCGATGTCTTCGAAGTATTCATGGTAATCCCTGAAATCGTTAGGCTTTTGGTGGGGCAGGATGGAGCGCCCGTATTTCCGGAGTTCCAGCGCATAAAAATTCATCCCCTGCTGATGGGCCCAGTCAGCCATATGAACCTGAAAGAAATAATCGTTAAAACCATGCAGGTAGAGAAATGCCTTTTTTGAAGGCGAGGCGGTTTTCTTTTCGATGAGCGTGGCAATAACGCTGCCTTCGTAGTCGGACTTCTGCTCCAGCGTGTGGAAAATAAAGCCCTGTTCCTTCAATGATTTCATGGGTTATGTTTTTGTTAATAACTGGCTCACAGATTCTTTAGTAGAGAGAACGATCTGTTAAACAAATATAGCCTTTTTATTTCAGCATAACAAAAAGGGTTGGGGAAATAAAAAAGCCGTCCCGATATTCGGGACGGCTTTTTTTGATCACAATTATTTTTTATGTATGGGATAAGGAGGAATCGGAGGTACAGGTTTGGCATTTTTGAGTTCTTCTTTGATCACCTCAATGGCCTTATTCAGCTGTTGATCGATCCCCTGGTATTCCAGTGCCGGATTGTTATCCACCACAATATCAGGATCCACGCCATGGCCTTCGATAACCCATTTACCTTCGGTGCTGTAAGGAGCGAATTCGGGTTTCCGCAGGTCGCCGCCGTCAATAAAGGGCAGGGAACCCCGGATTCCTACAACGCCACCCCAGGTTCTCCTGCCGATGAGTTTGCCGATCTTGAGTTTCTTAAACTGGTATGCAAACAGGTCTCCGTCGGAAGCCGAGTATTGGTCAATCAGCAATACTTTGGGCCCTAACATGATCTGGGCAGGTTTTGTGGTTGTACCGTTATTCCGCGACATGCCGAAGAGCGTGATTTGTCGCATCAGCCTTTCGATGATCATGGGCGAGACATTGCCGCCACCGTTTCCGCGATCGTCGATGATGAGCGCTTTTTTGTTCAGCTGCGGATAGAAATGTTTCACGAATTCATTCAGACCTTCGGGCCCCATGTCAGGAATGTGAATATAACCCACTTCGCCGTTTGTGGCGTCGTTTACCTTCTTCGTATTGTTGCTGACCCACTGATAGTAATACAAAGCGGCCTCATTGTCTGTCGGAATCACAAGCTCAGTATGTGCACCTTTTAATTCGGGTTTGCTGTTTACTTCCAGAGCGACCTGTTTCCCGGCTGTTCCGACCAGCATACTATAGATATCCTTTACATCTTTCGTTGATTTACCGTTTACTGCCAGAATAAAATCCCCTTCCTTTACATTGACGCCGACGTCAAGCAGCGGAGAGCGTGCATTTTTATCCCAGTTTTCACCCGGAAGGATATGGTCGATCCTGAAGTATCCCGATGCATCTTTACTGAGCTTGGCACCCAGCAGGCCCTCTGGAATTCTGTTCGGAACCGGCTTGTCACCGCCGTTAACATAGCAGTGACCGTCACTCAATTCGCCGATCATCTCGCCGATCAGATAATTCAGGTCGTTACGGTTCTTTACGTAGGGCACTTCCTGGCCGTATTTTTCTCCGATGGCTTTCCAGTCAAGGCCGTTCATGTTGGGAGCATAGAAAAATTCATTCATCTGTCTCCAGGCTTCCTGATAGATCTGTTCCCATTCCCGGGTCAGGTTCACCATCACTTTCATGTTGCTCAGATCCACAAATTCCTTGGGGCTTATCGGGCCGGAAGGGAGATTGATCACGGCATAGTTGCCGTTTTTTCGTACCAGCATCTTCTTATGGTCCGCTGAAATGACATAGCCTCTGACATTGCCCAGGGATGTTTCTTTTTTGGACTTTAAATTGAATTTCATCAGTTCGGGACTCCTCATTTTTGAAGAGAAGTAACCGTAATAGACATCATTTCCGATGGCCTCAATACCATAATACCTGCCGGCCTGTGTGGGGATATCGATCACGCGGTCCATAATCCCGTCGAAATCAATTTTTACAGGACTTACTGCGGGTTTGCTTTCCGCTATTTCATCCTTTTTCTTGTTGTTTTTCTTTTTGGCTACAGGGGGCGCCTGTGCCGTTGTCTCATCCGGTTTCACTTCATCATTAACCGGGGCAAACGGCGACGGAGTGGATTTCTGCAAGGTGACAAAATATATTTTGTTCATATCCTGATAGGCATAATTCCACTCGACCCAGCTGTATGTGGGGTTGAAAGTCCTGGAGGACACGAAAAACAGATATTTTCCGTTGCTGTCAAAGGCAGGACTGCTGGCGTCGAACCAGGTGTCGGTAACCGGCCGGTTGATTTTTTGCTGCGTATCGAAAATATAAATACGCGAAGCCGAGTTGTTGCTGGGAAGCGTGTAAGCAATCCAGCGGCTGTCGGGCGACCATACGTAGTCACGGATTTCCCAGTCGGGCGAATGCACCACGGCGGTGTCCACCTTTTTGGTGTTGATGTCCATATATAACAAACGACCCATTTTATCGGACCATAGCAGTTTGTTTCCGTCAGGGGACCAGACGGGATTATATTTATAGGTATCTCCGTTGAACGTCAGTTGAACAGCGGGTTGCTGCCCGTCCTGATTCTGGATGTAAATTTCGTCCTGGCCGGTTTTGTCACTGATATACGAAACGTATTTTCCGTTGGGTGACCATTCCACATTCCGCTCATGAACGCCGGACGTTTCCGTCAGGTTGCGGGTGATGCCGGTCTTAGCGGGAAGGGTCCAGATATCGCCGCGGGCTCCGAAGGCTACTCTCTCACCGTGCGGAGATACTGCCCATGAGTCAATGAACCTGGAGGCATCTTTGTAAGTGCTTCTTGCCGTGATGAGGTCATTCTTGATGTACACGGGGATTTTACTGATCTTTTCCGTAGCGAGATCGAAGTTATAAAGATAACCGCCGTTGGAATAAACGATGGAATGATCTCCCAGTGATGGGAACTTGATATCGTAATCGGTGTAGTTTGTCAGTTTCTTTGTGGTTTTGGTATCCAGATCATAAACGAAAAGGTTCATGGTATGATCGCGGTCCGAAAGGAAATAGATCTTATTTCCATGCCACATCGGGAAGATGTCCTGCGCCGGATTGTTGGTGATATTGGAGATTTCTTTGGTCCCGAAATCATAGATCCAGATATCATCGGCCATGCCGCCGCGGTAGTATTTCCAGGTCCGGAATTCGCGGAATACTTTGTTAAAAGCCACTTTTTTGCCGTCCGGGGAGTAGCTGGGCCATCCGCCGGAAGCCAAAGGAAGCTCGCGCGACAGGCCGCCGCCTTTGGAAACTTCGAAAAGCTGTCCTTTAAAATCGTTAAACGATTGTTTGCGGGAACGGTAAACAATGTGGTTGTTGTCGGCCCAGGTCATGACAATGTTGTTGGGGCCCATGCGATCCGAAATATCGTCCCGGTTGAGCGTTGCCGTATAGGTAACGCGTTGCGGAATTCCGCCCTCCGCCGGAATGACGTAGACCTCGGTGTTACCGTCATACTGACCGGTAAATGCGATCTCTTTTCCGTCAGGAGAGAAACGGGCAAACATTTCGTAGCCGTTTTCATCGGATGTTAGCCTGCGGGCAACGCCGCCCGCCAAAGGTACTTCATACAGATCCCCGGCATAGGTGAATACGACGGTATTACCATACACGGCCGGAAATCTTAATACTCTGGCTTCCTGATCCTTTGCCACGGCAAAGCTGCTGACAAGGAGGCCCAGAATGATTAGGAAAAATAATTTCTTCATGAGCTATAACTTTAGGATAATAATTGAAAAATTGCTGATTCAATTTACAGCACCAAATATATGCCGCTAAAGTTTATAGCTTGATAGGGTGATACTTGCGTTATGAGATGGTGAGGGTAGTGTCCGTAAACAGACAGTAGGTGTTCGAATATGAACAGTACTTTGAACTTATTCGAAGGTGGCTTGTTTGATCATTTTCGTCAGGTTGGTCTTGCTGATGGGGCTGTTTTTCTGGTAATTTACTTCATCCATCACCGGGTTGTGACAAGCGCCGCCACTGACACATCCCATATGCCTTCCGGTCTTGGGATCTTTGATAGAACTGGTGCATTGCTTTTTAAATGTGCTCCCTTTTACGAAGAACATCTTGAGGGCAAAGCCCGAGAATGCAATGGCGATAAGTGCTATGGATACTATGAAGAGTTGTAAAAACATGATTCAATAAGATTTGATAGGACAAAGATAAAGCATATCTGCTTTAGAAGGGAACCTCTTCACAATAATTAAGAATGTTTTTTAAGGACGCGTAAACTCATAACACACCAATGCTGTCGCTACGGCCGCATTCAACGATTCCGCACCGGAATCCGGTGCCGCAGGGATGCGGATCTGTTGGTCGATAAAAGGGTACAGCTTTTCCGAAATACCGTGTGCCTCGCTGCCGATCAGCAGGATGCCTTTGCCCGGTTTCGTTACGGACCCGAACGGCTCTCCGCCCAGGGTGGCACCGAAGATCTTCAGGCCTTCCGGCTTTTGGCCGAAATATTCGCCCAGTGATGTGTAGTGAACGCGTACCCGGGCCAGCGAACCCATGGTAGCCTGCACCACTTTCGGGTTGAAGGCATTCACCGTTTCTTCGGAGCAGACAATATCCCGGATCCCGAACCAGTCGGCTGTGCGGATGATGGTGCCCAGGTTGCCGGGGTCGCGCAGATCATCCAACGCCAGGACATAGTGCTGAACCTGATTTAATGCTGGGAGTTTGTACTCCGGTTTTTCCACCACTGCCACCACTTCGGAAGGATTTTTCAGGGCTGAGATCTTTTCCAGCTCTGACGGGCTGACTTCTTCAACCGGGACGCTTTTCAGCAATTCCCGGTGCTTTTCGACCCACGCACCGGTACCGTAAACTTCCTTCACCGTCAGGGAGCCCTTTAAAAAATCACAGACGTTGATGCTTCCCTCTGCGAGGAACACCTGGTGCTGTTTCCGGTATTTATTCTGCCGGAGCGATTGCAGGAGTTTTATTTTGGCCTTGCTGATCATGGGGCAAATATCGGAAATAAATAACGATAGTCAGACAGTAGTTAAACAATAGTCAGACAATCGCTTCACCGTCTAAAATAGTGAGCGGGTTCATCTGAAATTTTATCCATATTTACCTGGGACTGTCTTTGTTCGTTTCTTTGCGTCCTCCAAAGAAAGAACCAAAGAAAGGAGGCCGGGACC
>CAYWBO010000068.1:0-14952 GCA_964456625.1 uncultured Lentimicrobiaceae bacterium | reverse complement strand
TTTTGATAAGCATTTACAATTCTTGTCACCAACTTGTGGCGGACAATGTCTTTTTCATCCAGATAGATGAAGTCAATTCCTTTGATGTCATGCAGGATTTTCTGGGCCTGAAGCAGTCCTGATTTACTGTTTCTGGGCAGGTCGATTTGGGTGATGTCACCGGTAATGATGAATTTGGATGCCTTTCCCATTCTTGTTAAAAACATTTTTAACTGGCTTTCAGTAGCGTTCTGGGCTTCATCCAAAATAGCGAAAACTTCGCCGAGCGTGCGGCCGCGCATGTAAGCCAACGGCGCAATTTCGATGGTCCCGTCTTCAAGGTACGAGAGCAGCTTTTGGGTTGGAAGCATGTCTCTCAGGGCATCATAAAGCGGTTGCAGGTAAGGATCCATCTTGTCTTTCAGGTCTCCGGGAAGGAAACCCAGGCTTTCGCCGGCTTCTACCGCCGGTCGGGCCAGGATAATTTTCCGTACTTCTTTGTTTTTCAACGCCCTTACAGCCAGGGCAACGGCGGTATAGGTCTTTCCCGTTCCGGCCGGACCGATGGCAAAAATCATGTCGTTTCCGGCGATGCTTTCGACCATCTTTTTTTGGTTGAGCGACTGGGCTTTGACCAGTTTTCCATGCCTTCCATAGACCAGCACCTCGCCGCTTTTAGAATCTCCCTCCACCAACGGATTTTCCTCCTGTTTCATGATTTGGTTCACCACCTCTTCGGAGATCTTTCCGAAACGGTCGAAATACACCTGAAGGAGATCAAAACGTTTTTCGAAAACTTCTATATCCTCCGCACTTCCCATGAGCTTCATCAGGTTGCCGCGGGCGATGATCTTGAGTTTAGGAAAGATGGACTTAATCTGATTCAGGTATTTATCTCCGGGCCCAAAAAATTCAACCAGGTTCTCGATATCTAACTGAAATGTGCTTTCGCCCATAAATCTGAAAGTGATGCGATCGTGTTTGCGTCGCCAAAATTATTAAAAATTGAGCCACCGCAAGATTTAATTTGTGTAATTTTGAGAACAATAATTTTGATGTAAGTTTATATCCCACTAATGACCGGAACTTCATGGCAATAATTACTTTAACTTCAGACTGGGGCGATTCGGATTATTACACGGCTGCGGTTAAAGGGCGTATTCTTCGGGAATTGCCGGACGCGATAATTGTGGACATCACCCATCAGATCCCGCCATTCGACTCTACCCGGGCGGCTTATATTCTTAGGAATGTGTACCGCAATTTTCCGGAAGGCAGCGTGCACATCATCGGGATGAATACGGAAGAAACCATCGAAAACCCGCATCTTGTGGTGCAGTACGATGGTCATTATTTCATCGGTGCCGACGATGGGATTTTTTCGCTCATCTTTGAAAAGGAGTATGAAAAAGCAGTGATTCTGGACATCCCGCAGGAAAATGGATTGTTCTCGTTTTCTACCCGGGACCGCTTTGCCAAGGCGGCCATCATGCTCAGCCAGGGGACGCCCATTGAAAAGCTGGGTGAAGCACATCGTGCGCTGATCCAGAAAATTTCATTCGAGCCTACGTCCAACAAACAAGGTATCCGTGGCATGATCATTCATGTAGATCCTTATGAAAACCTCATTACTAACATTTCCAAGAAGTTGTTTGACGATGTCATCGGAGCCAACCCTTTTGAGCTTAATATCAAAAGATACAATTGCAAAAGAATCAGCGAAAGCTATTCAGATGCAGGAGAAGGCGAACTGCTCTGTTTATTTGGGAGTAACAACCTGCTTCAGATTGCGCTGAATCGTGCCAACGCAGCTTCCTTACTGGGTGTAAATCTCAAAGATTCGGTCCATGTGGTGCTGATACCAGAAAAAGAAGGACACGACCGTCCGCCGCTTTTCTAAGCTTTTTGCAACCGGTTTTTAAGAAAGAATTCCGTCTTATTGTAAAGGTAAAAGACACCCATGCCTACGAGATATCCGAAAATGGCGCCACCCAACACGTCACCGGGGTAATGAACTCCCACGTAAACGCGGCTGTAAATGATCAACAGTGCCCAGATCCATAAAGCCCAGTGTATCCATTTGTATTTGTTTCTGAAAAACAACGTCAGGAATGCCAGGGTTGAAAAGCTGTTGGAGGCATGTGAAGAAACAAACCCGTATAGTCCGCCTTTATAATTGTGTACGAGATGGATCATGCCTGCCAGTTCCGGTTGATGTGTTGGCCGCAACCGGTGAAAAACATCTTTGAAAAGATGTACAGAACCCTGATCGGTACAGGTGATGGTCAGAGCCACAAAAACCAGTGTGAGAAATCCCCACCACTTGTTTTCCCTGAAAATGAAAAAGATGATCAGGGCATAAAAAGGAGCCCAGGAGAATCTTCCGCTGATGAACCACATCAGTGAGTCGAAAAACGGCGAATGATGACCGTTTACAAACAGTAAGATCTCGGTGTCGAGGTGTATAAGTGCGTGTAACAAAGTTGCTATTTTTTGTGTTTATCCTTTTTTGATTTCTTGTCCGGATTGTTCATGGCCTGTTCCAGCAAGGTGTAATAAGAGGTCTCGTAAGGGTTCCTTTGGATCAGGGTTTCCAGAAGCGGTTTGGCCTTGCTTCCTTTTCCCTTCTTTAAGGCTTCCTTGGCTTTTTTCAGATAATAGGCATCCGAATAGCAGACATACCCCGGATTGTTGCCGGTATAGATCATGGCGGCGATGGTAGAATCGGTTTCAGTGCCTTTCAACGTAAACTGAATGGGGATCGTAAAATGGGTATACTTGTTATCCTGACAAGGGTTCCAATGTCCTTTGGTCTTCTTCAGGAATTTGGAAAGCTCTTTGTCCAGTCCGTTGCCCAGAGAATTCCGTATGCTGATATTGGTCATTTCTCCCTGGCAGTTCACTTCAAAAGAAGCGATCATTATACCCAAAATACAGTTTTGCTGAGCCTCTTCCGGGTAGGAAACCGTTTGGAAAAAGAGCTTTTCAAAGCCATAAAATCCTCCCACAAAGCGGTAGTCTAACAATTTATGGATCTGCTCCAGCCGGGCAATATTCACATTGTTATTATTCTGAGCTGAAACGACTCCTGTAAAAATTAAAAAGAACAGGCTTAACAGTAAGATTTTTTTGTTCATAACATTCCGGATTTTAAAGCGCCATAAAAATAGACAAATTAACGTTTCCCAAATCCTTCGGGAATCCGATATTTTTTGTGGTTGCGCCTGCCGTCAGATGTTACTGAACGTTGCATCAGGAAATCTTATTGTTGAGCCCGTGTTATTTTGTGAGATCTATTTTTCGGCTACCGCCTCCAGCGTATTCTTGATCTGTCCGGGTGTTTTCATGATTTTCATGAATGTGCCCATGGTGAGTCCCGGCCAGTACAGCGCCAGACGGTATTTTCCCGGAAGCGCCGTGGCTTTGTCTCCCTGAAGGATAATCTCGTAAGGCATGGCCGCGATATGGCTTTCGCCGATGATGGGCAAAAAGTGCGCTTCGCCGGTGGCGGGATCCATGAGGCCCACGCCGAAAACAGCAATTTTTTTGTCGGGGAACACTTGCTCAAAAACCTGTTGGGTATTCATTTTATGGTCGGCCAGATTTTTTCGGATGATGGCAAGGCCTTCGTCAAAAGAAGCATACGTGGCCAGTTCATCCGGATCGGTGAAATAAGGCATGAAAATCTTGTAATGGTATCCGGGCAAGTCGTCTTTATCTACGCTACCACCAAACACTTCCAGTGTTCCTATCTTTGAAAACAGGTTCGTAACACTTTCCGAAAGAGCAGAAAGCTGGTCATCCTGACCGTTCAGCTGCTTTCCCCAGTAAGCCAGAAACATGTACTCAGGATTCAGAATGCTCAAAACACTTTTCCCATTCTCGTTCATTACCGAAGCTTTTAACACGCTGGCCAGGGCACCCCGGTCCGGAAACTGAAGGCTCAACGCTTTCAGACTGTGGTTGGTAAAGCAAATGACCAACTGCTTATCATTGTTTCCGGGATGATAGGTTCCGATGACATCAAAACCGCCGGCTTTAAGTTGCTGCTCCACTTCCTGGCCTGTCTGGGCCACGCTTTTATCAAATGCCCCGACCTTGTAGAAAGGCTGCAGGCTTTGTGCCATAAGTGCCGGCATCCCTGCAAAGATGAAAGCAACGCACCATAACATCAATTTTCTTTTCATGCTGTTTTTTTTGTTAATGAATAAACAAATGTAATACAGCTGTGAAAATATTCACGTATATAGATATATTTTAGAATGGGTACAGATAAGTGGCTTTCTGTCTGTTAAACAGTGCGGATCGGATACAATCCCCTAACGGGAGATAAAAAATAATTCTGAAAAGATTACTGGTCTTCATCAAACCATTCGGCATACGAAGTCACTGTTTCGCGGAGCAGCATGTATTTCAACGTTATGTTTTCCGGGAGGCGCGCTTTCAGCCGGCTGGCGAAATCGATCAGCATCATCTCGCTGGTGGGATTGTAATCTGTGATGATGATGCGTTCGAATTGCTGTTTCAGCTCTTTCAGCAGGACGCCGGGCATCTTTTCCGAAAGCACCAGGGCATGATCAAACTGGTTAACGATTTCCTGGTTAACGATTTTTTTCAGGTCACCGAAATCCATCACCATGCCCAGTTTGGGATGGTTGTCTTCGGCAATGGGGTATCCCGAGACCGTCACTTTCAGCTCGTAGCTATGACCGTGGATATTTTTACAAAGGCCGTCGTATCCTTTGAGTGCGTGGGCCATTTCGAACTTAAACTCTTTGGTAATTCTGATAACGGCCGTATCGTTTATATTTTGTGATTTCATGAAATCTGGCTTAATCATTTAAACAGAAAATAAAAAGAAAGGATGCTCAGCAGTCCGCCTGCTGCCAAGTAAAGCAGGGAAACCACCAACATAGAATTCCTTTCGTTTTTGATAAAGACGAAAGGAAGGGAGAATGAAAAAGTGAAAATACTCAGGTAAATCAGATCCTTTTTCAGATCGATCGGAAGATAATAAAACAGGATTCCGGCCAGGAAAGTGTTGATAGACTGTGCGATGGCCGGAAGAATAAACTGGTTTGCTTTTTCCAGCAGATAGGTGCGTTTTCCTTTTCTGATTTCCAGCGCCTCCATGATCAGCCTTACGGCGATGATGAAAAATCCGATGAACAAAATGACATGGCGGATGCCGTAGATCAGATGCATGAAACGGTTGCCCAGCAAAACGCCTAACAGGAACAACAGTATCTGTCCTACCATGAGAACAAAGATGCTCGAAGCCACATGAAAAAAATTCATTTTGGTGTGGTCGATGCCCAAAGCAATCGGCATCACCTGAAAGGATAAAAACATCAGAATAACAATGGATATGGCGAGCATACGGGCAACAATTTTGTGGGGCAAAAATAGTAAAAATTCCGGGTGGCGGACGGTGGCTGTTTCCGGTAAATAATTTCAAAAGGAAACAGTTATTCCTCTTTGATCATTGAAAAAAGTGAGAATAAAAAAGAGGGTTTTGTTTGAAAACGGTTCTATTTTGAATACAGGTAATAATTGATTTTTTCCATCAGTTCTTCTTTTCGGATGGGTTTGGTGATGTAATCATCGCAGCCGGCTTTCAGAATATTTTCTTTGTCGTTGGTAAGCGCAAAGGCCGTTTGGGCAATCACAATGAGTTCCGGATGGTTGACCTTAATTTTCTGTGTTGCTTCAATCCCGCTCATGCCGGCCATTTTAATATCCATAAGAATCAGGTCGATTTCGGGGTGTGTTTCACAAAGGTCAACGGCTTCTTGTCCCGACTGGGCATACAGGATGTTGATGTTTTCTTTGGTCAATAAGAATTTCAGGAAAAAGAAACTGGTCTCATCATCTTCAGCGATGAGAATGGTCTTCTTTTGTGTTGTTTCTCCCTTATCCGTCCCTGTTTCCATTAGTAGATGAAATTTAGTTTATTTCTTTTTACACGGGAATACCTAAAACGGTAATCGTTAGTTTTTCACCGCTGAATGGCTTCCTGACATCAAAGGTATAAAAATAAAATCCAACATTGAACAATTAATCGTATTTGGTCTGATTTTCTTTGATAAACACATTGTTGTTATCCAAGAGAAAGGAACACCGGTCAGGATAAACCCTATTAAAATTCATCCGGTCCGAACCGGATGAGTTCACGCTTCTTTTTTATATAATTTTGACTCCGTAAATTATTCAGGTTAGAAAGAATTAATGAAGGAAAGCCATGGACGTTACGAAAAAGAGAACCTATTCTTTGGTCATTTTTCTGTTATTATTCAGCCTCTTTGCGTGGCTTTTTCTGATGGTAGTTTCCCGGTTTTCGTTGCCGTTGCTCAGCCTGGGGTCGCTGGCTTATTTTTTCGGCCTGCGTCATGCTTTTGATGCCGACCACATTGCAGCCATTGACAACGTTACACGCAAGCTTCGGCAGGACGGGAAGAAATCGGTCTCAGTGGGCATGTTTTTTTCGCTGGGGCACTCCACGGTGGTGTTGCTGCTGTCTTTGGCCATCATTGTGGCTTTCCGTAAGTTTTCATCGAATCTTCACCTTCTCGAGAATTTTGGCGGCGTTTTGGGAACGGTGATATCTGCCAGCTTCCTGACACTGATAGGCATCATCAACTTCTTTATTCTGAGGAATCTTTATCACTTGTTCAAGTTGTACAAGCGTGGTGATGAAGCGCAGCACAGAATAGAAAAACTGTCTGATGAATTGTTGAAAAAGAGAGGACTGATGAGCCGGTTTTTCAGGTTTGCATACCGGTCCATCGACAGAAGCTATAAGATGTATCCGCTGGGATTTTTGTTCGGACTGGGTTTTGACACGGCAACAGAGGTGGCGGTGCTGGGAATCTCGGCTACCGTGGCCAGGAACTCACAGTTGCCCGTCTGGGGGATCCTGGCTTTTCCGATCTTGTTTGCTGCCGGGATGAGCCTGATGGATTCGCTGGACGGACTCATCATGATGCGCATTTATGACTGGGCGATGATGGATGCCGTACGAAAGGTGTTTTTCAACATGGTGATCACCGGAACCAGCGTTTTTGTGGCGCTGGCCATCGGAACCATCGAATGGCTGCAGGTCTTATCGACGGAAGCCAAGATGCCCTTTTCTTTTTTTCATTTCCTGAATAATCTGGATTTCAGTGTTTTGGGCGTAGGAGTGGTGATTATTATGTTGGTCAGCTGGCTCAGCGCATTTGTTTATTACAGAAAAGTGCTTTCATAGTCGATCATATATCAGGCGACTGCCTGAATCTATTTTTCTGTTTTTTAAGAGTTGCCAGGGGTTCTTTGTTGAACATCAGGTAACCTGAAGCCAGGGGGCATCCGGACATTCATATTCTACGGAATGGTTTCGGAATCGGAGGTTAAAACATGCTGTCGGTATGTTTCCTGTCGGGAAGGCGTATATTATGGTCTCATCCGGAGACAGGCAAAGCCAGTGACAGCAAATGATTTGGAAATTTAATGAATGTTAAAATGATATAAATTTCTTAACCACGATAGTTGTGTAGTAAACTAAATTTCGTTTATTTTGCGCTTTAGTTGTGTGGTAAACTATTTTGAGTGGGAAAACCGCTCGTAGGAAAAAATAAAATGAATTCAATGCGATCAAAAAATTCAAAACAGAATAAATTTTTCAGTGTTTTGCTGCTCTGTTCTTTTTTGGTGACCGGGTTAACGGGAAGTTCGTGGGCCCAGGGGAATCAGTCATTGCATCAGTTCAATCTCAACGATTGTATTCAATATGCTTTGCAAAACCAGGTCAAGGTGAAGAACCAGCAGATTTCTGAAAATATCAGCCGTGAAAACGTACGGGAAGCTTACAGTAAGTTGCTGCCGCAGGTTACTGCCGGAGCCAAATATCAATACACCATCAAAAGACAGGTTTCCTATATTGGAGGAAATCCGGTTTTGTTCGGGGTCCCGCAGCAGTTTCAGGGTTATCTGAATATCAATCAGACGTTGTTTGATCCCACGGTACTGGGTGCCACAACGGCAGCCCGGCTGGATGAAAACATGGCCAAAGAGAACACCCGGCTGTCCAAAATCACGCTGGTGTCGAATGTCATGAAAGCCTACTACGGCGTGCTGGTATTCCGTGAGCAGCTGCAGCTGCTGAATGCCAATATTGTGCGTGACACCAAGTCGTTGTCGGATACCCGGCAGCAGTTTAAAAACGGCCTGGCACAGAAAGTGGATGTGGACAGGATCCAGGTGCTGGTGAACAATGACATTACGGCCAGAAACAACGCCATGAGGAACCTCAAAACATTGATGCAGACGCTAAAGTATGGTATGGGGATGCCGGTGGAAGATTCGCTGGCCGTCAAGGGTGCCATCAGCGATTCCATGCTTTCTGCCGTCTTACCCGAACAGGATACGGCGTTTTACAAAAACAGGGTCGAATACCAACAAGCCAATACGGTGGTGAAAGCCAGCAAGCTGATAAAGAACACCGCGATCCGCAGCTACTTCCCGACCTTATCGGCTTTTTACAGCCTGACAGCTCCGTACAACGGCCAGACATTTAATACGTTGTTTGCCGATAAACTGTATCCAACGTCTTACATCGGGCTCCAGCTGACGATCCCGGTATTTTCAGGGTTTACCAAGCATTTTCAATACCAGGCGGCCAAGATGAACATGGAGATCTCCAAAAACAATATGAACGACCTGAAAAACAACATTAGGCTGGAGTATGGAAATTATTACAGGCAGTATCTGTCGGATATGGAAAACCTGAAAACCCAAAAGGAAAACACAACGCTTGCAAAGCTCAATTACGATAATCTGAAATATCAGTATGACAACGGCGTGCAGCCGCTCATCGAAGTGTTGAATGCAGAAACAACGCTGCTTCAGGCCCAGGATAATTACATCAACGCATTGTATCAGGCATTGGTCGACAAAGTTGATTTAGACAGGAGTCTGGGAAAAATTAAATATTGAAAAACAATTTAATGGAATCACTCATGAAAAAGATTCAATCAAGAATACAAGTTATATTAACCTCTGTGATCATTCTTTCATTTCTGCTGGTATCCTGCGGGACAAACAAGAAAAAAAATATGCAGGGCAGGATGCCAACCGTGGTGGTAACTTCTGCTGAAAACAAAATTGCCCCGATACAGGAAGAATACTCTGCTACGCTTGTCGCCAACCGGCAAATTACAATGAAATCCGAGGTAAACGGCAGGGTGGAAGATATTCTTTTTAAGGAAGGCGGAACGGTAACGAAGGGCCAGCCACTTTATACGATTAACAAAAGTTTATATCAGGCTGCTTACGACCAGGCTGCTGCACAACTGAATATTGCCGAAACAAACTGGGCCACCGACACCACCGATGCCCGTCGTTATAAGAATTTGTGGGCTCACAATGCCGTGGATAAGATCCAACTGGATCATTCCATGGCCCAGGTGAATGTAGCAAAAGCCAATGTTGTGGCTGCAAAAGCCAATCTGGAAAGTGCCCGGACCAATCTAAATCATGCTACCGTCAGGGCTCCTTTTTCAGGTTCTGTTGATGTTTCAAAAGTCCGCCTCGGTGATGTGGTGCTGGCCTATCAGACGCCGTTGGTGACCATCGTGGATAACAGCAATATGAATGCCGATTTCTTCATCACGGAAAACAACTACGTGAAGCTGGGATCATCGGATAAGAGCATTCGTGAAAAACTTTCGCACTACCGCCTGGTGCTTCCTGACGGTGCGTTGTATCCTCACAAAGGAGAGCTGTACTCTGTGGATAACCAGGTAGACCCCACCACCGGCACATTGATGGTGCGGTTGAAATTTCCCAATCCCGACAACCTGCTGAAATCGGGCATGAACTGTGTCGTCCGTTCCACACAACACACGGCCACTAAGGTGATGGTTATTCCACAGGTGGCCCTGCAGCAATTGTTGAACGAATATTATGTGTACACCGTCAATGATCAGGGAATTGTCATGCAGAAGAAAGTGGAATTAGGCCCTGTATCAGGAAATATGCAGGTCATAAAAAGCGGATTACAGCCCGGAGAAAAAGTTATTGTGGAGGGAATTGAATCCGTAAGACCTGGGGAGAAAGTCAAAACAGTTCCTATGCAAAACCCATCCTGATTAAAGCGATTTACACAGATAAAAACCGGATCAAATGTTTTCAAAAGTATTTATAAACAGACCCATTACGGCGATAGTCATCTCGCTGTTCATCATCATCATGGGTGTCATTTCTATCTTCATACTGCCTGTTGCTCAGCTTCCGGAGGTCACCCCGCCCGTGGTCAGTGTTTCGGGTGGGTACATGGGTGCCAGCGCCTCAGATGTTGAAAAGGCCGTGGCAACACCGGTGGAAAACTCGGTGAACGGTGCGACAGACATGCTGTATATGAACTCTACAAGCGCCAATAACGGTAGCTTTTCTTTGAACGTTACTTTCAAGCTGGGATCGGACGTGAATGTCGACGCCATGGAGGTCCAGAACCGTGTCAACCTGGCCACACCTGTTTTGCCTGCTGAAATCAAGCAAACCGGACTTTCCGTGAAGAAAGCTTCTACCAGCATGCTGGAGATTGTGGCGCTCTATTCTCCTCATGGTACGCACGACGATAAATTTCTGAGCAATTATGCTGCCATGTATGTGCAAAATGAATTGTCACGGGTGCCCGGTGTAGGTGATGTGCACGTTTTTGGTAATAGTTTTGCCATGCGTGTCTGGCTTGACCCGCAAAAAATGGCCAACCTGCATCTGACCACCGGCGATGTCATCAATGCCGTCAGAGAGCAGAACACACTGATCCCTGCAGGTTCCGTAGGGGCATCTCCTGCCCCGAAGGGACAGACTTTCCAGGTTAGCGTGCAGGTTAAGGGGCGACTGGTAACGGCGCAGGAGTTCGGAAATATTATTGTCGGTACCAACCCGACAACCGGAGCTATCGTCCGGCTGAAAGATATTGCCCGGGTGGAACTGGGTTCTTCCAGTTACAGCGGAACTCACAAAGTTGACGGGAAGGTAGGTACCGGATTGGCAGTCTACCAAACCCCGGGAGGCAACGCGCTGGAAACAGCGGACCTGGTACAGGCAAAAATGAACCAACTGTCCAAGAATTTTCCCCAGGATGTTGCCTGGACTACGGCAATGAACAGCACACGTTTTGTTAAATCGTCCATAGACGAGGTTGTAAAAACGCTTTTTGAGGTGCTCCTGCTGGTAGTGTTCGTGGTATTTTTCTTCCTGCAAACCTGGCGTCCTACGTTGATCACCATGCTGGCAGTGCCGGTATCCATCATCGGAACCTTTGCCATCTTTACCCTCATAGGTTTTACGATAAACACCCTGACGCTTTTCGCGATGGTGTTGGCCATCGGCATTGTGGTGGACGATGCTATTGTGGTGGTGGAAGCCGTGCAGCACAACATCGACAGGTATGGCCTTTCGGCCAAGGAAGCTGCCTTTCGCGCCATGAGTGAAGTGGGCGGACCTGTAATTGCCATTGCGTTGATACTTACAGCCGTATTTATTCCTGTTACCTTTATGCCGGGGATCACGGGAATGCTGTATAAACAGTTTGCCTTTACCATTGCTATTTCCGTGCTGCTTTCCGCTTTCGTGGCCCTGACACTGACACCGGCACTTTGTTCCCTGATGCTGAAACCAAATCCGGTAACTGAACACAGCCGGGGCTTGAATTATCTTTTCTATAAATTCAACATCTGGTTTGATAAGACGGTTGAAAATTACGGTGCAAGTGTCAAAAAGACCATCAAACATGCCCCGCTGATGTTTATCTTATTGGGGGTAATTTATCTTGGAACCGGACTATTTTCAAAATATACCTCGACGTCATTTCTTCCTGATGAGGACCAGGGGATGCTGATGGCTGTGGCCCAGCTTCCACCGGATGCTTCCACACAAAGGACTGAAGCTGTACTGAAACAGCTTGGCGAGATCCTCAACAAGAACAAAAATGTAGATCATTATTTCCTGGCTCCCGGCTTCAGCATTCTGCAAAGGGCCAGCATGTCCAATTTCGGGACGGCCTTTATCGGATTAACGGACTGGAGCAAACGGAAAGGAAAAAACGGTTCTGTCCAAGCGATCATCGGGCAGCTGATGGGGGCCGCTTCGCACATCAAAGGAGCGAAATTCATGGTGATCTCCCCACCCCCGATCCGGGGTCTGGGAACCACCAACGGTTTTTCCTTTATCTTGATGCAAAGTACCGGAAGTATTCAGGATCTGGAAAAAGTTCAGCACAAGTTTCTGGCTGCTTTGAGAAAACGTCCCGAGATACAAATGGCCTATTCGACCGCCACTTTTAACTATCCGGATATCCGCGTGTCCATCGATCGCATCAAGGCCAAGAAAATGGGAGTCTCGCTTTCTGATCTGGACAATACGATCCAGACTTTTCTGGGTGGGTATTATGTCAACGATTTCACATTGTACAACCGGACCTTCCGTGTGTATGCCCAGGCGGATTCCACCTATCGTGCCAACATCACCGACCTGTCGCAATATTATGTCCGCAACAACAAGGGGAACATGGTGCCCGTGAGCGCTTTGGTAACCATCACAAAAAGTACTTCTGCACCGGTTATTACGCACTATAACATGGACCGGAACGTGGACATAAGCGGTAGTGCAGCCCCGGGTTACAGCTCCGGTGATGCCATCAAGGCATTGGAAGAAACGGCCCAGCAGGTGTTGCCTCAGGGATA
The DNA here is from genome assembly GCA_964456625.1 of uncultured Lentimicrobiaceae bacterium. Taxonomy (GTDB): domain Bacteria; phylum Bacteroidota; class Bacteroidia; order Bacteroidales; family F082; genus Sulfidibacterium. The sequence continues at coordinate 2,245 of CAYWBO010000068.1, read as the reverse complement.
TACCTATGCGTTTTCGGGAACATCTCTTCAGGAAATAGAAAGCGGAAAGACCAGCACCATTATTTTCGCGCTGGCGATCCTGTTTGTGTTCCTGTTCCTGTCGGCACTCTACGAAAGTTTTGCCGTACCGTTTGCCGTGCTGCTGGCGGTTCCTATCGGGATCTTTGGAGCCTATCTGTCGCTGCACATCGGTGGTTTGTCCAGCAGTATCTATGCGCAAATCGGAATTATCACGCTGATCGGCCTTGCGGCGAAGAACGCCATCCTGATCGTGGAATACTGTAAAATCAAATATGAGGCGGGGATGCCGCTGGTGCAGGCTGCCGTGGAGGCAGCCAAGCTGCGTATCCGGCCGATTCTGATGACTTCACTGGCCTTCGACCTGGGTGTGATCCCGTTGATGGTCGCCACCGGCGCCGGTGCCAATGCCCGTATCAACATCGGTTATACCGTATTTGGCGGCATGTTGACAGCCACCTTGCTGGCTATCTTCTTCATCCCGCTGTTCTATGTTACGATCATTAAGATCCGCGACCGTAAAAAGAATCCTGAACTCTTAAAAACCGAAGATTAGCAGTTCATAGCGTTCATAGAGTGCCTGAAGTAGTATTGAAACGAGATACTACTTTAGGCATTTATATTTTGTAACTCAGGCATTCTTAATTCATTGTTAAACGGGGTTAAATTTTTCACAAAAAGAGACTTTATTCCTTATCTTTGTGAGAGAAAAAGGCCTTTGAAAGGACTTTTGTGACCCAAATACCATCATTTAGTATACTTGTAACACACTAAAAAATAATATCATGAACATCGAAGCATTTTATGCCTTATCATATGGATTATATATCGTTGGCACAGCCAGCAAAGGAAGAAAAAACGGTTATGTGGCCAACACGGCTTTTCAGGTGACTGCGACGCCGGAGCAGATCGCCATCAGCTGCAACAAAGACAATTTGAGTGCGGCGATGATCGAGGAAAGCGGTTATTTCAGCCTGTCGGTGCTGGAACGGGATGCTTCCAAAGACATCATCAACCGCTTCGGATATAAGAGCGGGCAGACTTTCGACAAGTTTGACGGGACGAAGTATTTCGAAACGCACAACGGCGTTCCCGTGGTGACGGAAGAATGCGTGGCCTGGTTTGAATGCCGGGTAGAGCAGAAAGTGGATGTGGGCACGCACATCCTGTTCATCGGGAAAGTGCTGGCAGGCGAATATCTCGATGAAAACAAGGAGTCCCTGACGTATACCTATTACCGTCAGGTGCGGCACGGCGTTTCGCCCAAGAACTCTCCTACCTATGTGGACAAATCATTGCTTCCCGACAAGGAAAAATCAACACCGCAGCCGGAAGAAAAACCGGCCGAGGTCCCCGTGGAAGAGGTCAAGAGCAAGTCGATGCAGAAGTGGGAATGCATTGTCTGCGGACATATTTACGATCCGGCAGTAGGAGACCCGGATTCGGGCATCCCGGCGGGGACAGCTTTTGAGGACCTGCCCGACGACTGGTACTGTCCCGATTGCGGCGCCGGAAAAGAAGATTTCGAGCCGATTTGAGAAAATCATTAACCCAAAAAATAATAATATGAATTCAATAAAAGGAACCAGAACAGAACAAAATCTTTTGAAGGCTTTTGCCGGCGAATCCCAGGCACGGATGCGTTACGATTATTTTGCCAGTCAGGCCAAGAAAGAAGGCCTGGAGCAGATTGCAGGGCTGTTTACGGAAACATCGCTGAACGAGAAAGAACATGCCAAGCGGTTCTTTAAATTCCTGGAAGGAGGCCCTGTGGAGATCACGGCCACTTATCCGGCCGGAATTATCGGAACCACACTCGAAAACCTGCAAGCTGCTGCTGAAGGGGAACATGAAGAATGGACAGAGCTGTATCCTGAATTTGCCCGCATCGCCGAGGAAGAGGGTTTTAAAGAAGTGGCTGTGGCTTTCAAAATGATAGCAAAAGTGGAAAAGGCCCATGAAGCGAGGTATTCAAAACTCTATAAAAACCTGGAAGAAGGCAGGGTGTTTGAAAAAGACGGCGTGGTGGTATGGAAATGCCGTAACTGCGGTTATCTGCATGAAGGCAAAAAAGCTCCGAAGACCTGCCCGGCCTGTCTGCACCCGCAATCTTACTTTGAGGTACAGGAAGTGGATTATTAGAGTTCATAAAGTGACTTAAGTTAATAAAGTCTGTGAAGTTGGCTTTTCCCCAAAAATTAAGTCACTTAAGTGCATTTAAGCACAC
>CAYWBO010000067.1:0-14979 GCA_964456625.1 uncultured Lentimicrobiaceae bacterium | reverse complement strand
AAATGTAAAATCGTCTTAATCAATTTTTAATCATCATGAAAAAATTAATTGCATTTATTTCAATTGCTGCAATGTTAAGCTTAGGGTTTTCCAATGTTGTTTATGCCCAGGATGCAGCGGCAAAAAAAGCTGTCGTAACTAACGATACAAGTAATGTTGCTAAAGATTCAACTGCTGCCGATACAACTGCTGCTGTTTCAACGACTCCCGCTGTTGCACAACCCAAGTCATTTCACCAAACCTTAAAGAAAGAGTTTATTGATGGGGGCCCTCGTTTCATGGCTTCTATTTTGTTGACTCTGATCTTTGGATTGGCTATCGCAATCGAGCGCGTTATTTATTTGAGTATGGCTTCCATCAACTCAAAGAAATTGTTGCGTGAAGTTGAAGATGCGCTGAATGGCGGGGACCTGGCCAAAGCAAAAGAAGTTTGCCGGAATACCCGTGGTCCTGTTGCCGCTATATTTGCGGAGGGGCTGAATCGCTATGACAACGGTCTGGAGGATGTCGAGAAATCCATTGTCGCATACGGTAGTGTGGTCACCGGAAGACTTGAAAACGGAGTAAGCTGGATTTCGCTGTTTATCGCTCTGGCTCCTATGTTAGGATTTATGGGAACTGTTATCGGTATGATTCAAGCTTTCAATAAAATTGCTATCGTTGGTGAAATCAGCCCTACAGTTGTTGCCGGCGGTATTAAAGTGGCGTTGCTTACCACTGTGTTTGGTCTGATTGTAGCTGTTATTTTGCAGATTTTCTACAATTATATTGTCTCTAAAATCGATACTTTGGTTAGTGATATGGAAGATACTTCCATCGCTTTCGTAGACTTAGTTGCACAACACTACAAAAAATAATTATTATGGAAGATAAAGTAGCAAACACAACCAGATGGATTCTGTATTCGCTGCTGTTCATTTCAGCGTTGGCAGGAGTCTTATTTTACACAGGAGCTTTAGGACCACAAGAAGGAGGGGCAGGAGTAGGGTCAAGTAACCTTATTTATATTGGTAACATTTTTGTCTACGTTGCTCTTATAGTGTTGATAGTAACTCCTATTTATACAATGATCAACAACCCGCAGAATGTTGGTAAGATGTTGATCAGTATTGGTGTTTTGATCGTAGTTTTAGCAGTATCATATGGACTGGCGTCCAATTCATATACCCCTTTTCAGTTAGAAAGTTTCGGAAATGGAATGACGGCTGAAATATCGCGTTTGGTCGGTGCGGGTTTGTACGCAGCGTACATTACGCTTGGGCTGGCCGCTGTCGCAATTTTGTATTCTGCAATAATAAAAATCATTAAGTAATTATGGCTAAAAGAGCAGCACCGGAAATTAATGCCGGCTCCATGGCTGACATCGCGTTTTTGTTGTTGATATTTTTCCTTGTCACAACAACCATGAACGTGGATACCGGTATTACAAGAATTTTGCCTCCACCTGTAAAGAATAAAGATGCAAATGTGGATGTGAAAGACCGAAACGTAATGAAGATACTGGTCAATAGCCATGATTTTTTACTTGTTAATGGGAAGCCCGGGGATGTCAATTCATTAGCCACTCAGGTTGAGGATTTCATGGCCATCCATGGTGGAAATAATACCAAATATCCCGAACTCAAGGATGTCTATATTCCTGAATTGGGTAAAAAGGTCGTGATGACCAAGGGTATCGTGTCGTTGAAAAACGACCGAGGAACTTCCTATGAAATGTATATCAAGGTGCAGGATCAGTTGGCGAAGGCTTTTAATGAGATGAAGGATCAAAAGTCTCTTCAATATTTTGGCGTGAAATACAACGATCTGGTTGATAAAAAGAAAGTCGAACTGATTGACAAACTTGTTCCGGTCCGTATTTCAGAAGCCGAACCTGAAAATGTAGGAGGAGGTAATTAGTTATGGCAAAATTTAAAACATCAAAAACAAAAGCAACACCGGCTATTAATACGGCGTCGCTGCCTGATATTATCTTCATCCTGTTGTTCTTTTTCATGGTTTCTGTGACCATGAGAACGAGCACCCCTCTTGTCAGAGTTCAGTTGCCTTCTGCAACACAAGTTCAAAAACTGGAAAAGAAATCACTGGTAAGTTACATTTATATTGGTGAACCTACCAATAAAGCATTGGGAACAAAATCCCGTATTCAGTTAAACGATGCGTATGCTTCCGTGGGTTCAATTCCGGAATTTGTCGCTAAAGAACGTCAGTCAAGAAATGAAGCCGACCGTAATCTTTTGACTTTTTCTTTAAAGGTTGATAAGAACACTAAAATGGGTATCGTAACTGATGTAAAACAAGAGTTACGTAAATCCAATGCGCTGAAGATCAACTACTCTACCAAAAGGTTGATCAATAATAATCAGTAATATAATTTAAGCTTTTAAAGCGTAAGCCGTCCCGAATTTCGGGACGGCTTTTTTGTTGACATGATTTGGGGAAATAAAAAAGCCCGGTCATTGCCGGGCTTAGTGTAATCAGAAATGTTACCGTTAAGAAATTTCAATCTGTCGGGTTAACTTCACTTCTTCTTCCTTTTTGGGAAGGGCGATGGTTAAAATTCCATGGGCATAATCCGCTTTGATCTTTTCGATGTTCACCGTTCTGGGTAAGGTGAACGAACGGCTGAAGCTGCTGTAAACAAATTCTCTGCGGGTGTAGTTGCTTTCTTTTTCCTGGTTTTCCTGTTTCTTTTCCGAAGAAACGGTCAAAACATAATTGTCCAGGTCCACCTTGAAATCTTCCTTCTTCAAGCCGGGAGCTGCAAATTCAACGATGTATTTGTCCTTTTCATCTTTGATGTTCACGGCCGGAACATCACCGTTGGCTTCGCTCATTTTGCCGAAAAAATTTCTTTCGAAGTTTTCCATCAGGTCATTGAAAACCGGATAGCGATTAATTCTTACTAAATTCATGATTCTACCTCCTATTATTGTTTATTTTAAGTTCTTTCCTCACTGTTTTCAAATCTTATACCATTCCGGATTTTGTAATTTTAAGTAAAGAAAAAAGACAATATGGCATACATAAAACATGATACATGTCAAAATGGCATAATTTTATTTTTTGAAATCAGGAGACAATACTTTACCTATATTTGTGTTACATTAAAAGAGATGTGTTTGCATATTTCCACAAACCATTGATATTCAGAAAAAAACCTGCGTTTTGTTTATTTTAAATTGCAATTTTGGACAAGATCATCGACAGCCTGAAGCCTTCAAAAATTATCCTTCCCATTCTGATTGGGGTGGGTGTAAGCGCTTGGTTGTTATATCGTAATTTTGATAAACAGGCATTCGACTTTGTTCAGTTTACCTGGCATACCATTCTTTTTATCGCTATAGCTTTTGTGATGATGCTTATTCGGGACATAGCCTATATGTACCGTATCATTGTTTTAACGGATTCAAAGCTGAACTGGAAAAAGGCTTTTAGTATCATTATTCTCTGGGAGTTCAGTTCGGCGATATCACCTTCTGTTGTGGGAGGGACAGCCCCGGCAATTTTTTTCCTGCACAAAGAAGGATTGAGTGTCGGACGAAGCACGGCGGTGGTGCTTACTGCCATCTTTCTGGATGAGGCCTTTTTTATCATTTCAGTGCCGCTGATCTATCTGTTTTACGGAAACCAAATTTTTCCGCCGGAAGCCAACAATTACGTGGATCTTATCTATGGGTTCTATGTCGGCTATGCCATTATTTTCCTCTATACCGTGTTGCTGGCGTACGCGCTTTTTGTGAACCCGCATCTTTTCAAAACTTTTGTTTCATGGGTGTTCCTGTTCCCTGTTTTGAGAAGATGGCGTCTTCAGACAAGAAAATCTGCCAATCAGCTGATACAAACATCAAAAATCATCAAGAAAAAACCGGTAAGCTACTGGATTAAGAGCATGCTGGCGACCATTTTTTCCTGGACCGGAAGATACTGGGTCGTCAACTTTTTACTGATGGCCTTCTTTGTTCAGTCGCATAATTTCTACGATCAGTTTCTTATTTACGGCCGGCAGTTGACGATGTGGATCATTTTGCTGATCAGCCCGACTCCCGGAGGAAGTGGCATTGCCGAGTACATTTTTGTGGACTTTCTCGGTGATTTTATCCCCAATGCTTCGTGGGGCACCACGCTGGCCATATTCTGGCGGCTTATTTCATACTATCCGTATCTTTTTATGGGCATCATTATTTTGCCGGTGTGGGTTAGGAGAGTTTATAAGAAGACCAAAAAATATGAAAAGATTGATTAGGTTTCAATCGTTTGCGAAAGCATAACCAAGAACCTGCCGAAAAGATTGTTGCAGAACCTCGTGTTTTGTGGTTTCTGCCGGAATCTTCCCCGCCGTTTTTGTGTAATTTTGTTAACAAAGAAACAATTTTAAATAAAGAAATAATGTCAACGAAAATTTCAGACAAAATTAAACCGGGCGTTGTGACCGGCGACGATGTGCAATATATTTTTAAAGTTGCCAAGGAAGAGAAATTTGCCATTCCGGCAGTGAATGTGGTGAGCTCTGATTCTATCAATGCTGCCCTCGAAGCTGCCCGGGAAATCAACTCTCCTATTATCATTCAGTTTTCCAATGGTGGCGGTGCTTTTTACGCCGGGAAAGGAATTTCCAACGACGGACAGAAAGCATCCATCGTGGGTTCCGTTGCCGGCGCACTGCATGTGCATGCCATGGCCGCGTATTATGGCGTACCGGTTATTTTACATACCGACCACTGCGCTAAAAAATTACTCCCGTGGGTCGAAGGACTGTTGGATGCCGGAGAAGAATATTTTGAAAAGAATGGCAAACCGCTTTTCAGTTCTCATATGCTCGACTATTCTGCCGAGCCGCTGGATGAAAATCTGGCAACTTCAAAACGTCTCCTGGAGCGTATGAAGAAAATGGGTATGACGCTGGAAATCGAACTGGGTATCACCGGAGGTGAAGAGGATGGTGTAGACAACTCAGACGTGGAAAATTCAAACCTTTACACACAGCCCGAAGAAGTAAATCATGCATACGAAGAACTGCTTTCCGTGAGCCCTCGTTTTACGATTGCTGCTGCTTTTGGAAATGTTCACGGCGTATACAAGCCGGGCAACGTAAAACTCGAGCCGATTATTCTTCATAATTCTCAGGAGTACATCCAGAAAAAACATAACACAGAAGCAAATCCTGTAAACTTTGTGTTCCATGGCGGTTCAGGTTCGGAACCGGAAAAAATTGCTGAAGCCGTTACTTACGGTGTTGTAAAAATGAATATCGATACCGATACACAATGGGCTTTCTGGAACGGAGTTCGTCAGTATGAAGCCAAGAACCACGATTATCTGCAGGGACAAATCGGAAATCCGGAAGGAGAAGATGCCCCCAACAAAAAACATTACGATCCACGTATGTGGCTTCGTGCCGGTGAAGTCACCATGCGCGACAGACTGATTCAGGCTTTTCATGACCTGAATTGCGTCAACAGATATTAATAATATTTTATTTTGAAAAGGGCGTGGAAAGACTTTTCCACGCCCTTTTTTGTGCCCCAAACTCAGGCTTCAGGAATGGTTTGGGATCAGGAGCTTTGGTGTGATGACGCTGGAAATATATTATCTTTGATATCTCATGAGCCTGCTGGCAGTACATCAAAATGTAACCGAAAATGCTTCAATACCCACCCAAAGTCCTGCTTGCCTTTGGCGAGACATTTACCGAAACCGACGGTGCATTTTTAAAGTGGCTTCTTGAAAACCAGTATCCCGAGCTGGCGGCTCTCAGTAGTGCGATCAGGGGCAGTTATGAAGCTCAGAACTGGCTGCTTCGCAATAAATTTCCCCATCTGGCCGTACTGGATGAAGCCATCGACGAAAAAGCGGGAGCTTACAAATGGCTTAAAACCTATCATTATGATTTTCTGATCGTATTTGCGGATGCCGTTCATAAAAAGGAAGATGCCCTGAAGTGGCTGCAAGAGAATGATTTGGTATTGTTTATTCGGCTGGCTGCGAAGATCAGGGATTTCCGTGACAATCAAACCTACGATTATCATAAAATACACTTCTGAAATCTGGAAAAAACAGGCATAAAAAAGCAACCTTGAGGCGCCAAAATCGTAAAATAGAGTATAAAAAGAAAAGTTATGTCTACCAATTTACAAGATTATTTGTCCCAGAGATACTATGGGCAGGTGAGTCAACCGACGAAGACAGGATCTTTTCTTACAATTTCCCGTCAAACAGGTTGCGAAGCCACAGAAATTGCTGCTGAACTAATCAAGGTTTTCCATAAAGTAGGCCGCAAGTGGAGCATACTTAACAAAGAGATTCTGGATAAGTCTGCCGAGAAATTGCACTTTGAACGGCAAAAGCTGGAACACGATTATTTCACGGCCCCCGGTAACGTCATGGACGAGGTCGTCAAGTCCCTGTCGATGCGTTATTATGTGAGTGATAAAAAGATCCGCGGTACCATTTCCGAGATCATCCGGTTTGAAGCAAGAAAAGGCAGTGTTATTATTATCGGAAGGGCCGGAGTTGTCACCACCGCCGGCGTACCGGGCGGGCTTCATGTACGTCTGGTCGCTCCTTTGGAATGGCGGATCGAAAGAGTCATGAGCAACAGAAATCTCACTCGTGAACAAGCCGAGGAATACATCATGGAATCCGACAAGAAAAGAGAGCTGTTTCTGGACCGGTTCTGCGACAGGAAAGTTCAGGATGATTGTTTCGATATGACCATCAACCGCATTTCGTTTTCAAAGGAACAATGCGTTGGGATGATTTTAAACGCCATGAGCCTCAAGGAACTTTTATAAGACCTGCCCTGAGTTGTGTCCAAAGTTATTTCCAGGCTTTAGCCACAAGCCCGGTTCCTGTTTTGTGTTTGCGCTTCACATCAGCATAATTCAGGATGAGTGCAAACGGGAATGTGATCAGATAATAGAAAGGCAAAATCACAAAAAAGAAATAGCTGGTGTTCAGCATGATAATGGGAAATTTCATGCTCAGTTTCCAGGCCAGTTTACCTGAAGGGCCGTATTGGTAATAGACTTCAGTACGCTCAAATCCGGCACGTTTCATCTTTTCACTGATGTCTTCAATCCCGTAACCGTCCCTTACATGTTCGTCGATGAAAGAATGGGCTCCCGGTTCTTCTTCATGATCGTGATGATGTACGTCCGAGCCGCCCTGATCCGAAGGGGTTGAAATGAGCAGCATGCCTCCTTTTTTCAGCGACAGAAAATAATTTTTCAGTACTTTTTCATCTTCTTCGATGTGTTCCATCACATCAACACAAAGCACCAGATCATAGGTTTCGGGTTCCGAGAACCGGGTAAGGTCGGCTTCAGCAAACCGGACGTTCTTCAAACCTATTTTGGAGAAGAAGTTGTTGCAATCTGCAATCTGTTCTTCCTTTACATCTACGCCTTTGATATGCCAGTCGCGATGCCTGCTGCCGATATAGTAATCATACTGGCCGAATCCCGAGCCGGCATCCAGCACATGTTGCACGCCATGCCGGTCCTGTTCCCATTTTTTCAAAGCTCTGCGGATATGCCAGGAACGAAGCAAAAGCAAGTCGAGTAACCGGTAAAATAATTTTCTGAAAGCCGGGGTCATGTTGAAGAACAGACCCAGTTTGCGTTTTATAGGATCGTATTGCATCTAATACTCTTTAAAAGATAAAATATGTAAACGACAGATTTTAAACCATAAGGTCTGATAAATCATTGGTCCTTCAGTAAAGAATCGATCCGGTCGATGTAATCCAGCGAATCGTCATCATGAAACTGAAGTTCGGGTACCACCCGTAACTGATGCCGGATCCTGATTCCCAGTTTTCCCCGTATCTCTGCCGTGTGTTTTACAATGCCTTGCATCAACGATTCTTTGTCCGGGGTGGCAAACAGGCTGAGGTAAATTCTGGCCAGACTTAAATCCGGGGTTACGTAAACTTTCGTCACCGTGACCATGGCTTTTTGGGTGACAACACCCATCTCACGTTGAAAAATTTCGCTCAGCTCCTGTTGCAGCAGTTTCTGAATCCGTTCCTGTCGTTTGCTTTCCATAGTGCAAAAGTATTCAAATATGGAATAGACACCTCATTCCGGTTTGATGATTATGTTTATTTTTGTTTTTTAAATGCTTCATAATTTGATTTTAACAGAGGATATTAAGAAACAGGCAGCTTCTCTGAGCGGGGAACTGATCGACATCAGGAGGTATTTACATGCCCATCCTGAACTGAGTTTTGAAGAAGTTAAGACTGAAAAATATATTTCGGAGTTGCTGAAATCGTGGAATATAGAACACCGAACCGGGATCGGAGGTCATGGTATTGTTGGTCTTATCAAGGGTAAAAACCCAGATAAAAAAGTGCTGGCCCTGCGTGCCGATATCGATGCGCTTCCCATAGTTGAACAGAATCAGGTTCCATACAAATCGTTGAATTCGGGCGTGATGCATGCCTGCGGGCATGATGTCCATACAACCTGTTTACTTGGGACTCTCAGGATTTTGGATTCTTTGAAAGATTCATTCGAGGGAATGGTAAAATTCTTTTTCCAGCCGGCCGAGGAAAAATTACCAGGGGGTGCCATACAGATGATCGAAGCCGGCGTGTTGGAGAATCCGGCTCCTGATGTGATGATGGCGCAGCACGTGTATCCCGACTTGGAAGCCGGGAAAGTAGGATTCCGCCCCGGGATGTACATGGCTTCTTCGGACGAGATCAACCTTTTTGTCCGCGGGAAAGGCGGACACGCTGCCATGCCGGATAAGATTACAGACACGGTCCTGGCAGCCGCAGAGATTATTGTAGCGCTGCAGAAAATTGCGAGCCGGAAAGCACCTCCTGCCATTCCGACGGTGTTATCGTTTGGAAAAGTGACCGCCGAAGGCGCTCACAATGTGATTCCGTCGGAGGTCATTATACGCGGAACCTTCCGGACTTTTAATGAGGTCTGGCGTGAGCGTGCCCATGAACTGATCAGGGAAACGGCTATGTTGGTGGCCAAATCCCAGGGTGCGGAATGTGAAGTGGTGATCGACAAGGGATACCCATTCCTGGAAAACAATGCGGATATCACGAATATTGCCCGGGCGGCAGCCGAAGAGTTTCTGGGAAAAGAAAATGTAATCGACCTGGATTTGAGAATGACCGCCGAAGACTTTGCCAGTTTTGCCCAACGGGTGCCCGCCTGTTTTTACAGGCTGGGGACTGCCAACACAGAGCGCGGGATCACCTCCGGATTGCATACCCCGCGTTTTGATGTGGATGAAAAAGCCATTGAAACCGGAACCGGGTTGATGACCTGGGAAGCACTGAAACAGCTCGAAGCTATATAATATCTGCAACAGTTCCGGGGTTCCGTTTTTGGGGACCGAGAGACAAAATCTTTAAAAAAAACGTCAAAATGCTGGTAGAAGGGAAATCATATCAGACGGTATGGATGGAAGGAAGTTCTGTTTTTTTGATTCAGCAGAACCTGCTGCCATTTGAATTTAAGATCCATGAATGCAAGACTTACTGGGATACCTGCATGGCGATCACGGACATGGTAGTTCGTGGTGCCGGGGCCATTGGTGCTGCTGCGGGATATGCCATGGCGCAGGCTTTCCTGTTGTCGCAGTCCAAAGAAAAAGCCGTTCTGATACGGGAAGCCCGGCAGGATATTGAACATACACGGCCCACGGCAAAAAATTTGTTTTACGCTGTCGACAGGGTTTATAAAGCCGGTTTGGTGAGCCCGGAAAATGCGGTGATGGAAGCCCATAAAGTGGCACTGGAGGATATGGAATCTTCGCGTGCCATCGGCAAATACGGCAGCGCGTTGTTCAAACCCAAAACCAATGTGCTGACGCATTGCAATGCCGGATGGCTGGCTTTCGTGGATTATGGTACGGCGCTGGCACCGGTGTATCTGGCCCAAAGACAGGGCAAAGAGGTTTTTGTTTATGTGGATGAAACCCGGCCCCGCGGGCAGGGCGCACGACTTACGGCCTGGGAATTGAAGAATGATGGCATTGCTCATGTGATCATCCCCGACAACGCTGCCGCTTCGCTGATGGCGCAGAAAAAAATTGATATGGTCATCGTGGGTGCCGATCGTATTGCCGCCAATGGCGATACGGCTAACAAAATAGGGACTTTCGGAAGGGCCATCCTGGCAAAAGAATTTGGTATTCCGTTTTATGTAGCGGCTCCCAGTTCCACCTTCGATCCCGATTGTGCCAGCGGCAAAGAAATTCCTATCGAAGAACGTTCGCAGGATGAGGTTCTCTACCAGACCGGGCCGGATAGCAATGGAAATCTTGTAAAAGTGCTGGTCAGCTCACCGGGTTCCACGGCGTTGAATCCGGCTTTCGATGTCACACCGGCAAAATACATTACGGGTTTCATCACTGAAAAGGGCATTATAAAGCCGTATTTCCAGTCGATCCGAAAAATGATCAATACACCTTTTGTAGCGAATGCGTCAGGAAACTAAAGCAACTCGTTGGCCAGGTTGGCAAGCTCGGAGCGCTCTCCTTTTTCCAAACGGATGTGAGCGTACAGGTTGTTTTGTTTTAGCCGGTCGATGAGTACCGACAATCCGTTGGACTGTGAATCGAGATAAGGCGTGTCGATCTGATAAATATCTCCCGTAAAAACGATCTTGGTATTCTCTCCCGCACGCGTGATGATGGTTTTTACTTCATGGGGTGTCAGGTTCTGGGCCTCATCCACGATAAAGATCACATTAGAGATGCTTCGTCCCCGGATGTAAGCCAGCGGTGTGATCATCAGCTTTTCACTTTCAACGGCGTCATTGATGCGGGAATATTCTTTATCCTGTTCCCCGAACTGGTTTTGAATGTATTTCAGATTGTCCCACAACGGCTCCATATAGGGATTGATCTTGGAACGAATGTCGCCGGGCAGGTAACCAATATCTTTGTTGCTCAACGGTACAATGGGTCGGGCCAGGTAGATCTGTTTGAAATTTCTTCTTTGTTCCCAGGCGCCTGCCAGCGAGAGCAAGGTTTTTCCTGTACCGGCGACACCCTGCAGTGTGACCAGCTTAATATCCGGATTCATGATCGCGTGAAGCGCAAAAACCTGTTCGGCATTGCGGGGCATGATCCTCGAAATCGCACGTTTCTCAACCCGTTCCATTCGGTTGGTGATGGGATTGTAATAACCCAGCGCAGAAGCTTTCTCGCCTTTCAGGATGAAATATTGATTGGCGACCGGTTTTTCAATCCCCAGCTCATCCAGCTCAAAGAAACCTTCGGAATACAGTTTTTCGATCAACCCGTTTTCTACCTGCTGGATCATGCTTTTCCCGGTATAGAGCGAGTCGATATTCTTGATCTTACCGGTTTCAAAATCTTCAGCCTGAAGGTTCAACGCCTTGGCCTTCAACCTGAGGTTGATGTCTTTACTGACTAAAATGACTTTCTTGTCGGAATGCTCTTCTTTCAGCTTAAGGGCGGCATTCAGGATGCGGTGATCGGGTTTGTCTTCACCAAAAACGCCGCGGGCATCTTTTTTACTTTTCTCGTTCATGATCACACGGAAACTGCCCTTTTCGGGCCCGTTCAAACGTCGCCATTGCGTGATGGATGTTTTTCCTGAAATGCCGTCGAGGAAACGGATGAACTCACGGGCTTCAAAATTTTTGTTGTCGTTGCCTTTCTTGAAATTATCAAGCTCTTCAAGGACTGTTATGGGGATGGCTACATCATTATCATCAAAATTATTGATCGCATTGTGATTGTAAAGAATAACCGAAGTATCCAGTACAAAGATCTTCTTCTGTTTGGTTTCTCGCTTGGCTGTCATAATAAATTCCTTATAAGAACGCACTTCACTTTCCGTAAAGATAGTCGGAAACGGAGCGATTTTCAAGACCTGTTTTACGGAGTTTCCAACATTTTCAAGTTGACAACAGAAAGTATTTGTGATGGAACATGAACGATAAAACGGGGAGAATATTTGATCAAAAAAATGACAACACTTTAAGATCATGTAAAACAAATCGTTAAATTTGTAAAACCATGAAAACCCCTTTGTTATACCAGATCGGGATCACACTGATCCCGGGGATCGGTGATGTCAACGGAAAAAAGCTGATCGGCTATTGCGGCAGTGCCGAGGCCGTGTTTAAAAGTTCGCGTAAAGCGTTGTCTGCCATCCCGGGCATGGGCGAGTTCCTGATCCAAAATATTCTGAAACAGAAAGTGCTGATCCGCGCCGAAGAGGAAATCGAATTCATTCAAAAAAATAACATCCGGGCACTTTACTATCAGGATGAAGCTTTTCCGCAACGTCTGCTGAATTGTTACGATCATCCACTGATGCTTTATTTTAAAGGGAATGCCGATTTGAACCATGCCCGGATCGTAGCTTTTGTGGGAACCCGCAGTGCTACGGATTACGGAAAAACGATGTGCCGGGAACTGGTGGATGGTTTGGCCGAAAAAGATGTATTGCTGGTCAGTGGCCTGGCCTACGGCATCGACAGCTGTGCGCATAAGCAAGCACTGGAATCCGGTATTCCCACTGTCGGCGTCCTCGGTCACGGACTGGATAAGTTGTACCCGTCACTGAACCGTAAGCTGGCGACTGAGATGCTGGAAAATGGTGGCTTGCTTACGGATTTTATGACGGAGACTATCCCCGACAGGGAGAATTTTCCCAAAAGAAACCGGATCGTGGCCGGAATGAGTGATGCCGTGGTCGTGGTAGAATCGGATCTGAAAGGCGGCGCACTGATCACGGCTGAGTTGGCAAATTCTTACAATCGTGATGTCTTTGCCGTTCCCGGAAAACTGGGAGATACCTATTCCAGAGGATGTAATTTCTTTATCAAGACCAACAAAGCCGCATTGATACAATCGGCCAAAGACATTGCCTACATCATGGGCTGGGACGACAGGAAAGACAAGCAACAGGGACAAACCGAATTGTTCGTCCACCTGTCTGATGAGGAAAAAGTGCTGCTGGCCCTGTTGAATGAAAAGGGAACATTGAGTATAGACAAGCTGGTAATCCATTCCGGTATCACGCCTTCGAAGGTGGCTGCCGGATTGTTAAACCTGGAATTCAGCGGTTTTATACAGACACTTCCCGGGAAACAATACAAAGCCTTGTAAACTCATACATATTTGTTTGTAATTTTGGTTCGATTTTAACGGTGATGTCTCAATTTTAAGATCATGAATAAAGTTGTTATCCAGAAGCTTTCGAGACCGGAGCTTGAAAAGAGAGGTGTTTTCGACTGGCCTGTCTGGGAAAAAGAGGTTTCCCGGTTTCCCTGGACGTACTCCGAGACCGAGGAGTTTTATATTATTGAAGGGGAAGTGGTTATCGAAACTAAGGATGGGAATTTTAAGCTCAAAGCAGGAGATTTTGTGACCCTGAAAGAAGGGCTGATCTGCACCTGGGATATTAAAGCCGCCATTAGGAAATACTATAATTTCCCATGAGCATCATGAAGACGGGAAGGGTTTTTCGTTCCACCGGCAGCTGGTATATTGTACAAACTGCAGCGGGAGAAAACTTCCCGTGTAAACTAAAAGGTCGCTTTAAAATAGAAGGTATCCGTACCACCAACCCCATTGCCGTTGGTGATGTGGTTGATTTCAATTTGTTGCCCGACGGAGAAACGGGACTCATCACCGGTATTCACGAACGCACCAATTACATCATCCGCCAGGCGACCAATCTTTCCAAAGCCAGCCACATTATTGCAGCAAACATGGATCAGGCGGTGCTGATTGCCTCCATGGAAAGCCCGAGAACTTCCACCGGATTTATCGATCGTTTTCTGGTGACGGCCGAAGCCTATCACATCCCTGCTATAATTGTTTTCAATAAATACGACCTCTATGACGATGCGCTAAAGGACAAGTTGGAATTCATATCCGAAACTTACAGGGATTGTGGTTATCAATATCTTTACACTTCCGCTAAAGCAGGCATTCATATCGAAGAATTTAAGGCGTTGTTAAAAGACAAGACCAGTTTGCTTTCCGGCCATTCCGGTGTAGGAAAATCCGCGTTGATCAATTGTGTGGATTCGTCATTGGATTTAAAAGAAGGAGAAATCTCTTCTGTACATTTAAAAGGAAAACATACCACCACTTTTGCAGAACTCTTTCCGTTGGCCTTTGGCGGCGATATTATCGATACGCCGGGCATCAAGGAATTCGGACTCGTGGAATTCGAAAAAACGGAATTAGGACAACGTTTTCCGGAAATCAGGATCCGGATGCATGAGTGCCGCTTTAATAATTGTCTTCATGTCAACGAACCCGGTTGCGCCGTGTTTAAAGCGGTGGAAAACGGAGAAATTGCAGATTTCAGATACAACAACTATCTGAATATGCTTTCAGGGATAGAATAGTCGGGGGTTCTATAATTCTTTAGGCGTGACAAGAAATTCCAGGTGATGTTTGGCGCTTTCTATTTCTTCCCAGTGATCGATCTTAAAACGGATGGCAGCCACGGCAGAAGTCGGCAGATTTTCTATTTTATTTTCAGGCTCCACGAATGCATTGTAAAAAACAGTAAATGTAGGATTGTGGCCCACCAGCATGACGGAGTCTATTTCATTGGGCAGATCGACCAGGGTTTCAAGGATTTCTTCTTTCCCGGCCCGGTAAAAAGTGGAGTTGATATTGATCTGATCCAGCGGATAATGGAGTTCCGTTGCCACGATCTTTGCCGATTCCTGCGCTCTGGTGGCGGAGCTGGTAATGATCAGTTCCGGATTTACGAATTTTAGTCTCAAATGTTTGGCTACTTTTTTGAGGTCTTCTTCCCCCCGGGGCATCAATTTGCGAAAATGATCGGGGATATCGGGTTTGTCCCAGGCTGATTTTCCGTGCCGGACCATGTAAACTGTCTTCATGCGACTCTGTTTTTCGGTCAAAGGTAAAAAAGAAAATTACCGTTGTTTCCGGTTTAGGACTTTTTAATACTTCTGTGAATTGTGAGCCGTGATCAGTGAG
>CAYWBO010000066.1:13206-14988 GCA_964456625.1 uncultured Lentimicrobiaceae bacterium | reverse complement strand
TATTCCGTGGTGTTGCTGGACGAAATCGAAAAGGCCCATCCTGATGTCTTCAACATCCTGTTGCAGGTGCTGGACGACGGCAGGCTGACCGACAACAAAGGCCGGGTGGTGGATTTCAAAAACACCATCATCATCATGACTTCCAACATCGGCTCGCATTTGATCCAGGAAAATTTTGAAAAGATGAACGAAGCCAACGAATCCGAGGTGGTGGAAAGGACGAGGAATGAATTGTTCGAATTATTGAAGAAAACCATCCGCCCCGAATTCCTGAACCGGATCGACGAAGTGATCATGTTCAAGCCGCTGTCGCGGGATGAAATTACGGGTATCGTCAGGTTGCAGTTCGAGATTGCCAGGAAAATGCTGCTGAAAAACAACATCGGGTTGCAGATCACCGAACCCGCCGTGGCGAAATTATCCAAAATGGGTTATGATCCCCAGTTTGGAGCCCGCCCCCTGAAAAGGGTTATTCAGCGGGAAGTGCTGAACGAGCTTTCCAAAATGATCCTCGCCGGGAAAGTAAACATCGAAAAGCCCATCCTGATCGATGTGGCAGGAGACGCTTTTGTTTTCAAAAATTGATTGGGAATTATCTGACAGACCCCGGTGAACGCCGGGGTTATTTTTTTAAATCTCTCCACTCGTCCGCGTTTGACCAGCGCGGATGGATTTAAGACTGCATTTGTAATGCAGCAACCGTTTCTTTTATCCAAAACATTTTAAATGTTTTTCTTAAATACATCCCCGTCACATACAAAGACAGGTTGGGGATACTGACGGACGGACAGGGGTGTCCTATGCTGTTTGCGGAAGCGGTCAGACACGTAAGGAATGCCTTTTGCACAAACCGGGATGAGAAATGCCCTTATTACCCATTGTCATTCCGGCGTAGGAAATTATCATCCCGGCTCCAGCAATTTCCATCCCGGGCATAGCAACCATTATCCCACACCGGGCCAAAGCCATACCGGTCACGGCAACTTCTATCCCGAACCTGGCTATTGTCATCCCGATGCGGGCCAACAGCATCCCGGCCGGAGAAATTGCCATCCCGCATGTTCCCCGGTTTATTCCCGAATCCCTGGCTTTTTATTTTGTTCAGCTTACCTTCAAAACGATCTTCCCGCTGTTCTTATTCTCTTCCATGATCCGGTGCGCCCGGGCTGCTTCGCTCCAGTCGAACACCGAATCGATGATGGGTTTCAGCTTACCTGAATTGAATTTTTCCAGCGCATATCCGGCAAAGTCCCCGGTAAGCCTGATCTGGTAATCGATACTTCTTGAACGCAACGTCGAACCGATAATGGTCAACCGTTTACTGAGGATGCTGCGCATGTCGAAATCTTCGACCCTGCCGCCGCCCAGCGTAGCCAGGTTCACCATTCTGCCGTCCACGGCCAGTGATCTGATGTTTTGATTCAGATACGGCCCGGCCACAAAATCAATGATCACATCTACGCCCTTACCATCAGTAAATTCCAGAGCTTTTTCACCGAAGTCTTCAGCCTTGTAATCGATGGCTTTTTCAGCCCCCAGCTCCAGACAGAGCTGATGCTTTGCCCTGGAAGCCGTCACGATAACGTGGGCTCCCATGTCTTTCGCTATTTGTATGGCTGCCGTTCCCACGCCACTGGCACCGGCATGCACCAGCACGGTTTCTCCTTTCTGTAGCCTTCCATTCCAGGCCAATGCCTGATAGGCCGTCAGAAACACCTCGGGAATGGCCGCAGCTTCTTCAAAAGAAAAATGTTCAGGAATTTTCATCGCCATATCCTGATG
>CAYWBO010000066.1:0-13106 GCA_964456625.1 uncultured Lentimicrobiaceae bacterium | reverse complement strand
TCCGAACTCAGAAAGATATAATCCGCCGCATCGATAAACGGTTCATGATAAGGATTCCCGTCATCATAATCATGCAGATCGGTCCAAACCGGCTTGTCGTAATGTTCCAGCACAGGAACAAACTGCTTGCAATAGGAAATGATATTCAGGACAATGACATCGCTTATGCGGATATATTCCTCAACCATTGGCATGTTTACAACCGGATTTTCTGATGATTGCGTTACAAAAACGGAAATGCGGTTCCCTTCTCTATCCATGATGTTGAAATGGCGTTCGGTTCCTTTTTCATCCACATCATAAATAAAATCGACATGTTCCGTTTTCAGATGTTCGATGATCTGCCGGCCGAAACGGTCGTCTCCTAGTACAGAATACAAAGTGTTTGGGACTTTCAGTTTTTGAAGGCACAAGGCTTTGCCGGCACCGGTCGAGCCGGTAGCTTCGTTAAAAGCCGCTTGATGAATCGTCTGTGGTACCGGTTTTGGAAATTCCGGCAGATAGATGATGTGGTCGAAAGTAGTGCCCCCGATAACAAAAACACGTTGCATAAAAGTCGTTTATTTCCGGTAATCCGATCTTATAATCTCTCTGATCCCTTTGATATAGGGTGTGGGTTTAAAATCGAACTGCTGTTCAAATTTGTCGCTATTGAAAACATAATCTCTGTCATACTGATACATCATTTCAACCATTTCTCTCATAATCGGAACAAACAATCCGACGAGGCGCAACATAAATTTGGGCATCACCTGGATCTTGGCATCGACTCCCAGTTCAGTGGCGATGGTCTCGATCCACTCTCTTCCGGTATAAGGATTGTCCGCTGTCGGCAGGTGCCACACCTGTCCGTAAGCATCCGCAGTGTTCCCGAGTAGCGCGGTTGCTTTCGAGGCATCCGGGGTGTATGTATAAGCATGTTTAAAATTCACCGAACTCATCCACAGGGCTCTTTTTCCTGCGCTTAAGTTCTTAAAAACCGTTTCAGTAAGTACGCTGGTCCCCTTGATTTTTGGTCCGTAAAAATCGGCGGAACGGGCGATCAGCGCATTCAGCCTGCCTGCAGCTACCTCATCCATGATCATTTTGGCAATTTCCGCCCGGATCTTTCCTTTTTTACTGCAAGGGTTCACAGGGGTTTCCTCGGTCATTCCATTCAGGTAATTCGCGTCGTACATGTAAATATTATCAAAGAATACCATTTTGCATTGGAACTCCTCGCAAGCACGTATCACGGAAGTGATAAACCTGGGCCAACTAGCTTTCCAAACCTTTACATTGTATTGAAAACCCACCGTAACATAGGCCACGGATGAGCCTTCAACAGCTTTACGTACCTCTTCCGGATTCAGCAGGTCTGCGCTCATAATTTGGTCGGTGGGATTGACTTTTTGAGGATGCCTGCTCACCAACCTGATTTCATTCGTATATTTTTTCAGGGCTTTGGCCAATTCCACTCCTATGGCTCCGCCCGATCCTAAAATTGTTTGCATGAATTCTTTTTTTATCCGAACCAAAGATTGTTCAATATCCCATTTCAGGAGTTAAATCATCATTAACTTTTCAATAAATTATGGGCTGAAATTGAAGACCCTTCTTTTTCAAAGATAATGAAAAACAATGTAAACCCTGAGATACAAGCACCTGTTGCTTTGATCTATATTGTCTTTAGGGAAACACAATGCAGTTCTGTTCTAAAGCAGACAGCTCTTTTCATCTGCGACCGGTTTGGGAATTATTAGTCGTTATCCTTTATACAGCGCACAGAGGTACCGTATCCATCGTCATTGGGAAATGCCTGTACATCGCTGGTATTGTAAAGTGTTATGGCCCTGCACCAGGCAGAACTATTGTCATAGCGGGAGGAACTCCACCAGGTAGCATCCTGTCCCATACTAAACCAAACCCCATAGGTACAACTCCGGTAACCAGCGGGAACCGCCGTAAAACCGCTTTCGTTTGTTGCATCTGCGTTGGGGCTGTCCCAGTGTGTAATGCCTGCTTCCTTCAGCTTTCCGCCAGCCACGGTCACTCCGCCCAGGAAATCTGTCAACTGAGTCCAGTCGTCATTTGCAGGGACATGCCATCCTACCGGACATAGTTTGTTCGTGCTCACCACATAATAATTATACATGGCACCGTAGGGGTTTGCATAAAGTGAATCGTTATCATACCAGCTGTATGCTGCAGTAGTCAGCTTTTTCCAGACATCATAAGAAGTTACTTCCGGGATTTTGGTACCGTCATGATACCGGGTGGTCCTCAGGTTTTCCTTCATCCATATCTGAGTACCGATGGCAATCACATCATAAACATTTCCATCGATATCAGTAACCGTTCCCTTGGTTTTAAACGTCACCGTTTGTCCGTAACCGACACCGGTGTTATTTATGGCATATGCGCACGCATAATAAGTAGTGTTTACAGACAACCCGGTCAGTGTGCCGGTAAAAGAGCCGGCCCCTGTTCCCCCGGATGTTTTATCCTCTTCAACGGTAGGATTCGGGCTTGTACTCCAACATATTCCTTTGGCGGTGATTCTGCTTCCGCCCTTGTCAGTAATATCTCCGTCAACGATCGCCTGGGTCAGCGACACACTTTTAAAAGTCGTTCTGACAGACGGATCTCTCTTGACTCTATTCAAGGTACAACCATTAGTGAAAACCATAAATGCAGTGATCAGAAAAAAGAGATACGCCGATTTCTTAACGCGCTGTTCTGACATTTTGATTTTTTGGATCATTTGATCAAGGATCTTATTTTACAACACTGGAATGCATATTAAGCCAGGCAAAAGCCACCGGGGTTTAATAAAAAGCGGACAACCCGATTATCTTTCACAACGCAATTTAGTTAATCGTTCTTCCGGAAATTATATACGTCAAGTTTGGTTCAAAAGTAAAAAAATGCTCATAAGAATTGAAAGGGGGCGTAAAAAAATGTCCGTCAAATTTCCGGTCCTTACAGCATTCCTGTCTGTGTCGATATTTTTTTAACTTTGTTACAGCAGAATTTGTTTTTCTATCCGAAAATTCTTTGTGGGATCCGGAAAAACAGCAAAATATCTACCACTTTTCTCTGATAACGAGACATCCGGTAAGTGGAAATAATGTAATTATTGTTCTGTCTCTGGCGGCTTCTTCCTTTAGGGCAGATGCATGCATATTTTGATTTAAACAGAAGTCTCAAAAAAAACCTCTTATGCAGGAAAAAACCTCACAGAAAAACAAACTAATCAAAGCATTCGGACTTAACATGGCCATTATCATGGTGATGAGCACCATTATTGGATCAGGGGTATTCAAAAAAGTAACCCCGATGGCCAAGGAACTGCAATCTCCCGGATTGGTGTTAATGGCCTGGGTTCTGTCGGGCATCATTATTTTATTTGGTGTATGGAGCATCGCTGAGCTGGGAACGATTTTTCCCCATTCCGGCGGCCCTTTTTCCTGGCTTGAAAAAATTTACGGAAAATTGGTTTCCTTTCTTTATGGATGGGCCAGCTTTACGGTCATCCAGTCGGCAGCCATTGCCTCGGTGGCTTATGTATTTGCCGGAGCAGCAGGAACTTTTGTTCCGTTACCTCATTTATCTCCGGCCATGGAGTCGATGAGCTTCCTTGGAATTCATCCGCTCAGCAATATCGGCGCTAAAATCATTACCTGCATCCTGATCATCGGGCTTACCCTTGTCAATATTCGCGGGACGAAGAAAGGGGGGCTTGTCAGTCTCATTTTCACATTTATCATTGTGGTTTGCCTTTCTTTTATTGTTACATCGGCCATTACCAGCCGTGTGGGAAGCTGGCATGTATTTTCATCTGTGGGAAGCAGTTACCCGGTGGGCGGTTTTACGGTTTTTGCATTCATCAGTGTCATGGTCATCGCCATGCGCAATGCTTTTTGGGGTTATGAAGGCTGGATCGCCCTCGGGTTTATCGGGGAAGAACTGAAAAACCCGCAAAAAACCATGCCCCGGGCCCTGACCATCGGTATTGTTCTCATCATCTTTTTTTATGCCGTGGTAAACTGGGCTTATCTTTATGTACTACCTGTCGACGATTTTGCCAGGGGAATGTCCGATCCTAATTTTATTGGTGCCGTAGCCGTGATCAATAAGATTTTTGGCCACGAAGGTGCTTATATCGTGAGTGCTATGATCATGATCTCCACTTTCGGCTGCACCAATTCTACAGCACTGGTTTCAGCCAGAATCTATTATGCGATGGGACGGGAAGGGATGTTTTTTAAAAATGCCGGCGAAATTCATCCCAAAAACAAGACACCACACAAAGCATTGATATACCAGTGTATCTGGGCCTGCATTTTAACCGTGACCGGTTCCTTTGCCATCCTGACAGAGTTGGTCATCATCGCCGCATTTGTTTTTTACGGCCTCATCGTGTTAGGAGTCATCATTCTACGCATCAAAAGAAAAGATCTTGAACGTCCTTACAAAACTTTCGGTTACCCGGTAGTACCGGTTGTGTTTGTGCTTTTTTGTCTGACGCTGCTCAGCATCACTTTTGTAAACGCTCCTGTTAAATCGGTCATCGGCCTGCTGCTGATCTTCTCCGGGCTGCCGTTTTATTTTTACTGGAAAAAAAAGCAAAGCTCATCTCGAATATCTTGAATCTGAATCCGGGCAGATATGAAAACTTCTTCAGACAAATAAACTCCTATGGGCATGTGCCGGAAAGATTTCGTCGATTCGGACCGTTTCACGCTGCGACCGTGTCGTTGTCCGTATTTTTTAAGCCAATTTTAAGGACCCTCTAACCTTGCTTTTATCTGGTTTAATGAATCTTTGTCAATAAATTCTAAAACTATGATATCTGCAACACACTTACATGCGATGATCATTCATTTTCCGATAGCCTTGCTGATGGTGGGCTTTTTATCGGAAATCATTGCGCTCTTCGTAAAGAAGGATTTCTTCAAACATGCTGCTTTTTATCTTTTACTGCTGGGCGCTTTAGGTGCCATCGCTGCTTATCTTACCGGTGGTTTTGCCGGTGAAGGCATTGAAGAAGGCCCGCTCAAAGAACCCATGGAGCTCCACCAGCAGGCGGCTACCGTTACTTTATGGCTGGCCATTGTAGCCGGGTTATTCCGTGCTGTGATGTTTTATTTTAAATACAACCGCGTTTGGGTGAAATGGGTCGGCATTCTTCTTTTCACGGCACTGGTCGGCGCCGTATCCAGAACAGGTTATCTGGGGGGACAGCTTGTGTACAACCACGGTGCCGGAGTAGAACTCGCATTGCCTGATTTTGGCAATCAGGGAGGTACGGAATAATTTTTCTTTCCGTATCTTTGAGTCATAATCTTCAGAAAGTTAACCATGCGCATTCTCATTGTAGAAGATGAAGCTTCTATTGCCAATTTCATCAGAGATGGTCTGGAGGAAGAAGGCTTTGCCGTAGATGTTGCCAATAACGGCAAAGAAGGATACAACCTGGCCCTTGACAATATCGAAGAATATGATGTTATGCTTCTGGACTGGATGTTACCGGGGATGAGCGGAATAGAAATCATCCGTAACCTGCGTCTCGTAAACAAAGAAGTACCTGTCATCCTGCTGACGGCCAAAGATTCGGTAGACGATGTGGTTTTTGGCCTGGAAACCGGTGCCAACGATTACATCCGCAAACCTTTTTCTTTTGAAGAATTGCTCGCCCGTATCCGAGTGCTTATGCGGAAAAATGAAAGCGGCCCCGTAGTTTTTGCCGCCGGAGAAATAGAAATGGATATCGAAAAACATACGGTGACCCGGGAGGGAAATCAGGTAGATCTGACACAAAAGGAATTTGCTCTTTTGGAATACCTCCTTCGGAATAAGGGAAAAGTCTGCCGCAGGACACGGATTATAGAAAAAGTGTGGAACATCCATTTCGATTATGACAATTCCGTGATTGATGTATATATTAACGCACTGCGTAAAAAGCTGGACGAACAGGGAAAACCTTCCATCATCACAACCATCAGAGGAGTGGGTTACAAAATTGAAGATGACGAATGAACTTTAAATTCAAAATCCGGATTGCATTTTTTAATACGCTGGCAGTGGCGTTAACCACAGCTCTGGTTTTCCTTGTAATTTATTTTGTTGTTTACGATACGTCTTATGCCCATCTGGACGATGATATTTCCGTTGAAAAAGAAGAAGTCCTCAACAACCTGGATTGGCGCGGCGATTCCATCATTCTCAATAAGATGCCGGAATGGGATGAAGTGGAACACCGTCGCAACGAAGTCAACCCTACCTTCCTGCAAATAACCAACAAAGAGGGGAAAGTGATCTTCCGCTCGATGAACCTGCTAAAAGAACAGATACTGGCCGGACCAAAAAATCCGGAAAAGACTTTTTACAACGGAGCGCTCAGCCATCAAAGGATCAGGCTGGGACGGTTTCCCATCAAAAATGATATCGGAAAAACCATCGGCGAGCTGACCATCGCCATTTCAGGCGAAGAATCTTACAATGTTCTTAATAACCTAATCTGGGTTCTGCTCATCGCCTTTCCGGTTGTCCTGATCATCCTGTTTCTGGCTTCCTCGCTGGCAGCATCAAAGGCGATAAATCCCGTCAATCAACTCATCCGCACCGCTTCAAATATCAGCGACGCTAACATTAGCACCCGTCTGGCATTACCACCTCATATGGATGAGTTATACGACCTGACCATGACCATTAACG
Source organism: uncultured Lentimicrobiaceae bacterium (assembly GCA_964456625.1). Lineage (GTDB taxonomy): Bacteria > Bacteroidota > Bacteroidia > Bacteroidales > F082 > Sulfidibacterium. The sequence continues at coordinate 6,407 of CAYWBO010000066.1, read as the reverse complement.
AATTGTTGACACGTATCGAAACAAGCCTGATCCAGCAAAAACAGTTCACCAGCGATGCATCTCATGAAATCCGCACACCTATTGCCGCCATCCGGGGAACGCTGGAAGTGTTGGCACGTAAAGAAAGGGAACCCAGAATTTACATTGAAAAGATCTCCGGGATCATCAAGGAAGTTGACCGCCTGGATATCATGCTGGATCAGCTGTTGCATTTGTCCAGAATTGAATCGGACAAAACTTTTGCAAGGAACGAGAAGATCAACCTTGAGGAAGTGATTTCTGTTTCCATGAAAAAATGGGAACCCCTGGCTTCTGAAAAGAACATCAGCCAGACCTCAAAAGTTCCTGAGCATGTGTTCGTCGTTGCCGACCGCGTTTATCTGGAGCTGATAATGGACAACCTGCTAAGCAACGCCATCAAATACGGCAAAGAACATGGAAATGTTTTCTTTAGCTGGGATGACGAACTTAAAATCCTTGCCATTCAGGATGACGGCATCGGGATCTCTCCCGAACATCTTCCCAATATTTTCAATCGCTTTTATCGTGTAGATGAATCGCGGAGTTCCTACACCAAAGGAAACGGGCTGGGACTTTCTATCGTAAAGAAGCTGGCCGATTTACAAGATATCGTGCTTACACCAGAAAGTATTCCCGACATCGGGACCACTTTTTATCTGAAATTTTCCCTCTGATTTTATTAAGCAGATTTTAAGAATTGCTAAAGGAAGTTTAAATTTAGTTCCCCGCATCTTTGTACCATTAAAATCTCAAAAATTTATAACATGAAAAAGACAACACTATTTATGCTTATGGGCGCACTGGCTGTTATGGTAGTGCTTCCTTCATTTACTACCAACACGGAATTAAGAACGCCTTCACTGGAAAATAAAGTTGTAAGTCCCGAAGCCAAGGCTACGAATATGGAGAACATGCTGGCTGCTTATAAAGGGGAAACCACTGCAAGTGCTAAATATGCCGCTTACAGCCAGAAAGCCGAAGAAGAAGGATATCACGAAATTGCCATGTTGTTCAAGGCTGCTTCGAAAGCCGAAGGCATTCATGCAGGAAATCATAAAGCCGTTATGGCACAATCCGGAAAATCCGTACCGGATTTCAATCCTGAATTTACGGTAAATTCTACGGTAGAAAATCTTAAGGACGCCATCGAAGGTGAGACGTATGAAGTTACCACGATGTACCCTGAGTTCCTCACCAATGCCAACAAGGCCGGGAATCAGCTGGCGCTGATCAGTTTGAATTATGCTTACAAAACAGAGCAAAAACACAAAGTTTTTTATGAAAAAGCACTTACCGCTCTGGAAAACGATAACGTCGAATCCCTACCTACTGTTTACTATGTTTGCCCGACATGTGGCAATACCTATGAAACTGCCGCACCTAAACGCTGCGGAATATCAATGACCAGTGGCGATAAGTTCGTTGAAATTTCAGATTAAAAAAGGGTGATTCTGCTTATGTTTTGAAGTATAAAACCCCGGATTGCTCCGGGGTTTTTATTATTATATCATGTCCTGAAATTTAGCAACATCCGTCATCTCCACAACCACAGGATTGTTTTTCTCCTTTTTCAGCATAAACGGAAATACTGAAAATGGCGGTTGGTGTGCTTTTATAAACTTTTATTTCTTCCTCGTTAAGATAATCTTTCAGGATATCGTCCGGTACGATGATCGGCTTTTGTTTTTGCAACATGATACGTCTAAACCCCGCCTGGCTGATGTAACCGATGTACTCATCCATGTCGATGGCACTGGCCACACAACCGGCATACATCTCTGCAGCAGACTTGATTTTTTCAGGCAGGGTTCCTTTCAGAACGATATCGGAAATACTGAAATGTCCACCCGGTTTCAGCACACGATGAATCTCTGCGAAAACGGCTTTTTTATTGGGTACCAGGTTCAGCACACAGTTGCTGACGATCACATCAGCAATATCTGAAGTAACCGGCATCTTTTCGATATCACCCAAACGGAACTGCACATTATTGTACCCCAGTTTGTCTGCGTTCTCCCTGGCTTTATCAACCATGGCCGGGGTGAAATCAATGCCGATGATCTTTCCGGTCTCTCCGGCTTCTGCCCTGGCAACAAAACAGTCGTTTCCTGCTCCGCTTCCCAGGTCGATGACTGTATCGCCCGGTTTGATCTTTGCAAACTGCGTCGGAAGTCCACATCCCAGCCCCAGGTCCGCATCAGGAGTATAACCCTCCAGTTCGGCATAATCGTCACTCATGATGTTGTACACTTCCGTGGAACAGCTGCCTGAACCACAGCAGGAAGATTGGTTGGTTTCTTTGTCCTGTAAAGCAATTTCGCTGTATTTCTGCTTTACCATTTCTTTAATTTGTTCGTCGTTTGTCATTTCATTTAACTTTTACGTTACACCAATTAATTTCGCTTTTCTTTTCGCAGCCCTTAAAATGCGTAAAATACTCCCTGATCTTCTCAATAGCCGATTCATCGATGCAATAACAAATGGCGTTGCCCTCAATATTCCCTTTGATAAGCCCTGCATTTTTTAACTCGCGAAGATGCTGCGAGATGGTAGGCTGTGCCAGCGGCAGTTCGTTTACTATATCCCCGCAGATACAGGCATTCACGTTGTTGAGGTATTCCAATATCGCCACCCGCGCCGGATGCCCCATGGCTTTCAACATCACTGCCATCTTGTTTTGCTCCCCGGAAAAAAGATCTGTTTTTGTAACTCCCATGTCTCATGTTTTAATATTGCAATATTACGATAAACTACAATACAAAAACATCTTTTCCCATTCTTTTTATAAAAGTTCTTCAGAAAATGTTGTTTTCAGCCGCCGGTTTTCTCCCAATCACCATTTTGGCTCGACCGGAACTCTTGCTCCGTCATCAGTGGTGTACTCTTCCAGTGAATTTTCTTTCGACTGGACCACCAAATAGATCATCGGCTGATCGGAGGTATTTTTCATACCGCGTTTCCCGGCGGGTGACACGCGGATCACACTGCCCTCTTTGATATCGAAACAGTCGTCATCCACCTGAAAGAAACCGGAACCTTTTAAAATGATGTAGGTCTCCTCGTTTTTCCTGTGAATATGAAAATAGGATAAAGCTGTCTGTGGCGGAACCGAATTCAGAGAGATTTCAGTTCCCGTGGCCTTTGTCGGTTCTTTTAAAAAGACTTTACCCTCTACCAAATTCTTACTGACAGGATGGATCAGGCCATAACCCATCAGATCATCTAAATTGCCCAGATTTACTGCAGTATAGTGTTTGTTTTCTGAAAGCTTTTCTATTTTTTTCATCTGACTGTGATTTTAATTCATAACAATGAACTGACAAAGAAACGTCCTTCGGCCCACTTCATTGTTATGTGAAGTTTAATTCTGTCGTGGTCTCATAAAATTTTTCTTTGATCCGACGAGGGATTTTCAAATCCACTCCAATTCTTCCAGTGTCAGTGCTCCTTTTGTATCGCCGGTATTCAAGGTCGAAGCCGGTTCAAACAACATGACCGCCACTTCTTTATCAGCCACCGGCCGGTGTTCTACTCCTTTGGGAACAACGATGAACTCATTTTCCGTAAGTTCTATTGTATGATCATGGAATTCCATCCGGAACGCACCTTTCAGGACATAAAACATTTCGTCTTCTGCATCATGTTTGTGCCAGACGAACTCACCCTTGAATTTGACGAGTTTCACATGCTGCCCATTGAGTTCACCCACAATTTTCGGATTCCAGTGGTCGTGAAACAGGGAAAGCTTTTCTTCAATGATTATTTTATTTGTCACCATATCTGCTTTTTAATACAAATTAGATCTTTCTTTCAAAATTACAAAAGAAAAATACACAGCAAATAAGGCTGCAAGCCTTTAAAATAACTAAAACAATTCTATCTAAAACCCAAATTTCAAAAAAGTAAATCACGTAAATAAATTACTTGTACCTTTGCCGCCGAAATTTTTCAGGGCTTGGGAGAAAGTTGTTTACGATATTATCTAACAAAAAAATACGAAAGACCAAGGCTTATGGTTGGCAAGACTTTTGCTGAAAAAATTTTCGATGCTCCGCAAGGAAGTATCGTTTTTAAGAAACCTGACCTGATCCTCACCCACGACAACAGTGCTTCTATCTTTGGAACCTTTCGCAAAATGAATGGCGAAAAGGTAAAAGATCCTGAGCAACTGCTGATCGTACTGGATCATAATGCACCGCCGACTTCCGCCAAACTGGCGAATCAATATCAGCAGATCCGGGAAATCGTTCGTGAACAGGGAATCACCAAATTCCATGATGCGGGCAAAGGCATCTGCCATCAGATCATGGCGGATTACGCTAAACCGGGCATGGTAATTGTCGGAAGCGACAGCCACACCTGTACTGCAGGCGCTTTCAACGCTTTTGCAGCCGGGATCGACCGTACCGAAGCCGCCGGATTATGGCGGCAGGGAGAGACCTGGTTCCGCGTTCCGGGGTCCATGAAGATCACCCTTCACGGGAAATTGAATCCGGGTGTTTATGCCAAGGATCTTTCGCTGTGGATCATTGGTATGATCGGTGCCAGCGGTGCCGATTATCTGTCCATCGAATTTCATGGGGAAGGGGTAAGAACGCTAACCGTTTCACAACGGATGACTCTGGCCAACCTGGCTTCCGAAATGGGTGCGAAAAACGCAGTTTTTCCCATGGACGAAGTCTTGAAGGAATATCTTGGCGACACATGGCAGGGCGAAGGGCTCTGGGCCGATGAAGATGCAGAATATGTCAAGACACTCGATATTGATTTATCGGAAATTTTCCCTGTTGTGGCTGCCCCGCATCAGGTAGACAATGTGAAAGCGGTAGCAGAAGTCCGCGGTACGAAATTGCACGAAGCCCTGATCGGGACCTGCACCAACGGAAGGATTGAGGACCTGCGCGAAGCAGCATCCGTGTTGAAAGGAAAAAAGCTCCCCGAAGGTTTTCAAATGGTCGTTGTTCCTGCTTCGCAGGAGATCTACCTGCAAGCCATGCACGAAGGATTGATTGAAATTTTTCTGGAAGCCGGCGCCAACGTGCTTTCCGCTTCCTGTGGTCCTTGTCTGGGAACCGGACAGGGAATTCCTGCCGATGGATACAACGTGATTTCCACCGCCAACCGGAACTTCAAGGGACGCATGGGAAACAAGGAATCATTTGTTTACCTGGCTTCGCCTGCCACTGTAGCACATTCGGCACTGGCAGGAGAAATTGTCGATCCCCGGGGAATCAAAACGAATGATAAGTTCCCCTACTCTGTGGAGGAAAATCATACGGTTACCATCGCCGAAGATGATGACCGCCGCCTGAATGGTGTCTGGAACTACAAAGACGCCAACGACCTGAATACGGACCAGATGTTTGCCGGAAGTTTGACCTACAGCGTGCTGAGTTCGGAGCCGGAAAAGATCATGCCACACCTTTTTAAAGGCTTTGACATGAACTTTACGGAGCGTGTACAGGCCGGGGATATCCTGATCACCGGTTCGAATTTCGGTTGTGGCAGTTCACGCGAACATCCTGCTGTAGGGTTGGCCTTTGCCGGAGTGAAAGCTGTGATCTGCAAATCTGTGAACCGAATCTTTTACCGCTCGTCGGTGAACCAGGGATTGCCTATTATCCTGTTGCCTGAAGCTGTGGATGCTTATCAGCCCGGCGACAATGTTGAAATTGACTTTACTAAAGGAATTGTATCTATTAATAACCGGAATTTTACTTTTGCACCTCTGCCTGAGAAATTGATGGGAATTTTCAAATCACACGGTTTGGTGAATTACATCAAAGAACAGGCCTCATAATAAATTCTAAATTGCGTCTCTTATTTGCTAATGAAATCTAAAACAATTTTTTCTATTGCTACCATTCTGGCTTTGATTGGTGGTTATTTTCTTTTTGCTCACGAATTACCAAGATATTCACACAGGTATCTCATCATCGTGATCCTGCTTTTCATGGACCTGTACCTGTGGTCGGCCTTACGGAAGACCGTCTTCAGCTACAAGTTATGGTTAAAAAATACTGTCGCCATCCTTTTTTGGTTACCATTACTGGCCGTAATTGGGATGGTGGTCGGTTTGGCAATAAAACCTATTGTTGACTGGAACAATATCATCCGGACTTACCTGATTGGATTTATCATCGTTTTTTACACGGCCAAGCTGTTCCCGGTGTTTTTCATTTTCATCGCCGATCTGGTGCGGCTGGTACAGCGGATCCCGGTATTCTTCAAAAAAGAAGAACGGCGTGAACTGGTAAAAACCGAAAACGGAATTACCCGTAGTAAATTCCTGCAGTATATGGGATATCTGACGGGAGGCCTTGTGCTTGGTACCATGCTGACCGGGATGTTTAAGTGGGTTTACGATTTTAACATCATCAAAAAAC
>CAYWBO010000065.1:0-14995 GCA_964456625.1 uncultured Lentimicrobiaceae bacterium | reverse complement strand
CATCAGGCCATCCGGGAAATGATCAAATCAAAAACCCCGTCGCCCAACCATTTGCGTAAGAAGATGGACGGTTTGGCCATGTAGCCTTTGGCATATCTTCTTTTCGGCCGGCGCACGGTAACGGCTTTGTAAATGGTTTTTGCAATGACTTTCGGATCGGAAAGCTGGTTGGTGGTGTACATCTTAGCCAGGCCGTCGGCCGATTTTGTGGCGGCTTTGGCATAGACTCCGGTGCCGGAAGTCTTTTTAAGGTTCGCCGCGGCAATCGGACCCCAGTCGGTTTTGATGCCGCCCGGTTCCACGATGATCACATCAATGCCAAAACCTTTGGTTTCCAGGCGCAGGCAATCCGACAGCCCTTCCAACGCATGTTTGGTGGCATGGTACCATCCGCCGAAAGGCGTATAGATCTTCCCTCCCATGGAGGAGATGTTCACGATTTTGCCGTAATGATTTTTCCGCATGTGCGGCAGCACCAGTTGCGTCAAGCGGGCCAGCCCGAAGATATTCACTTCAAACTGCCGGCGCGCCTCGTCGAGGGGCACATCTTCAACGGCGCCGTAAGAACCGTATCCGGCATTGTTCACCAGCACGTCGATGCGGCCTTCCTTTTCGATAATCTGACGAATGCCTTGCACCACGGAATGCTCATCGGTTACGTCGAGTGCCATCACATGAATGCCTTTTTCCTCCAGGTCCTTCATTTTTTCCGTCCGGCGGGCCGCGCCATAGACCACAAAGCCGTTATCCTGTAATTTATACGCTGTTTCTTTGCCGATCCCCGAACTGGCACCGGTTATTAAAGCAACTTTTTTTGTTTCCATGTCTGAATGTTTTTAAGTTTCATTTTCTGATGTAAAGATATAACCTCCCAACAGAAGTCCGCCAAATCAAATTACTGATTGTTGTATACTTATTACGTTTTTTGCTCTCATTTATTTTAGGCACTACTATTAACTCGTTATATCAGTAACAAATATACCACTTACCCCTTAAAGGTCCCGGATTAACACCATTCTTACACCCCCCATTTTCAGTTAACCAAATTTCGGTAAAATACTATTGTACCTATCATAAGTGTGAATTATGTAACTTATTACCAGCATCGTGTAACGAATTACAATATAGTAAGATATACCTTTGAGATTGTCAAAAAATTATTTATACAAACAAAAAATTATGTAGCATGAAGAACTCATTAAAAACACAAACTAAAATTGTTGTAATAAGTTGCCTGGTACTTTTACTATCCAGCAGCAGCATCTTTGGACAACAAACTAAAAACGTTGTATTTCAACAAGCTATTACTGCCTGGCAAAATGCGAATGCTGTGCAAGCAAACATTCTGTCTCCTACGGATTATGACAAGGGCCTCGAATATTATAAGGACGCCGAAAATAAATTTGACAATCAAAAGGGGATAGAAAAAGTTAGAGAGCTATTAATTGAATCTGTTAGATATTTCAACAGATCTGCCGATTTCAGCATTACCGCTAAAACAGTTTTTGCGAATACACTGAATGCACGTGACGATGCTTTATCAGCCAGTGCTGATTTATATGCTCAGGAAATGTGGTCGGATGCAGAAAAACAATTTAGAAAAGCAGCTGAACAAATGGAAAAAGGCAATAGAGACAATTCCTACCAGGAATCTGCCGAAGCCATGGATCTTTACAGACAGGCTGAATTATCTGCCATAAAAACAGATTTACTGGCAGAAACCCGTAAAATATTAACAAAAGCCGATGAAATGGATGTAAAGGATAAGGCTCCAAAAACACTTGCAAAAGCAAAAGCATTACTATCAGAAGCAGAAAAAGAACTGGAAACAAATCGCTATGATATGGATTATCCAAGAATATTGGCAAAACAAGCTAAATATGAAGCCAATCACGCCATTTACCTGTATAATACCATTACTAAAATTGAGAAAGATGATCTGGAAACAGAAGATGTAATTCTAAGTTTAGAACAACCGATCATACATATTGCTGCAGTCGGTGGTTTTGTGGCTCAATTTGATCAAGGTTTTGATAAGCCCAAAAATGAAATCATCAATTACATGACTAATCTGCAGGACAGAAACCTTTTGCTCAATACAAAAAATACTGAACAAAATTATTTGATTTGGCAAAAGAACGAAAATATTGCTGTTTTGTTAAAGGAAAGAGATGCGCTCAATACAGAATTTGCAATGGAAATAAGCAAGCGAACAGCTGAAATGAATGGCAAAATGCAGGCAATCGAAGATGAAAAGCTCATGCTTTCAAGAGAAGTAGATTACCAAGCTAAAATTAGTGAACGGTATCAACAGGTTAATCAACTGTTTGAAAAAAGGGAAGCATTGGTTTTTCGTTCAGGCAACGATGTAATCATCAGAATGCAAGGCTTTGGTTTTGATGTTGGGAAATCCAATATTAAACCCGAATATTTTGGCATGTTAACCAAGGTTCAAAATGCCATTGGTATTTTCCCGGGCAGCAAAGTTATTGTAGAAGGATATACTGATTCATTTGGTGGAGATGCTTCTAATTTAAAACTGTCACAGGAACGCTCTGATGCCGTTACTACTTATTTAAAAGCAAATATGCTAACACTTAATAGTGGAAATATTAGCTCAGTAGGTCATGGTGAAAACAATCCCATAGCCAATAATGAAACAGTGGAAGGTCGAAGTAAAAACAGACGTATCGATATTATCATTAAAAACAATAATGCTTTATTAACCCAGCTAAAATAACTACAGCAAACTGTAAAACAACAGCCGGTTTCATTCAATTGAAACCGGCTGTTGTTTTATAAAAAGGAAATGCTTTATGTACCGGATTCTTCTGATTCCATGATCTGCTGTTCTAATATCTTGTACTCCAGCGAAATTTTAATGCTGTAATCCAGTTCGAATCCCACAAGGATCATTATAGAATTATAATAAACCCATACCATTAAAATGATAAGCGATCCTAAGGAACCATACAGCAGATTGTACCTTGAAAAGTTTTCGAAATAAAACTTCAACATCAAACTGCCTGCCATAAGTAAAGCTGTTGCCGATATTGACCCCGCGGAAAAAAACATATACTTGATGGATTTCAATGTTTTAAGCTGACCGAAATAAAACAAGAGAGACACGCTGAACATGGTGGTAAATAATATAATGGACCACCGCAACAGTTGCAAAAATAAAATGGACAACTGACTGGTAATCATCTGACGGATGATCAATACACGAATCAGATATTCGCCAAAACCCAGAAGGGTAAAGGAAACGAAAGTCAGTACGGCCAAAATGAGCATAAGGAAAAAGGCCACCAGTTTTTGTCTCCACCACGATCGGGTTTCGGGCTGGTGATAGCTTTGGTTAAAACCTTCAATAATGGCATTGACCCCGTTGGTAGCAAAATAGATCGCCGTAAAAAAAACAACCGACAACAGTCCCTGATTGGGACGACTGATGACTTCTGCCAACGTACTTTTTACCATTTGGAATATATTGGAAGGAATCACTGCCGAAATCAAATCAAGAAGGTACACCTGATAATGATTATTGGTCATGAAGGGAATCAGGGTGAACAAAAACAGGACAAACGGGATCAGTGACAGAAAAAAGTTAAAAGCAATGGCTGCCGCACGATAGCTAATCACCCCTTTGAACAGGCCCCGAAAGAAAAAAACAAGGACATCATTCAGGCGCGCACCCCCAAAACCGGGTAATTTAATCCTCTGAAGAATACGTTTAAAGCGAATACCCGGCCACAGAAGACTATCTTTAATTGCAGAAAAAAATGTCATCATATGTTTTCAACTTCCTATTCAGTTAAGGTTTCCAAACAGATTCCGCCGGTTATGCACATGATTATCAAATATTGAGCAACGATTTTCGATCTATTGTCGACTGACTACGGTCTTCGGACATCCATTCTTCATTTTTCATTCTTTATTCCAAAAACCTTCTCACCACTCACGTAGGTATCTAAAACTGCCACATGTGGAATATCTTTTTCAGGGCAATTCATGATATCATCTGCCAGGATCACAAAATCGGCCTCTTTACCGGGTTCGATGCTTCCCTTTTGTTTTTCATCAAAGCTGCCGCGGGCAGGCCACAATGTTATGGAGTACAATGCCTCCGTCCTGTTGACGGCATTTTCCATCTGAAAACCTTCCGGGGGCCAGCCTTTCAAATCTTTCCGGCTTACGGCCGCATAAAATGTCTTCAGCGGACTGATGTCTTCGATGGGGAAATCGGTACCGTTCACTTCCCAGCCGTTTTGCGCAAGCAACTGCTTATAGGCGTAAGCCGATTTCAGTCGTTCGGCACCCAGTCGTTGTCCTGCCCAGTACATATCGGAGGTACAGTGTGTGGACTGGATGGACGGGATGATGGAATAATCGCCGAAATAATGAAAATCGCCCGGATCCACGATTTGCGCATGCTCAATGCGCCAGCGCCGGTCGTTTTTACCTTTCAGAAAACGGGCATAGGTATGCAGCACGATCCGGTTTCCCGAATCGCCGATGGCATGGGTGTTCACCTGAAATCCTGCATCAAAAGCCTGCCGGCAGATGGTATCGTAATATTCCAGCGGGTGCAGCCGGAGGCCGTAATGCCCGGGCATGTCGGAGTAGGGTTTCAGCAACAGGGCACCGCGTGAACCCAATGCTCCGTCAATGTAAAGTTTCACGGCACTTACCGTGAGTTTTCCGCTGTGATACGGCCCGGTTGGAAAAAAATGCCTGAAGTTGGCTTCCGTGGGGCTCATCATCGCATACACGCGGATCTTCAGCAAACCCTGTTTCTGAAGCTGGTCTATCAGCATAATGTCATCCAGATCCAGACCGGCATCGGTCACCGTGGTCAGGCCCTGCTCAAAACATTTTCTCTGGGCTTCCAGCAACGCCCTGGTCTTTTCCTCTTTGCCGAGGGCAGGAATATAAGACTGCATTCTTTCGGCAGCATTGTCGATCAGCACACCGGTAGGTTGTCCGTTCTGCAGGATCACCTCTCCCCCGTCGATTTTGGTCTGCGCCGTGATGCCGGCAATTTTCAGGGCTTTCGAATTGGCCAGTACGGCATGGCCGTCGATGCGTGTCAGCACCACGGGCCGGTCGGGAAACAACGCATCCAGTTTGGTTTTGGTGGGATAGGTTTCCTCTTTCCAGTCGTTCTGGTCCCAGCCCCTGCCCAGGACCCATTCAGACGGGTATTGCTTCTGGTGACGGCTGACCACTTTCAGAACGTCATCAAAGGAGTCGGTTCCCACCAGATCGGCCCAGCGAAGCAAGCCGGTGCCGTAAGCCAGAAAATGGCTGTGGCCGTCGTTAAAACCCGGATATACAGCCCTGCCGCCGGCGTCGATGTCTTCCGTCGCCTGGTAATTTTCCTGAATATACCGGTCGGAGCCGACAGCAGTAAATTTTCCGTCTTTCACGGCAAACGCCGTGGCAACATTGAATTTGGGATCCACCGTATAGATCCTGGCATTACGAACGATCAAATCCACACGTTCTCTGGCATTACGGGTAGTCAATAACATAGCACTGAAAATTAATAAGATCAGCAGGAGAATATATTTTTTCATAACGAAAGGTTTGGATTCCAACGGTTCAGATTCCAAAAAAGGACTCAGAAAATTCCTTCGTTTAGTATTTCTTCAATATTCTCAAATCGTTTCAGGAGTTTGTCTCCCTTGTACTGAACAAAAGTTTCACTCTCAAAGGTAAAATAAAAATCATCCATTTGTTTTTCGGTGACGCCGGATACCTGGAAGCCTTTGCGCATCAACGCTTTCTTCAGCCAGCGTGTGGGCGTGCCGGCCTGTTTAACGATAATTTTCTTGCCGGAAACGGGTCTGTTTACTCCGAAGCGTCCTTTGGAAGCATCAAAACGGACCTGCAGGCGGTCAAAATACTGATTGACGGAACCCTGCCATACCAGATCTTCGGGTAGGCCCGTTTTAAACGGCTTTTCGCGATTGATGAGCCAGAGATAATCGGCATAATCCAACGCAATTTCAATGTCGTGTGTCGTCATCAGGATGCCTTTCTGATGCTCACGGGCAAAGAACGACAGCCACTCCATGATCTCGATCTTACCCGGCGAATCCACAAAAGCCACGGGCTCGTCCAGAAACAGAAAAGGCGTATCCTGAACCAGTGCCCGCGCCAGCAGCATTTTTTGCTTTTCTCCGTCACTTAATGTCTCAAACACCTTATTTTTCAGCGTGGTGATTCCCAGCATCTCCAGGGTATTATCAATGATCTCATGGTCTTTACGGTTCAGTTGTCCCCAGAATGAAGCATGCGGAAACCGCCCCATGCTGACCACCTCGAAAGCCGTCAGAAAACGGTCCGAAAAGCGGTCGGTCAGCACCACGGCCACTTGTCGCGACAAGGCCCGCCGCGACAGGGTTTCCAAAGGTTTTCCCGAATAGGTGATGGCCCCCGACAAAGGTTTCTGAAATCCCGACAACGTGCGCAGCAACGTGGACTTCCCGGCGCCGTTCGGTCCCAGCAGGCAGATCAGCTGACCGGGTTCCAGCGAGGCGGTAATGGCCTCCTGCAACACAAACGACTCCTGTTTCGCGGTTTGATAACCGTTGGTCAGATGGTCGATATGGAGTCTTGCAGCGGGCATGTGATATCCTTTTGTTTATATTTTCCCGGGAATTAATTCCCGGGAAATTTAATGGTCATTCCTAAAAAACTTTTTCTTCTCTTTGCACTTTCTTTTGATTTTCCCGGGGTTTAAACCCCGGGAAAGAGTCTTTATATCACTTTAAAACGTCTTCAAATGTCTGTTTCGCAACACCACCCAGATGATCACCGGGGCACCCACCAGCGACGTCACCGAATTGATGGGCAACGAAATGTCGTAGCCCGGGAGCTTGGCCACCAGGTTGCAGAACAAGGCCAGCGAGGCGCCCATCAATACCGTGGCCGGGATCAGCACCCCGTGCTGGGAGGATTTGAAAAACCCGCGGGCCAGATGCGGAACCGCCAGTCCCAAAAAGGCAATCGGTCCGGTAAAAGCCGTTCCCACGGCCACCAGCACGCCTGTAACCAGGATCAGAAAGGTCTGGATCTGCTGGGTACGGAACCCAATGCTCTGCGCATAATGCGTTCCCGCCAGCAAGGCATTCAGCGGTTTTACGAAAAACAACGAAATGACTGTTCCTACGATGGCTGTAAACAACAGGAACAGCGACTGCTGGATGGTGGTCTTGGAAAAACTTCCCAGGCCCCATAAAATATAAGTATGCAGCTCATCCGAGCTGGTGAAGTACTGCAACACACTCACCACGGCCGATACGGCATAGCCTACCATGATACCGATGATCAGCACGGTAATCACATTCCCGACCCGTCCCGAAACATAAATGATCAGCGCGAGCACCAGCAGGGCGCCCAGAAAAGCCGCCATCACCACTGTGAGATTCCCCCATAAAGGGAATTGCGCCATCTGGAACCCGAAAATACTGCCGGACATGATCACCAGGGCTACGCCCAGGCTCGCACCCGAGCTGATACCCAGTACCGAAGGTCCCGCCAGCGGGTTCCTGAAAAGTGTCTGTAAAATCAATCCCGACAAGCTCAGGACAATGCCCGTCGAAAGGGCTGTGACTGCCTGCGGCATCCGGTACTGGTTCACGATCACCAGCGCGGCATTGCCGGCGTTCTGATCATGGAAGAGCGCTTCCAGCACCTGTTTCCATTCCAGCACCACGGAGCCAAACCACAGGTTGGCAAAAAACAACAGCAGCGACAGCAAAAAGAAAACGAGAAACCAAAACCGGTAACGGGCATTATTTTGCATAGTTCTATTTCGAGTGCATAAATTTAAGGCAAAATCTTATAATATCTGGGCTGATAATCCGGAAGCAGTTCCGGATGGAAGGCCTTGATAAAATCCGCAAGCAGGATTTGCGGCGCCAGCGGGCTGGTTTCGAAATACGCTGTTTTTTCAGGATCGCAATAGATAATATGATGCTTTTTAAAGGCATTGAACTTCGTAAATAACTGGTTCTCATTTGCCAGTTCTGCATAGGAGGCCTTGACGCCGAAAGTTCCTGTTATACGCCAGAAATCGGCATTTTGTGCCTTTTTGAAAACGGCTTCGAAATCCAGCGGAAAGCTGGACTGACGGGGGACGTCCTTCCACAGGTAATCGCCGCCGGCATCTCTGAATATTTTGGCAAAATAACTATCACCGCCGGGCACGTACCACTGTCCGGCGTAATACTTGCCCGAGAATACCGTAGGCCGGTATTTTACATGGGCTGCCAGCGCTTTCAGGTTCAGGTATTCGGTCTTTATCCGGTTAAAAATGCTGTCCGCCTGGCTTTCTTTTCCGAAAAATACAGCCGTGAATTTAATCCACTCCGCCCGGCCCAACGGATCGGGTTCCATATAATCCAGAAAAGGGATGGCCGGGATAGATGACAGCACGGCCGGCATTTTTTGTTGTGCGTTGAAAGGGGAATAAAACAGGGCATGCGGTTGTGTCTCGACAATTTTCTCAACAAAAAAGTTTCCGTTTTCATAAAGTTCCGTCACTTTATGTTCCGCGTATCTTTTTAATATTTCTTTATTTTTCAGATATTTAACATCAGAAACGCCGATCACTTTATTCAATAATCCCAGCTTGCGCATGGCGTCGAGTTGGGTAGCCGAAAAGATGGCCACGCGATCCAGCGGCACCGCTATCTGTCCCTTTTGCGGTTTCCCTTTCACCAGTTCGAAGGATGCCAGCACCTTTCCTTTTTCCCAGGGATTATACACCACCACTTTTGTGTAATCCGGCTCATGGAAAATGGCGAATCCTTTGGCATATTCTACCGGCACCTCTTTTTTAGTGACTGTACGTGTCGTCTGTTTGGTTGCATTTGAATGGCAACCGCTCAAGCAAAGCGCCGTCACAACCATCCATCCCCACAAGGATAATCTGCTGATGTACCGTTTCATAAATGATTCTCCTCCCCGCTTACTACCTGTTTGGTTTTCTTGTTTTTCACAAGCAGATACCATCCCACGATCCCGATAAGGATCAGTACCGGGGATATCAGCTCGGCCTGCGAGGCATGAATGCCCAAAAACACATACCGGTGTGTCACACGGATGTGTTCGATCAAAAAGCGTTCTGCAGCACTCAATATCAGGTAAATAAAAAACAAAACCCCCGGCGTTGTGATTTTTTTCCGGATCGACCACAGGAACACAAAGATCATAACCGCCATGGCAGTTTCATAAATCGGCGTCGGGAAAACACCCTGGGGAAGTACCATGCAGTGCGGCCCGGCACATCCCGGAATGGGCACGCCCTGGTTGATGATGTTGTGAGGATAATTGTACGACCAGAGCCAGTCGGGGAAAATGTTCAGCCATTGGGGTTTGGTCAGCGTGTTGACGATGCCCCAGTCACCGTCGCCGGCGACCTGGCATCCGATGCGGCCCATGCCGTAAGCAAGCATCAATCCGGGTGCAAAACTGTCTGCCAGCGACTTCCAGGGCATACCGTGTTTTTCGCCATACCAGATGATGGTGACCGCAGCAAAGATCAACCCGCCGTAAAAGGTCAGGCCGCTGAAGGAAAACAGCGATCCCCAGGGATCCATTACAAATGCATGCCAGTTTTCCAGCTGATCAAAGACCTTGGCTCCGATAATGCCAAAGATCGCCGCCATGAAAACCATGGTCCAGATGGTCTGATACGGGTGTACTTTAA
The DNA here is from genome assembly GCA_964456625.1 of uncultured Lentimicrobiaceae bacterium. Classification (GTDB taxonomy): domain Bacteria; phylum Bacteroidota; class Bacteroidia; order Bacteroidales; family F082; genus Sulfidibacterium. The sequence continues at coordinate 5,274 of CAYWBO010000065.1, read as the reverse complement.
TGATCTTCTCTTCGGGAGGATCCAGTTTGGCTTTATCGCTTCTGTACCAGATATAGAAAGTATAGAGTGTACCGAAGATAAGACCGGCCCAGAAAGAGCCTTCGGATGAGAACAAAAATTGTTGCGGATCATTGGCAAAATGACTGTAATCGGTTATGGCAGCCGGGACTTTGAAAGCAAAGAAAAAAGCAATAACAAAGTTAACGGCCAGTTCGGAGGTCGAAACCGGAGCACCGATGAAAATTTTCTTTTCGGTGGCCCGGAGAAGGCCTTCTTTTTCTTTCCGTTTCAGTTCGAGATACAACAGATATCCGCCTGCCAGAAAAGCCAGCGACACAAAAAAGCCATAACTCATAATGGGAAGATTCAGATGCGTTCCGAAAATACTATTGATCAGGTCGCTGAGCTTAGGGTACATATTTATGAATTTTGATAAAGACAAAAACCGAAAGCGCAAATTTACATTTATTCTATTATTTGTGCGGGTAAGGCAGGACCCGGGTACATACTATTTTTCTATTCACTTCCGGCACTCAGCTTCTGACAGCTTTTTGATTATTTTTGCATGAAAGAACATAAAATCCCATGCAGACTCCTTTAGCAGAACAATTAAGACCCCGAAACCTGGATGAATTCATTGGTCAGGAAAAGCTGGTGGGGAAAGGAGGCATACTGCGCAAAGCCATTGATTCCGGAAAGATCCCTTCCATGATCCTCTGGGGACCACCGGGTGTGGGAAAAACGACGCTGGCCAATATCATTGCCAACCAGCTCAGTTTGTCGTTTTACACGCTGAGTGCCGTCAGCGCGGGCGTAAAAGACGTCCGCAAGGTTATTGATGCTGCATCGGCTTTTCAGGGAAATGTGATCTTGTTTATCGATGAAATTCATCGTTTCAGCAAATCGCAGCAGGACTCGCTGTTGCATGCCGTGGAAACCGGCATCCTCACTTTGATTGGTGCCACAACGGAGAACCCGTCGTTCGAAGTGATCTCTCCGCTCCTTTCGAGATGCCAGGTCTATATTTTAAGCTCGCTGGACAAAAGTCATTTAAAAACGCTGATTCAACGCGGTGTGGAAAAGCTGTCGGATGAGTACAAAACAAAAATTGAGGTCAAAGAAGACGAAGCGCTGATACGGATTTCCGGCGGTGACGCCCGCAAACTTTATAATGCACTGGAATTATTCGTTCAGCAGCAAAGGGGCAAATCGGACACGCTCGTCATCGACAATGAAAGTGTCAGCAAATCCATTCAGGACAACCTTTTGGTTTATGACAAGCAGGGAGAGATGCATTACGACGTCATTTCCGCTTTTATCAAATCCATGCGCGGCAGTGACCCCAACGGAGCCGTCTACTGGCTGGCAAGGATGGTGGAAGCCGGAGAAGATCCGAAGTTCATCGCCCGGCGTATGCTGATCCTGGCTGCCGAAGACATCGGTAATGCCAACCCCAATGCGTTGCTGCTGGCCAATAATTGTTTCGATGCCGTGAACAAAATCGGATGGCCTGAAAGTCGTATTATCCTTTCACAAACGGCCATTTATCTGGCTTCATCTCCCAAAAGCAATGCTTCCTACAAGGCCATAGATGATGCGTTGGCCCTTGTCAGGAAGACAGGAGACCTTCCGGTTCCACTGCACCTGAGAAATGCACCCACCAAACTGATGAAAGAAATCGGTTATGGCCAGGATTATGCCTATGCTCACAGTTATGAAGGGAATTTTGTGGATCAGGAATTTCTTCCGGATGCCATCAAAGGCACCATTCTTTACGATCCCGGAAAGAACCCGAGGGAACAGGATATCAGGCAACGCTTAAAAACATTGTGGCAGAAAAAATACAAATATTAACGTTGGACTGCCGCTCCGTTTTCCTTGTAAGCTACAATCTTGTAATTCTTAACAATAGGGACGACCTTACTGGTGTTGAAATTGAAAGTCAGGTTCAACAACTCGTCATCTACCAGGCTTCTGAGCCGGTTTCTGTGTGATGACCTGTCAATATACGTCATCACATCTCCCTTGGCCATATTCCATTGATCAATCGCCATGTTTACAGAATCGCTATCCGTAGTAAACTGATATTTATTCATCAACATTTCCGACAGGGCACCGGCAAACAAAGAATCTTCCATATTGACCATGTTTTTCCATCCGGCACAAAAAATGAGCACGTTTTTATCGCTCTTGTGAATCCATTCTGCGATCGCATCGAGGTTGAGAAAAGATCCGATGATCACCTCAGAGGCTCCGGCGGCTTTTTTGATGGCCTTGGTACCGTTTGTTGTGGAATAGACGATTTCCTTGCCTTTGTAAATCGGGTTAAAAAACGAAGTAGCTGAGTTGTCAAGATCCGCAAAGCGAACCTTTTTTCCTCCCCTTTCGGCTGCCACGATATAACCAAGGCGTTTGAAAAAACGGGCAAACCGGATTCGCTTCACCGGGATAATGGCCTTGACGCCATAATCCAAAGCAGCACAAATAGAGGTTGTAGCCCGAAAGACATCGACTACAACCACCACAAAAGGTTTTTTTACAACAAAATCGGCAAAAAGCCTGGGTGCCAGGACAACTTCAATGGTCCTTTCTTTTTCCATGACCCAAATATAAGATTACATTTTAAAAAACGGCGGAGGCGTTACGACTGCCCTGGCCAGTTTACTTCTTATCTTAATATAAATTTCGGAACCTTCTTTCCAGTAGGGTTTATCAAGATAAGCCAGGCCTATTCCTTCGTGCGTCAACGGAGAACTGGTTCCCGAAGTCACATGCCCGATGACATTACCCGCTGCATCGGCTACTTCATAGCCATGACGGGGAATGGCTCTTTCCGTCATAACGAAACCCTTCAGGCGCTGTGGAACACCGTTCTTTTTGTGGTCTTCGAACAATACACGGTCGATGAAATCATTTCCATCGGTAAATTTCGTGATCCATCCCAATCCTGCAGCTATCGGCGATGTGGTATCGTCGATTTCATTGCCGTAAAGGCAGAAACCGGCTTCCAGTCTCAGGGTATCCCGGGCACCCAGACCGATGGGTTTAATGCCGAATTCTTTCCCAGCTTCCAACACGGCAGCATAGATTTCTTCCGCATATTGATTGGGCATGTAGATCTCGCATCCGCCCGAACCGGTATAACCTGTAGTAGAAAAGATAACATCTGAAACACCTGCAAATTCAAGCACTTTGAAAGTATAATACTCCATATCGGTTACCGTGGTAGCGGTTAGTTGCTGCATGGCTTTCAGTGCCAGCGGGCCCTGAACGGCCAACTGGGAAAGATCGTCCGATGCATTGGTAAGTTTGGCATTGATACTGTTTTGCGACACCACATGATTCCAGTCTTTTTCAATGTTGGCAGCATTGACGACCAGCAAATATTTTTCGGCATTAAACCGGTAAACCAACAAGTCATCCACGATGCCTCCCTTCCCGTTGGGGAAACAACTGTACTGGACTTTTCCATCAAAAAGAGCCGCTACATCGTTGGTAGTAATTTTCTGTACCAGGTCAAAAGCGTTGGGGCCTTCGACCCAGAATTCTCCCATATGGGAAACATCGAAAACGCCGAGTTTATGTCTAACGGTTTCGTGTTCAACGGCAATACCCTCGAACTGCACCGGCATATCATAGCCGGCAAATTCCACCATCTTCCCCCCCATCCGGCGGTGAATTTCATTTAAAGCTGTTTTTTTCATGTTCCATTTTTATTTAAAGGCGTACAAAAGTAGGAATTCCTTTCGAGCTATAAAACAAGCATTTTAATTTAGAAAGAAACAAAAGGAGCCCAGGAATTACAGGCTGAATATCTGCGAATTGAAAGGGAGACCTTTAGTAGCCTCCGGCAGAATAATTCAATATCTGATGGCCGAGGGCACAATGAAGACAGCGTAGCTGATCACAATAGTCGGTTTTTAAACGGATCAGCGCCTGGGAATGAAGAGCGCAGGAAGCTTTTACGCCCAGCGCACTAAAATGCCGTGTGATGGTATTATTTTCAGCCGGGATTTCTTCCAGCCACCGTATGGCTTTCTCTTCCATGCCGGGTTCATTTTTAAACCGGCCATACACAAAAACATAAGGTATGATACTGTTGATAAGGATCAGATGGATAAATGAAAGTCCCATTTTACTGGTTTTCTGTTTATTGACTTTCCCGAAACGGTAGTGATCCTGCCAATAAGCGGAAGGTTCACATCGAAGCAGCTCGACGACACGCCGGATACTTTTGGCAGTCAGTATCTTATCAATCAGCCCGGAAGCGCTGAAAAGCAAGCTTGCAAACTGGGCCAGGCGCAACGTGGGAAAATTTGAGGGCCGCATTCTCATAAACTTCCACACATACGGTTTCAGAGGCGAAAGGCCATATTTTGATAAAAGGAACTGGTATTCTTTCAGAAGTTCTTTCGGATACTCCTCACTCAGATTGGCTTTCAGAAATCCCGCCTGACCGAAAAGCAATGCTTCCAGCTGAAAAAGATCGGATTTATGTTTCAAAAGAATAGAAAGCGGCAACGAAAGCGCTAATTGTTCAAAAGCGTCAGCATTGGCTTTCAGGCCAAAACTCTGCATCAGACTCCGGTAAAACACTTCGCGGAAATCTCCTTTCGCTTCTTCCAACTTCCGCTGGATGGCTTCAGCTTTCTCCTCCAGGCGTTCCACAGCAAAATGATCCAACGCGCTTAACAGCATAAAATCTCCCACACCGGAAATATCCGATGCACAAGGAATCCATTGAGCAGAAAGCAGGAAACCGCGATATTTATCAAAAAGCATTTCATTGAATTTACCCTTCAGTTCCAGGCAAGGAATGGGCTCACCGTTTGTTCGGAATACCGGCTTATCATCTTCATACACCACATGAAGGATCACGTTGTTATAACTTTCGTCGTTCTGGTGACCGTGTCGGAACCAATCACTGCTTTTCAAATGAATTTCCACATTACCGGCCCACTGCATCTCGCCAAGCTTTATACGGCAACCAAAGAAATCCGGACCACTATCCTCATTCCGCACGCCCGGATTTTCAACGATCAGCATTGTTCCGTCGGAAATTGCCAGTGATTTGCGGGCAAGATGGTACCTCCACAGGTAATAAAGAAAATCTTCGGTCATAAATTGCTGGTTTTGAAGATTTGAAAAGCTAAGATATGAATTTTTTGTCAAATTTAGAAATCCCTAATTGTTCAAAAAAAACTATTGCTTATGCGTTGAAAAAACACTACTTTTGTACCGCTGATTATTAGATAACCATGGCAAATGAAGAAT
>CAYWBO010000064.1:2914-15020 GCA_964456625.1 uncultured Lentimicrobiaceae bacterium | reverse complement strand
GCTTTTGTCATTTTTTAGTTGTATAAATGAAATATCGTTGTATTTTTGCACTCTCTTTTTAGGGAAGCCTAATGGGAGCTTAGCTCAGCTGGTTCAGAGCATCTGCCTTACAAGCAGAGGGTCACTGGTTCGAATCCAGTAGTTCCCACACCAAAGCCGCGGTTTAACCATCGCGGCTTTTTTATTACTCGCTTTTTCACTACCTTTGATTATGCCCTATTTCTTTTATATCATCCAGTCTAAGCTTTTAGACAAATACTATGTTGGCCATACTCACGATCTTGAAGGCAGATTAAGACGCCACAATTCAAATCACAAAGGATTTACCGGAAGGGCTAACGACTGGACCTTTGTTTTGACAAAAAGCTATCCAACCAAAGAAGCCGCATATAAAAGAGAACGTGAAGTAAAGAACTGGAAAAGCAGAAAATTAATTGAAAAACTTATCGAAAAAGAAAGAATTTAAATTTTACCAGTGGTTCAGAGCATCCCGATTAAAATCGGGAGGGTCACTGGTTCGAATCCAGTAGTTCCCACACCAAAGCTGCGATCAAAATAAGGTCGTGGCTTTTTTATTGGTTCAAAGCATCCTGATTTTAATCATTGGCGACATCCCGCAACAGCGGCACAAACCGGAAGCCCCCGAATTTTTCTTTCTCCAGGCTCTCATCTTTCTTTTTTACCATTCGATACATGGTCTGAACGGAAACATCGCCCAACGGAATGACTAATACACCCCCTACTTTCAGTTGATCCACCAGCGTTTGCGGAATTTCAGGTGCCGCCGCTGTGATCAGTATCCCGTCGAAAGGAGCATATTGCGGTAATCCCAGATATCCGTCACCACAAAACAAATGCATCTTGTACGGAAACTTCGAAAGGAACTTCTTTGTTTTCTCGCAGAGCTTTTTCTGTCTTTCAATGGAATACACCTCTGCCCCAAGCTCAGCCAAAACACACGCCTGATAACCCGAGCCGGTCCCGACCTCCAGAATCTTTGCCCCGGGCCTGACATCCAGTAATTGTGTCTGAAAAGCAACGGTATATGGCTGCGATATGGTCTGTCCCGATCCGATGGGGAATGGTTTGTCTTCATAAGCAAACTGCAAAAAGCCGGAGTCCATAAACTGATGCCTTGGAATGGCATTGATGGCATCCAGGATATGTTCGTCGAGAATCCCTTTTTTGCGTATCTCATCCACAAGCTTTTTACGCATTCCCTTATGTCGGTAATTGTCTTCCATTTATTAACAATTGGTGTTGGATAATTCTTTTTAAGCCGTGCAAAGTTAATCATTCAGGCGGTTACCTTTGGTAAAAACATTCCGATGTTGCAAGTTGGACTTTTTGGTTCGGGAAGCCTGGTCAACCTCCATACAGAGGCCATAAAAAACACGCCCGGGCTGAAGCTCTGCGGATCCTTCGACACCGGTGATTTTCTGCGGTCCAGCGAACAGAACTTTTTCAATACTGATGCAGAATTCCTAGCATTATTCGAAAAGTCCGACATCATCGATATTGTTTCAAATGAGCTCCCGCTTTTCCCCTTTGTTTCTCTGGCCATCAAAGCAGCCAAACATGTCTTTATTGAAAATCCTTTGCTGTCAGACATCCACGAGATTGAAACGCTGTTGAATCTCGAGCAGGAAGCCCACGTAAAAGTACAAATCGGATTTACGGAGCGCTACAACCCTGCTTTTCAGGCCGCCCTGCCCTATTTGCAAAATCCCATGTTTGTCGAATCGCACCGTTTGGTTCCTTACAGCGCAGAGTTGCCGGATGTTTCCATGATCTCCGATATCATGGTACACGACATCGATATGATCTTATCTGTTGTGAAAGCCAACATCAAAAGAGTGCATGCATCCGGGGTCAGGGTGTTCGGTAATGACCCGGACATCGTCAGTGCGCACCTGGAGTTTGATAATGGTGCCACCGCCAACATGACATCCAACAGAATTTCATCGAAGAGTGTGCGTTACGCAAAATTTTATCAGCCACACTCACGGGTGCAGGTGGACTTTCTTAAATTAAGCACTCAGGTTCTAAAACAGGAAAAAGACAAGTTTGCCGTCACCGACATCAAAATTATTCCCAAAAACAAAATAGAAGTCGCCCTCAGGAGCTTCCAGAAAGCCATTCACCAAAACTCAGAACCCTTGATATCACTTGATGACAGCTTCCATGCCTTGAAAATCGCCGAAATGATCATGGACAAAATCCATGTGGTCAAAAAGGCTGTTTAAACACTTTTCTTCCCTTTCGGAGAATATCTTTCTATTTTTGCCAAAACCCCTTAAAATGTCTGAATTTTCGGCACTATTTACAATTATCTTTGTTAACTTGCCCGATAAATCACGTTGCCCTGAGAGTACATGAATAAAAGATTACAGGTTATAAAATATTTAATTCTCGATTGGCTGGCGGCTGTCCTGGCATGGGGAATTTTTTTCATGCTGCGGAAATTCAACGAGGACCCGGCTGTTTTCTCACACCTTTCCATCCTTTATGATGATCAAAAATTCTGGATGGGGATTACACTCATTCCTGCTTTCTGGTTGTTACTTTACACGATCATAGGAACCTACCGCAGAATTTACAGAAAATCAAGACTTAAAGAGCTCGAATTATCCATCGTAAGCATTTTTATCGGTGTGACCATCCTGTTTTTTACGCTGATCCTGAATGACAAGACCCAGAATTACATCACCTATTACCGTTCGTTTTTTATTCTTTTTGTCCTGCAGTTCGGATTCACCTACTTTTTCCGACTGATCCTGACCATGCGGACGGTTTCAAAAATTCACAACAGGAAAATAGGTTTTAACACCATTATCGTCGGGAGTAACGGCAATGCCATGAATATTTTTAATGAGATCAGCCACGAGGAAATTTCATCGGGAAACAAATTTGTCGGCTTTGTAAACGTCCACGACAAAGACCCCTTCAAGATGTCGGAGTACCTTCCTCACCTCGGCTCCCATCACGACCTGAAAAAAGCCATCATTGAACATCAGGCAGAGGAGGTCATCATTGCCATAGAAAGAAAAGAAAAGAACACCATTGACGAGATCATCTCTGAGCTGGTGGATGTGGATGTCATTATCAAACTGATCCCGATGATGCAAGACATCATTTTCGGGACGGTAAAACTTTCCGGGATCTTTCATACACCGTTAATAGAAATTTCGCCGGATTTGATGCCTGCCTGGCAGCAAAGCCTCAAAAGAATCCTGGATGTGGTGGCATCTTTTTTTGTGCTCATTTTTTTTTCACCGTTGTATCTGTTTACAGCGATCGGCGTAAAACTTTCATCTCCGGGACCCATTTTATATAAACAGGAGCGCATCGGATTCAAGGGAAGACCTTTTATGATGTATAAATTCCGCTCCATGTATGCGAATGCTGAAAAAGACGGCCCTCAGTTGTCATCGGACAACGATCCGAGGATTACGCCTTTTGGTCTATTTATCCGAAAGGTGCGGCTGGATGAAATTCCTCAGTTTTTCACGGTATTCACGGGACATATGTCGTTGGTGGGGCCCAGACCGGAAAGAGCCTTTTATATTAAGCAGATTGTTGAAAAAGCGCCGCACTACAGGTTGTTGCTGAAGGTAAAACCCGGGCTGACTTCCTGGGGGCAGGTAAAATTCGGCTACGCTTCCACGATCAAAGAAATGGTGGAAAGATTAAAATACGACCTGTTGTATCTGGAAAACATGTCCCTGGCTATGGATTTTAAAATCATGATCTACACGCTATTAATTGTACTTCAGGGAAGAGGAAAATAAACTCAGAGTTTTCCCTGGTTGATCAGATTTACGATGGTCTCTATATCGCGGTCCTTTCCCTTCGGATCGTATTTCACCTTCAGATTATAACCCCAGATCCGCGCCAGGCCCTGGTAAAAAAAGGCCACAAAATTTCCGCGGAGGTCTTTTACCAGTGCATAGGAAGTTTGGCTGGTCTCGCGATCCACGAGCTTGATCAGAATAATACCCTGGGAAAAATTTAGATCTTCGAGTTGCTTCCCGTATTTTGCCTTCAGCTGCTTTTCGGCTTCTTTCATTATTTTACGCCGTTCTGCTTCGCTTTTTGCCTGCTCAAGACGGACATTGTACTCTTTGAGCAGCACACCGGCAGTTTTTGCGTAAGGATAGACTTTTTTTACATTATAGATCAACCGGCGGAGCCTCCAACGTTCCCAGAAAAAGAAAAAATTACGGTGTGAATAAACCTCAACCTGCTTTAAATCGACGGTGGGAATGCTGTCACGAACCCTTAAGACTTTTTTTTGATGATGCACCAGTCCATCCTGCGCAAAAGCCACGCCCGCAAGCAACAACAAAATCCATAAAGACAACCACTTCTTCATCCATCTGCAATTTTAACAGCACGGAAATCCCTTCGCACACAAAAACGGATTATTGCAAAGATTATTCCGTAGTGCCAACCGGCCTCAAAATTATCAGAAAGAAATTAAACGGCCGGCCTCAGTTTTGCCAAATTTGCTTTTCTGAACTTGTCTTTTGCATAATCCAGTGTCACCCGGAAACTCCTCGTCTTGGATTTCGATTTGGACGGCAGCTCGAACATAGCGTCGATCAGAATGGCTTCCAAAATAGACCGCAATCCCCTGGCTCCCAGCTTGTACTCTTCTGATTTTCCCACCACATAATCGATTACCGCGTCATCAAAGGTAAGCTTGATATCGTCCAGCTCGAACATACGCATGAACTGCTTTACCAATGCATTCTTAGGTTCCAGCAATATTTTCCTGAGCGCATATTTATCCAGCGGATTCAGATAAGTCAGAATGGGAAGGCGCCCTACGATCTCAGGGATGAGCCCAAACTTTTTCAGGTCGGCAGGCGAAATGTATTGTAACAGGTTTTTGGTGTCTACATTTTCATCTTTGTGGCCTGCGAAAGTATAACCGACCACATGGGCTCTCAAGCGGGATGCGATGATCTTTTCAATGCCCTGGAATGCCCCGCCTGAAATAAACAGAATATTTTTCGTGTCGACCTGTATCATTTTTTGTTCAGGATGTTTTCTTCCGCCCTGTGGAGGTACATTCACGATAGAGCCTTCCAGCAGTTTCAACAGCGCCTGTTGCACACCTTCTCCCGAGACGTCACGGGTAATGGACGGGTTGTCACCCTTACGGGCAATTTTGTCAATCTCATCGATAAAAATGATCCCTTTTTCGGCAAGCTTCACATCATAATCGGCCGCCTGAAGCAAGCGCGTCAGGATACTTTCCACATCTTCGCCCACATAACCGGCTTCGGTAAGCACCGTGGCATCGGCGATCGCAAACGGAACGTGCAGCATCTTGGCAATGGTCTGCGCCAGCAACGTCTTTCCGGTGCCCGTATCTCCTACCAGAATGATATTGGATTTTTCTATCTCTACTTCATTGGCCTGTGTCGTCTGGCCGATCCGCTTGTAATGATTGTAAACGGCTACCGACAGCACTTTTTTGGCATCTTCCTGCCCAATCACATACTGGTCAAGAAATTCTTTTATTTCAACGGGTTTCAGTAAGGAATGGTCAATATGCAGATCAGGAGTAGCTGTTTTGGTTTTCTCTTCCAAAATGCCCCAGGCCTGTTCGATGCAATAGTTACAGATCTTAGCTTCCATTCCGGAAATCAGGAGTTCAGTTTGCGATTTGGGTCTTCCGCAAAAGGAACAATATTCTTCTTTATTTTTTGCCATGATGTTAATTTTTAAGAAGCCTTCCGCCGTAGCAATCCATCTTCAGAGATTCTTTCACAGACAAATAAGGCAGAACGAACATTCTGCCTTAAAAATATTTAGTCGCTTTAAAAGCTTAGTTTTTCTTGATCTTCCTTTCCAGCACTTCATCAATCATGCCATAGGACTTGGCTTCCTCGGCCGTCATCCAGTAATCGCGGTCACTGTCGTTCCACACTTTTTTGTATGTCTGTCCGCTGTGTTTTGAAATGATCTCGTAAAGCTCTTTCTTCAGCTTCTGGATTTCCCTTGCGGTGATCTCGATATCGGATGCCTGCCCTTCAGCACCGCCCATGGGCTGGTGGATCAGCACGCGTGAATGCGGCAGCGCAGTCCGTTTTCCTTTTTCGCCTGCGCACAGAAGCACAGCCCCCATAGAAGCTGCCATTCCGGTACAAATAGTAGCCACATTGGGTTTTATGTATTGCATGGTATCATAAATCCCCAGCCCGGCATACACCGAACCACCTGGCGTATTCAGATAAATCTGGATGTCGCGGTCCGAATCGGCCGACTCCAGAAAAAGCAACTGTGCCTGAATGATGTTGGCTACGTAATCGTCGATGGGAACACCCAAAAAAATGATCCGGTCCATCATCAAACGGGAAAAAACGTCCATCTGAGCAACGTTTAGCTGCCTTTCTTCAATAATGGTAGGCGAGATATAATTTGCATAAGCAGAATTATAGCGCTCGAGTGTCAGGCTGCTGATACCCCTGTGTTTCAGGGCGTATTTTTTAAATTCTGAACTGCTGTTCATGATTTTTAATTTTTAGGAGTTGATATGATTTTGATAAACTCTTCCGTAGTTACATCCTTCTCATCCTTCCCGATCTTTTCCTTGAAGAAAGCAATATAGTGCTCATCCATCAGTTCGCCGTAAATACGCTGATATTCCTGGTCGTTGCTTAAAATTTGATCCACAATACCGTCGATCTGCGGATTGGGTTCAGCACCTTCCGGCACTTGGAAATAAGCTCTTACTTTGTTACGGACATCTTCCTTTTCCACTCTCAAAGCTTCGCCGTAAGCTTCCACCAGTTTGTTTTCAATAAGCTGCCATTTGAATGTTTTGGCATAATTATCATACTGCTCGTCGAGCTGCTCTTTAGTCACTTTTCCCTGATTGCTGTCCAGAAGCCAGCGTTTCAGAAATTCATCGGGAAGCTCAGGATTTACCTGCTCGAGAATGATGTCAATGGTATCAGAAACAAATTGCTTGTCAGCATCTTTCTGATAATGCTCCGATAATTCCTTGCGGATCCTTTCCCGGAAATCTTCTTCAGTTTTCAATTCGTCGGAAGGATAGATCTGTTTGAACATGTCTTCATTCAGCTCGGCTTCTTCCAGCTTGGTAATGTCCGAAACTTCCAATTCAAAAGAAGCTTTCAGCTTTTCATCGCCATCACCGAGATGCAGCAGGTCCGTCACTTTTGCCTCATCGCCAAATGCTTTGCCAGGATTGAAAACCACTTTATCACCTTTGTGAAGTCCCACCAGTTTGTTTTTTTCAGCTTTTGATTTCAGCTCGCTGATCTCGAAAGATGCTTCATGCGAATGACCTCCTTCTATCCTGGCGCCGTCGGCATCCACCTCATACAAGGTACCGGCAAGCTTGTCAGCATCTGTACTTTCTTCGACAGCTTCCTCTTTGCCCAGCCTTTTCTGCATGTCTTTCACGGCTCTTTCCACTTCGTCGTCCACCACCTTGATGTTGTAGTGAGGAACCTTGATTTCTTCCGAGACGTTCACTTCAATTTCAGGTGCGATCCCAATATCAAAAAAGAAATCGAAATCCTTCTGGGCGTCGAAGTCTATCAATGTCGATTTTTCTTCATTCGGAAGTGGGCTTCCCAGAACATTGATCTTGTTATCCATCAGATATTGGTTCAAAGCATCCGAAACCACTTTGTTTACCTCATCGATGATCACGGCCTTGCCGTACATTTTTTTAATCATTCCCATGGGGACCATGCCCTTCCTAAAGCCCGGCATCTGTGCCTTTCTGCGGTAATCTTTCAGTTGTGTATCGACTTTCTCGATATAGTCTTCTTCCTTCAAATTGATTTTAACTACGGCACTCAGTTTTCCGGTTTCCTCCTGTGTGATATTCATTTAAGATGATATTTGATTTACAAAATGTGCGGATGAAGGGACTCGAACCCCCATGCCTTGCGGCACCAGATCCTAAGTCTGGCGCGTCTACCAATTTCGCCACATCCGCAAGATATAATGTCCTGTTTTTAAGGGGTGCAAATATACTGTTTTTTTAAACTTATCTATCGTTTTCTAAAATATTAAGCCTATCAAAAAGCATTCCACTATTTCAGTTTTATATTGTTTTTATGCCTGTGTTGATCGCGTGTTTCTTTTTTTTCGAAATTCTTCTCCAGTGCCTGCGTCAGATCCACTCCTGTTTGGTTGGCCAGACACAATAAAACAAATAACACATCGGCCATTTCGTCAGCCAGATCATATTGTTTATCGGACTCTTTAAATGACTGCTCGCCGTATTGTCGTGCGATGATCCGGGCCACTTCTCCCACTTCTTCTGTCAGCATTGCCATGTTGGTCAATTCGTTGAAATATCTCACCCCGGTGGTATTAATCCAGGCATCGACTCTCTTCTGTGCTTCTTCTATGGTCATGATTTTAATTTTCAGAAATCTAACACAAAAATAAGAAAGCATTGTACTTAACGGGAACAAAAATTTTAAATAACCGTAAAAAGTGATGAGCAGATGATTTTTTCTAATTTTGCGCGATGGAAAACTTGATCCCTTTCGAACAAGGTATGGACCTGACCGCCAAGACCATTTCCGGGCTGGAAGAGGTACTGGCCGAAGAACTGAGATCTCTGGGGGCCGCGCAGGTGACTACCGGAAAACGTGTGGTTTTATTCCGTGGGGATCAGGCACTGCTTTACAAAGCCAATTACCTGTGCCGCACGGCGCTTAGAATTTTGAAACCTATCGGTGCTTTTACGGTAAGAAACGAAAACGAACTTTACGAAAAAGTTAAAAGAATTGACTGGAGCGAGATATTCGGCCTGGAGCAGACTTTCGTGATCAGTGCATCTGTTTTCAATTCCTCCATGACGCATTCGCTGTTTGTGTCACAAAAAACCAAAGATGCCATCGTGGATCAGTTTCGCGAAAAGCTGGGGAGAAGGCCTTCGGTAGATACAAACGATCCGGATATTTATATAGATGTTCATATCAACGGGGATAAATGCACGCTGTCGCTGGACAGTTCAGGGCATTCGCTGCACAAAAGAGGGTATCGCATCGCCACCGACAAGGCCCCCATCAGCGAGGTGCTGGCGGCCGGGCTGATCAAACTTTCCGGCTGGGATAAAGACGGCGACTTTATGGATCCCATGTGCGGTTCCGGAACCATTCCGATAGAAGCGGCCATGGAAGCTCTCAGCATCCCGGCAGGTTACTACCGGAAGAAGTTTTCGTTTGAAAACTGGCAGGATTTCGATGCTGGCCTGTGGCAACAAATTAAAGATGAAGCCAACGGCGAAATCAAAGAACACGACTTCCCCATCATCGCTTCCGATCAATCCTACAAAGCATTTACCATTGCACGGTCCAACATCCGGAATGCCAAACTGGATCAGGATATCACACTGATCAACAAGCCTTTTGAAAAGATGAATCCTGAAAGCGGAAAAGGCATTTTATTATTCAATCCGCCTTACGGTGAACGACTGGAGGAAGACGACATCATTGAACTATACAAACACATCGGCGACGTGCTGAAAACCAAATTTCAGGGTTATGAAGCATGGATCATCACCGCAAACCCTGAAGCCGCCAAATTTATCGGTCTGAGACCCTCCAAAAAGTTGACTTTGTTCAACGGTCAGCTGGAAAGCCGCTTCATTAAATTTGAAATGTACTCCGGCAGCAAGAAAGCTTCAAAGCAAAGCGCATCCTAAACATTTTCAGCAAAATACTGATAAAACCAGGCAATGGTTTCGATGCCTTTGTAAAAATGCGAAACCGGGTAGTTTTCGTTGGGTGAATGGATGGCATCCGAGTCCAGGCCAAAACCCATCAAAATCGATTTTACGCCCAGCACCTTTTCAAAGGTAGAGATCACCGGAATACTGCCCCCGCTGCGCGTGGGAACCGGCAACTTCCCATACGTTTTCTGAAAAGCTTTTTCTGCTGCCTGATACGCCGGCAGATCGATGGGGCAAACGTAAGCCTGTCCGCCATGAAGATATTTTACCTTTACCTTCACTGATTTGGGCGCGACCTGCGTAAAATAACTTTCGAACAACGTAGCAATTTTTCTGTAATCCTGATTGGGGACCAGACGGGAAGAAATTTTCGCATAAGCTCCGGAAGGCAGGATGGTCTTGGCACCTTCACCGGTATAACCGCCCCAGATGCCACACACATCCAGCGACGGACGAATGCCTGTATGTTCGATAATTGTATATCCTTTTTCCCCCTGGAGGGCCTCCACAGCGATCGACTTTTTGTAATCTTCTTCGTCAAAAGGAGCGCTGTTCAGCATCTCGCGTTCTTTTTCCGAGACGTCCATCACATCGTCATAAAAACCGGGAATGGTAATGCGATTGTTTTCATCCGTCATGGAAGCAATCATTTTAGCCAGCACATTGACCGGGTTGGCGACGGCACCTCCATAAAGTCCCGAGTGCAGATCACGATCCGGGCCTGTGACTTCCACCTGCCAGTAGGCAAGGCCCCGCAATCCCACGGTAATAGCCGGAATATCCGAGGCGATCATGCCTGTATCGGAAACCAGCACGATATCGGCTTTCAGCAGTTCCGTATGCGACTGACAGAATCCTTCCAGACTTCCGGAGCCGATCTCCTCTTCCCCTTCGATCATAAATTTTACATTCATCGGAAGCATGTCAGTCTTCACCAGTGTCTCGAAAGCTTTCACATGCATAAAACCCTGACCCTTATCATCATCGGCGCCACGGGCATAGATTTTCCCGTCCCGTACCTCAGGCTCAAAAGGCGGCGACTTCCATAATTCCAGCGGATCGGCAGGCATCACATCATAGTGCGCATAGATCAAAACCGTAGGCTTTGAAACATCCACAATTTTCTCGGCATAAACAACAGGGTTCCCAGTTGTAGGCATGACTTCGGCCTGATCTGCCCCCGCCGACAGCAAAAATTTCTTGTATCGTTCTGCTGTCTTCAGTATGTCGTCTTTGTGTTCCGATTGCGCACTGATGGATGGAATCCGGATCAACTCAAAAAGCTCATCCAGGAACCTTTCCTTATTTTCCTCTATGTAGTTGGATATTCTTTCCATGATTATAATTTTTATTTTTTGAGTCGTAAAAATACGATTTATCCATTTCCCAATGAAACCGCCACCCTTCTCATTTCCCGACATCACGTTTTTAGTTTCTGACCGCGCTACCCATATCACTTTATGCCAACTTTAAGAACATTTGTCAGATGTTCTTCGTCCCTAAGAGAAAAAAAAATAAAATTTCTCATGAAAAACTGTAACTAAATGATATCCCGGAGCGTTTTAATTAATATCATAAACATAAATCAATCATCATGCGCTCAAAAATTATTTTTTTATCAATCGCAGTATTTTTCCTTTTTGGAAATGTGATGCAAGCCCAAAATTTTACAAAACAGGAACGGAAGGTTCAATCCTTTGATGCCATACAAATCAATGGCTCCGCAGATGTTTACCTGACTCAGGGTAATAATCAATCTGTTGTTGTAGAAACCGAAGCACGCAACCAGGACTATGTCATTACAGAAGTCTCCGGAAGCACTTTGGTGATCAAAACAAAACCCTATTCAAATTTCTTTACAAAAAGATTACGGGTTTATGTAGAGACTTCTAACATCCAAAGCCTTGCCGTGTACGGCTCGGGCGACATTCACGTCTCCTCCATCAATTCGGATCACCTTACTTTGATTATCAAAGGTTCCGGTGATATCGATGCCGGTAAACTTCAGGTTAGTGACCTGACTGCACAAATTATGGGTTCAGGCGACCTGAGTTTCTCAGGGAAAGCCGCTGACATGAAGTTATCCGTCCGCGGTTCCGGAGATACCCACATCAATGCCCTTGAGTGCGACAAGGCCAACTTCCTGGTCCAGGGTTCGGGGGATGTCATTATTTCCGGAAAAGCAGATCAGGCAAATGTTGTGTTGCAAGGCTCAGGTGATTTCAGAGGTTCGCAGTTTGAAGTTTCCAAGGCTATCACCAGTCAACTTGGGTCCGGGGACATTCATATGGGAGTTATCAACACTCTTATGCTTACCATTAAGGGATCCGGAGATTTTTATTTGAGAGGAAATCCGACTGTAAATTCCGA
>CAYWBO010000064.1:0-2814 GCA_964456625.1 uncultured Lentimicrobiaceae bacterium | reverse complement strand
CAGGCTGTGGCAACCTTGTTCGGAGAAAGCAAAAATCTGGAGAATTTCGAAGCCCGTTTGAACAATCCAAGAAATCATATTTCCAATCTGGATCTAAACCAGGATGGTTATGTTGATTATATCCGTGTGGCCGAAACCATGGAAAACGGAGTCTATGCGATCGTACTGCAGGATGTGCTGGGCAATGATCAGTATCAGGATATCGCCACCATTGATGTGGGAAGAAATACAGAAGGGTATACTCAGGTTGAGATCATCGGGAATCCCTATTTCTATGGCCCCGATTATGTTATCCAGCCGATTTATACAGTGAGGCCTACTATTTTTGGTATTTTCTGGAATCCCTATCATCACCTTTGGGTTTCGCCCTACTACTGGAATTACTATCCGCGCTTTTTCCGCCCATGGAGGCCTTATACCCTGTCAAACTACAGGTTGCATATTCGGCATTACGTACGAGCGCCGCAATATTACAGATACCTGCATGGTCGTACATTCCATGGAGGCTTCATTTTTCACAACAAAATCTTCAGAAATGACTATGAAAAAAGGCATCCCGACCGGGGGTTTGAACACAGAAACAAGGGTTACCGGAACGCCCATGAATTATATCAGAAACGAGGCGGCTATGACCATAATATCGGCAGGCCGAATCAGCCGGGCGTGAACAGGCAGGCGCCAAATCACAAAGTAAAACCGCAACCTGTCAGGGTGAAGAAAGAAGCGCCAAAATACAGGGAAACTCCGGCAAAACCCGTTTACAGAAATACGCAGCCCGTAAAAGAAAAAACACCTGCTTACAAGCCCAGAGAAGCCAAACCGGCTCATGTAAAAATTTCAGGAAACAAAAATACACGACCGGAAAAACAGAAGGTTGTACGGAAAGCAAAAGTAAAGAAGGAACCGGCCCGAAAGGCCAAAAATGACAAGGCAAAGAAAAAACAGGACAAGGAAAAAAAGAAGGAACATCGATAGAAGTTTCTTTGGAGCGAATCCCTGATATACTTGGGGTTTTAGTATGATGAGTCCGGACTTCAGGTCCGGACTTTTTTATTGAAAAAGAACTACACTGGATAAACCTGCAAAAAACAAGAAATTCATACAAAATTAACTTTTGTGAAGCCACACATTTCCAAAAAATAACAATATTGCGCCACGAATATCGTAATTTAGCCATGCTATTGGTTTTAACGGAGCGATCCGGAAACACGATAAGCAAAAGGGCTACGTTTCAACCTGATGCCAATAAAATAAGTCAACAAAACGTTTTATCGAAAAATATTGAACCATGAAAAAGTTTTTCATACCCGTTATAGCAATCATTATCACTGCATTTTCTGCAAGCTGCTCATACTTTCAGAAAAAAAGCAGCCGTGTCGCCCTGAATCACAAGGCCGATACGGTACTCACCATGCCGTACAATAAAATTCTGAAACCCGCGGGCACGCAGATTTTCTTCGGGGATTCCGCCCTGGAGAATCATGCGCTGGATGTGGCACTTTCTCCCGACCGGAAGACTCTGGCAGTAGAAGGACGCTATTGCGTTGTGTTTGTAAATACCACCGACAACAAAATTCTTTACCGGCTTGATATCTCAAAATTTGAAAAAAGAGCGGTAAGCACCTATTCCGGGATCACCTGGTACCAAGCGCAAGGAAAAAAGTACGTACTCTGGGGGACAAATAACAAGCTGATGCGAGCCGAATGGAACGGCCAAAGTGCCCGGATCATCAACACTTACCAGTTCGGCCCCAAAAAGGGCGTTGCCTATTCCCTTCCCAACGAAATGGTTTTTCGCAGGGAAAAGGGCGAACTCATCGCGTATCTCGTGTTGAACGGCAATGATGAAGTTGTGAAACTGAAAGTCAATTCCGGGCAAATTGTCTGGCAAAAGCCGGTGGGTCTGGCGCCTTACGGGATTACCATGGCCCGGGGAAAACTATATGTCTCCGACTGGTCCGGAACCGTTCCGGCAGCCAACGACAAATCCACAGCCGGCATTCCTTGGGAAAAAGCCCATGTGGATAAATTCGGAACCGTATCTTCGGGGGCTGTCAGTGTTTTGGATCCAAGGACCGGAAGAACCATCAAAGAGATCAAAGTGGGATTGCATCCCAACAAAGTGATATCCGGACCGGAACAACGTTTTGTTTACGTCGCCAACGGCAACGATGACAATGTGAGCGTGATCAATACCAGGACCAACACCGTATCCGAGACCATTTCCGTAAGGCTCAATCAGGAAAAAAATCCGTATTACGGTGACTCTCCCAATGGGCTGGCGCTTTCTCCCGACGGAAAAACATTGTATGTGGCTAATGGTATGGATAATGCCCTCGCTGTAGTCGCACTGGGTAAAAAAGCAAGCCAGTCGTCCACGCTTTCAAAAAGTAGTCTGCAAGGATTTATTCCTACTGCAGCCTACCCTGGTGCCGTAACGCTCTACAAAGACAGTTTACTTTATGTAGCTGACATTGAAGGGATCGGTGCCCGGCTGACATCGCCGAACACAAAAAACAGGGCTTATCAGACCTTTATCAAAGTAGACGGGAAGAGAACACCCACTGCTGACGCTTACAATACACACCGCATGCTGGCGGTCGTTTCCGTGATCCCGGTCCCCGGCAAACCGCAACTGGAAAGCTACACACAGATTGTGAAGAAAAGCAACGATCAGGCCCGGCTGGCTTTGCTGAATTTACTTCCCAGAAAAGGTGTTGCACCGGTGCCCGTACCGGAGCGTATCGGAGAGCCTTCGGTTTTCAAACACGTGATTTACATCATTCGGGAAAACCGGACCTACGATCAGGTTTT
>CAYWBO010000063.1:11848-15031 GCA_964456625.1 uncultured Lentimicrobiaceae bacterium | reverse complement strand
GCGTCATGGCTTTTGATGCAGATGAAACTTTAATTGAAAAAACTTCTCCTTTCGACATGTTTATTCAGGTAATTGAAGGAGTAGCCGAAGTCATTATTGACAATGTCGCATACATCATCCATACAGGCCAGGGAATCATCATGCCGGCTCATGTTCCGAATATTATCAACGCCAACGAGCAGGTTAAAATTATTCTAACCGTTATTAAAAGCGGATACGAAGGAAGTGGTATATAAAATTACTGATTAGAGACTTTTTACAAATCAGAATAATAATTTCATTGTCACATTATCAATAATTTAAGTAATCACCAAAAATAAAAATCATGTCAAAAGATAAAAACAAAAACGGGAAAAATGATAAAAAGGTTCCTGCTAAAAACTTAAAAGAGAAAAGAGCTGAAAAAGCAGCTAAACGGGCAGATAAAATTGCTGAAAGCAGATCATTGATTGATCGCCTGTAGGAGATTTCTCTTATAAAAAATAGAGCTGAAATACATTTGAAAATTGTTAATGTAATTTATTGGTTATATACAATTTAAGTGTGTATCCCCATTTTTTTGCATTTATGTTTTTTAGCTCTTGATTTGTCAACGGGTATTCCACAGAACATACTTTTCTGTGGAATATTAAAAAAAAGAAATTAGCTCTTATCGCTACATATCCGCCAAGAGAATGTGGCATCGGTGAATTCTCTAACAACTTGTTCAATTCTATGTTGGTAAAGAATGAAAATGGAGCGTTTAAAGATGAAGGTTTTGTGGTTGCATTAAATGATAACGACCTGACCTATGAACAACCGTTTTCTGTGCAGATCATTCGTTTCAAAAAGTATTTAATAAAGGATGATGAGTTTCCATACTACAAGTTGACGAATATATAGGGGATCCCTTTTTCAATTTTCAGTAAGCAAAGAAGAACACACCTAAAAAAGTATTAGAAACAACGTGCTGATTTCGAATTGAATATTTCTCAATTGGCCCGTAATAATCATTCCTTTTGGGATAACTTTTTGTTGAAAATTAATTGTATAAGTGCAAGAACTCCGGCCACCGGAAGTAATAAATCAGTAATTCTAAAGGGATTAGTGCCAAAATGAATAATAATCCAGATCAAAACCAATAATCCTGCGATAATATAAAGTAGCTTTTTCATTAGACTTCATTTTTTGATTAGGGCATACTAATTTTAAGTTATACAAAGTTAAATCATCTTATTTTGATAGCATTACATAATTAATTATTATGATTACAACATTCACACATCTTCTGTCCTCAAAGGGTAGCGATCGATTTTAAAGTTTTCCCTTTGCAAATTAAAATTAATGCTTAATTTTGCCGTCCGTTCTTAAAAGACAAAATGAAGAAAAATAGATTCACTTGCAAATAAAATTTGCTAATTTGAAAAATCTATTGTCTTGATTAAGAGTCAAATGGACCTGTAGCATAATTGGATAGTGCACCTGACTACGGATCAGGAGGTTGGGGGTTCGAATCCCTCCAGGTTCACTAAAAAGCCCGTAGATAATCGTTTACGGGCTTTTTTGTTGGAAGTATGCACCTCTCCCGATTTTTCCTTTCTTTATAAACAGCATTATTTTGAGGAAGTTCATCATTCCTTTTCTTTTCCTATTTTTGAAAAAACAAGTTTTGTATGTATCTCACCAACCGTGAATTGTTCTACCGGAATGTCGCCATTCCGTCGGAGGAGCCGGAAGCACTGGAAATTGTCAGGGCAGAGGGAATTTATATTTATGATGATCTGGGAAATGAATATGTGGATCTGGTATCGGGCGTTTCCGTGAGCAATGTGGGGCATCTGCATCCTAAAGTGGTAAAAGCGGTTGAAGATCAGATAAAAAAATACATGCACCTGATGGTGTATGGAAAATACATCCAGTCGCCGCAGGTTCGTTTGGCCGGTCTGATGGCCAGGTACCTGCCCAAGAGCCTGGATTCGGTTTTTTATGTCAACTCGGGAAGCGAGGCCATCGAAGGGGCGTTGAAGCTGGCTAAAAGAATGACCGGTCGCACGGAGATGATCGCTTTTAAAAATGCCTATCATGGTCATACGCACGGGGCCATGAGTATGCTGGGAAACGAAAAGATGAAATATGCTTTTTATCCATTGCTTCCCGATGTGAGATTTCTGGATTTTAATGATCTGGACAGCCTGGCTGAGATCACCGACAAAACAGCTTGTGTATTGATCGAACCCATCCAGGCGGAAGCCGGGATCATCCTACCCGATAAAAATTACATCCGTGCGGTCCGTGAAAGGTGCACCGAAACCGGAACCGTGCTGATCTTTGATGAAGTTCAGATGGGTTTCGGACGTACCGGAACATTGTTTGCTTTCGAGCATTTTGATGTGGCTCCCGATATTTTATGCCTTGCCAAAGCCATGGGCGGCGGGATGCCCATCGGCGCTTTTGTGTCTTCCGTGAAAAACATGAAACTACTCACGCATCATCCGGGACTGGGACACATCACCACCTTTGGGGGCCATCCGGTAAGCTGTGCTGCAGCATTGGCAAGCCTGGAGGTAATTCTGGAGGAGAAACTGCACGAACAGGCACAGGCCAAAGGAAGGATGTTTGTGAGGAAATTAAGCGGTCATCCGCTGGTGAAGGAGATCCGGCAGATAGGGCTGATGCTTGCCGTGGAGCTGAAAGATGAAGATACTTTGAATAAAGCGGAGCGGGAACTGTTTAAATCTCGTCTGATCATCGACCGATTTCTTTTTGATGAAAAAAGTTTCCGTATAGCACCACCACTCACCATCACAGAAGATGAAATCGATAAAATCTCACAACAGATATTCTCTTGTCTTAACCAAATATCCAAATTATGAAACACATTTTTTACACGCTGATCGCTTTGCTGCTTTGGCCCGGAGCGGGCTTCGCCCAGGACCGTATCAGCAGCCCGAATTTTGAAACACGCTCCATGGTCATCGCCCAGCACGGCATGGCCTGTACCAGCCAGCCGTTGGTTAGTCAGATTGCAATAGATATTCTAAAAAAGGGAGGTACAGCCGTAGATGCTGCCATTGCCGCTGACGCTGCCCTGGGACTTATGGAACCTACCGGAAGTGGTATGGGTGGCGATTTATTTGCCATCGTTTGGGATGCCAAAACCCACAAACTGTACGGGCTTAATTCCAGCGGTCCGTCTCCAAAGTC
>CAYWBO010000063.1:0-11748 GCA_964456625.1 uncultured Lentimicrobiaceae bacterium | reverse complement strand
GAACTGGCCAATACGCTGGAGATGCTTGCAAATAAAGGTTTGCGTTACTTTTATGAGGGAGAACCTGCTCATGTTATCGATAAATTCATGAAAGAACAGGGCGGATTCTTATCTTATCAGGATCTGGCATCTTATCATGCCGAATGGGTGCAACCCGTTAGTACGGATTACCGCGGTTATGATGTTTGGGAGCTTCCCCCCAACGGGCAGGGGATTGCTGTGTTGCAGATGCTGAACATGCTGGAGCCTTTCAACATCAAAGCAATGGGCTTTGGCAGTGCTCAGTACATCCATCTGCTCACCGAAGTGAAAAAGCTGGCTTATGAGGACCGGGCGAAGTTTTATTCCGATCCGAGATTTAATAAGATCCCCGTTAAAGAGCTTATTTCCAAACAGTACGCTAAGGAAAGATTAAAACTTTACAACCCGGATAAAGCTGCGGATTACTACCCGGCCGGTCAACCGGAAAAGGGAAACACTATTTACCTCACGGTAGCGGATCAATGGGGGAACATGGTTTCGTTCATCCAGAGCAACTATCGTGGCATGGGTTCCGGTATGTGTCCCACAGGCCTTGGATTTGATCTTCAGGACAGGGGAGAGCTCTTCGACTTGCAACCCGGACATTTCAATACTTATGCCCCGGGCAAAAGGCCGTTTCATACCATCATCCCGGCCTTTGTTACCAAGGACGGACAGCCGTGGCTGAGCTTTGGCGTCATGGGCGGTGCCATGCAGCCCCAGGGACAGGTTCAGGTGTTGGTAAACCTGATTGACTTTGGAATGAATCTTCAGGAAGCCGGCGATGCTCCGCGCATCCGTCATGACGGATCCTCACAACCCACAGGTACCAAAATGGAAGGAACCGGCTGGCTTAACATGGAAAGCGGATTCAGTTATGATGTTATCAGAAAGCTGATGGAAATGGGCCACAAAATCAGGTTCTCACTGGGTGGATACGGCGGCTACCAGGCCATTATGAGAGATAATAAAAATAAGGTTTACTACGGGGCTTCCGAATCACGTAAAGACGGGGAAGCCATCGGTTATTAAATAAGATTCCGTCAGGCTGGTTTTGGGTTTTTCCGGGTTAATGAATCTGTGTGCCTCGATTTTAAATGATTTATTGCCGTACTTTTGCAACTCCAAAATGAGTTGATATGACGGGAAAAACAACCAGCATCATAGATATAATAAAAGGAAAAATTGACCAGCCTGACCAGACTTCTCCTTCTCCTTACACAAACTGGTTACAGCCGGTGGCAAAAGCGGCCGAATACGGTTCGCTGACTTTTGAGTATGAAATTCGCAAAGAGATGACCAATCCGGCGGCTATTCTGCATGGAGGCGTGGTTGCAGGGATTATGGATGATCTGATGGGCGCCACCGTTTATTCTATGGAACTCCCTGGACAGTATGTTACAGTAAATCTGGATGTCAGTTTTTTCGCTATGGCGAAGCTGGGAGATGTTATCCTGGCTAGAACCAAAATGCTCAAAAAAGGCCGAAAAGTGATCAACATGGAGTGCGAAATCTGGCATCCTGAAAAAGACAGACTGATCGCTAAAGGAAGTGCTAACTTAATGCGTGCTGATTTGTAATGCCGGTATTTGAATTAGACGAGAATATCATTTTTCCCAAACCAGAACTTGCGCGCAAGGATGGTTTGCTGGCGGTGGGCGGCGATCTCTCGCCACAGCGCTTGATGCTGGCCTATACCAACGGGATCTTTCCCTGGTATGACAAAAACGGCCCCATTTTGTGGTGGTCGCCGGATCCGAGAATGGTACTCTTTCCCAATGAATTCAAACGACATAAGAGTTTAAAAAAAGAAGTGCTGAGCGGTCGTTTTGAAGTGACCTTCGATGAGGATTTTGCGGCCGTAATATCGGCTTGCGGAAGGGTCTCCCGCGAAGGACAGGAGGGAACCTGGATCACAGAGGAGATGCTGGAAGCCTATGTTCGCCTTTATGACATGGGTGTGGCACATTCTGTGGAAGTATGGGAACACGGCAGCCTAGTGGGCGGGCTTTATGGGTTAAAGATCGGAAAAGTGTTTTTTGGGGAGTCCATGTTCCATATGGTCCCCAATGCTTCTAAAGTGGGACTCTGGCATTGCATCGACTGGCTGTTGGAGGAAGAGGTGGAATTGATTGATGTTCAGCAGGAAACTACGCATCTGGCCTCGCTGGGAGCGCGTTTGATTTCCAGAGAAAGTTTTTTATATTTGCTTTTTAAACTAATAACCTGAATTATCTTAATGGTTTTTGATATAGTGTAAGGATGGAAAAAGAACTGAAAAAGGAATTTATGAACAGAGCCATTTCATTGGCGATGGAGAATGTTTCGAGTTTAAAAGGAGGACCTTTCGGGGCAGTGGTCGTGAAAGACGGCAGGATCGTAGGTTCCGGAAATAATCAGGTTACACTGCTCAATGACCCTTCGGCTCATGCTGAAATTATGGCCATCCGCGATGCATCCCGGAATCTGGACACTTTTGATTTATCAGGTTGTGAAATTTATTCCAGCTGTGAACCGTGTCCCATGTGCCTTGGCGCCATCTACTGGGCACGGCTTGACAAGCTATATTATGCGTCCACGAAAGACGATGCTGCTGCTGCCGATTTCGATGATTCCTATATCTACAAGGAATTCGCGCTACCCAAAGAGGACCGTAAACTTCAGTCGGTACAAATGATGCGCGATGAAGCAGTAAAAGTCTTTGAAGAATGGGTCCATTCTGAAAATAAAATTCCTTATTAGTCAGCTTTGAAAGAAAATATCGAGCGGGCGGTAGCATTGATAAAAGCCTCAAAACATGCAACGGCTTTTACCGGAGCCGGAATATCCGTAGAAAGTGGTATCCCTACGTTTCGTGGAGATAACGGTTTTTGGAGCCATTATGATCCCATGAGCCTGGACATCGACTTCTTTAAAGCAAACCCTCTGAAGTCATGGAAAGTGATCAAGGAAATATTTTACGATTATTTTGATCATTCAAAGCCCAATGAGGCCCATATTGCCTTGGCTAAGATGGAACAACAGGGTTTTCTCAAGCAGCTGATAACCCAGAATATCGACAATCTCCACCAGGAAGCTGGCAGTAAAAATGTGGTGGAATTTCACGGTAGTTCGCATACGCTGGTTTGTCTGGACTGTCAAAAGCGATTCAAACCATCGGAAATCAACCTGGAAAGACTACCTGTACATTGTGATTCCTGCGGCGGCCTGTTGAAGCCTGATTTTATTTTCTTCGGTGAGGATATCCCGAGACAGGCTTTGCTTGATTCCATGGAAGCTGCCCGGAACTCCGACCTGATGCTGATAGTGGGCACATCGGGAGAAGTAGTGCCTGCAAGCCAGATTCCTTTACTGGCAAAGCAATCGGGAGCCAGAATTCTGGAAATAAACATCCAGCATTCCCATTATACGGACGAAATAACAGATCTTTTCCTCGATGGAGAAGCATCTGAGATTCTGAAAAAAATAGTAAACGGGTTGTTAAATTCCTGAAGATTAAAAAAGTTTCTCCGGTTATTTTCCGAAAAAACGAGTCAGCTTTTCGAATAAAATATCAACCTCGATGGGTTTGGAAATAAAATCATCACAACCTGCCTCTCTGGCTCTTTTCTTGTCTTGGGGGAAAGCAAGCGCCGTCTGGGCAATGACCGGTAATTCCGGCCGTATATCTTTGATCTCGGCAGTTGCCTCAAACCCCGTTTTAACAGGCATTTTCATATCCATCAATACCAGGTTAACCGAAGGGTCCGCTTTTACCGTTTCAACGGCATCTTTACCGTTTTTAACAAAAATAAGTTGTGCCAGGTCTCTTAATGTCTTCTCCAGATAAATACGCGCTATGAGATCGTCCTCCACAATCAGAATTGTCTTGTCCGACCAGTCTGGATTCTGATTCATCATTTTGAAATGTCGCTTGGTTTGGGTTATTAATCAGTTTCAGTTTGCTAAGTTATAGAATTAATGATTGGATTAAATGATTTTTTAGGAATTATTTGCTTTATGAGATCGCTAAAAAGAATACAGCATTCCATCTGCTGGGATTAAAATACTACTTTTGCCTTCCGGCAGGTTGTTGTGCCACAATCGCCGCTGGAAGGGCCAATGCAGAAGACTTTTAGTCGTCTGTTATTTTATAAAGGCTCTTTTCTGATAATTTTTGATAATCAAATGAATATGAATATTGTAATCATTGCAATAACTGTTATTGTTTCCGTACTTGCATTTTATAATGCCGAATTGATGGATCGGCTGAAATTCAATGCCTATCAAATCAAACATCACAAACAGGGGTGGCGTTTTGCTTCTTATGCCCTGGTTCATGCCGACTGGCTTCATTTGCTGATCAACATGTGGGTGCTTTATTCTTTTGGCGGTATTGTGTTGCGATCGTTTGGAATGTATTTCGGTGTCAAAGGAATCCCATATTACTTATTGTTATACATAGGAGGCGTGTTGTTTTCCATATTATTTGATTATGGTAAGAATAAAGACAACATCTATTATAATGCGGTAGGGGCCTCCGGAGCTGTAGCGGCTGTGGTTTTTGCAAGTATTATGATCTACCCTGTCGGTGGAATTTACCTGTTTCCTATTCCCTTTTCTATTCCTTCCTGGTTGTTCGGCATTTTGTTTCTGGTTTACTCTGCCTATATGCAAAAGAAAGGAAACAGCCGCATCGGACATGGTGCGCACTTTTGGGGCGCTGTTTTCGGGATCATATTTACCATCATCACGGTTCCGCATGTGCTGGAAGGATTTTTCAGACAGTTATTTTAATCCCATCATCGATTGTTGTTTGAAATGTCGTTTTTCATAGTCGAATTATACCTTTTCCCGTAGATTTCTGTCAGCTTTTGTTTTATTTTTGTTTAATGAGCAACAAATTCCTGAAAAACCTGGCCTTTTTGCTGTTTCTCAACCTCCTTGTGAAACCTTTTTGGATTTTGGAAATCGACAGGCAGGTGCAAAATGTTGTGGGTACGGAGAATTATGGTTTTTACTTCGCTATTTTCAACTTTTCCTATCTGTTCATTATTTTCCTTGATCTGGGAATTGCCAATTTCAACAACCGGAATATCGCCAGAGACAATGAGTTGCTGCAGGCCCATTTTGGGGGTATCGCCTCTCTGAAGTTGATCCTGGGACTGGTTTACGGCGTCATCATTTTCGTGATTGGCTGGCTGATCGGATACAACCATCATCAATTGACTATATTGGCCTGGGTGGGCTTTAACCAGTTTCTGCTTTCGTTTATTCTGTATCTCAGATCGAATATCTCTGGTTTGTTGCTGTTTAAAACCGACAGCATTATCTCGGTACTGGACCGGCTGCTGATGATCGCTATTGTGGGTGTCCTATTGTGGACGGGCATCGGGGAGGGGAAATTTACCATTGAGTGGTTTGTATATTCCCAGACGGCGGCATATCTGATCACCGCTTTGATTGCCTTGCTGACGGTTTTACGCAAATCCGGGAAAATATCACTGCGATGGGACTGGCCCTTTTTTAAATCCATCATCAAAAGCAGTTTTCCTTTTGCGTTGTTGTTTTTGATTATGAGTCTGTATTCCCGTGTCGACAGTGTGTTGATAGAAAGGTTATTACCCCGCCCAATGGGAGGCCAGCAGGCTGGGGTTTATGCACAGGCATACCGGTTGCTGGACGCCGGTCAGAATTTGGCATTCCTCTTTGCTGTCCTGCTGTTGCCATTGTTTTCAAAGATGATCAAAGAAAGGCAGGAGGTGGGTTCGCTTGTAAAACTCTCGGCCTCCATACTTTTGGCAGGAGCCCTGTTGGTAGCTGTCAGCTCGCAGTTCTATGCCCGGGATCTGATGACGTTGATGTATTCTCAACATCCCGGTGAAGGAGTATGGGCCTATGCTTTGAGGATGAACCAGTCGGCAGAAATTTTCAAACTCTTGATGTGGAGTTTTGTGGCTATTTCATCGGGTTATATTTTCGGAACATTACTGACTGCCAACAACAATCTGAAGGTGTTGAATGTGGTGGCGCTCTCCGGCCTGGCGCTGAATTTTGCCCTGAATTTTCTCCTGATTCCGTATTATCTGGCCTATGGTTCGGCTGTGGCTACTTTTGCAACCGAATTTCTGACGGCGGGGTTGCAGATTTATCTGGTGGTAAAATATCTTGGCATGAAAACAAACTGGAGACTCATCCTGAATTTTGCTGCCTTTATCCTGGCGCTGATCATTACGGGTGTTGCCCTGCAACAATTCCCGATCTTGGACTGGAAGTTGCAGTGGCTGATGTTTTTGCTGGCAGGAAGCATTATGGCTGTATTACTAAAACTATGGGATTTAAAGAATTTTGCAAAAATTGCTTTCGGTCAGCAGGAAAAATAGTTCGTGATATTCTCGGGCTGTCGCCTGATTTATTTTAAATTTGGATTTCAGTTTTGTACTTTGAACATCCCAAAAAAGAAAAAATCTTTGAATTGTATGATATAAAGCAACTTACAGGTTTAACAATATAACAGATTATGGAATATAATTTTGAAAGCCGAAAGCTGATGCTGGTAGTAAAAAAATGGAAGTACCACCTTCTTGTCGTTTTAGTAGTTGCAACTGCTGTGGCAGCCCTTTTCTCGGGGCCAGGATTTATTGTGCCCATGTACAAATCATACGCCGTAGTTTATCCCGACAATTTAAAAACTTATTCTAAAGAAAGTACTACGGAGCAGATGATGCAGGTTTTCCAGTCACAAGGCATTGTGGACAGCATGATTGCGCAGTTTGATCTGGCAAAGCGATATGATATTGATCCGGATTACAAATACTTCAGGACGGCAGAACTGGAACTTTATCATGAAAATGTGAGTATCCGCAAAACCAGTTTTGAAGCGGTTGAGATAGAGGTTCTTGACCGAAATCCCGATACGGCCAAGTTGATGGTGGATCGCCTGATCGCCTTGTTTAACAGGAAAGTCCGGAAGATGCAGAAAGAGAAATTTGGTGAGATGGCCGATGCCTATGCTGGAACACTAAAAAGGAAAAGAGCCTCCATGGATTCCCTGCGAAATATCTTGCAGAACCTGGGGAAAAAAGGTGTTTTTGAATATGATTACGAATCACAGCAGATATTGAAGTCATATCTCAGTAATCTGGAAAAAGGTTATACCGGAAAGAGCCTGAAAGAATCCAGGGAACTGATGGAGAACATGGGAAAATATGGTGGTGACCTGGTTCAGACGGTGAAATTGCTTTCCGCGGAAGCCAAAACCTATGCCGATGTGGAGCTAAGCTATGAGCTGGAATATCGGCATGTGGTCTCCAATGTAACCTATACCAACGTGATTACTAATCCTTTTGTGCCTGATAAAAAAACCTATCCCATTCGGTGGCTGATCGTTCTGGTGGTGGATGTTGCCGCGTTAGTGCTTGCCCTGATATTGATTACTTTTCTTGACAGGAAATCATTTTCCGATTCATAATTCATGATCCAGAAAGAACAAACGAAGAAACTGGTTGTATTTTACCTGGCTTTGGTTCTTTTCATCGGGCTGGGGTCTTACTTTATGCTGAAAAAGGAAACCTACTGGTTCTATGCTTTGCCTTTGGTTCTGATTATTGCCTATTATTATCTTATTTCTCTGGATAAGATCGTCTTACTGATCACGTTTCTGACGCCACTGGCCGTCACGATAAGCGATTCCTCGCTGGGGGCTGCCTTATCGGTCCCGTCAGAACCGCTGATGTTCGGGGTCCTGGTTATCTTCCTTGGAAATATGGTTTTAGTCGGGCATTACAATAAAAAAGTTTCCACGCACATCCTGGCTTATCTGATCTATTTTAACCTTTTCTGGATGTTTCTTACATCCCTGAGCAGTGCGATGCCTCTGGTTTCCTTTAAACACTTGCTGTCGAGAATTTGGTTTGTGGTTCCTTTCTTTTTTGTAGCGACACCCATGTTCCGCATCAAAAAGAATATTCATAGGTTTTTGTGGCTTTACATGGCTGCCTTGACGATCGTGGTGATTTATACACTGATCAGGCATTCACAGTATGGTTTTGATGAACAGGCCGGGCATTGGGTTATGACACCGTTTTACAACGATCATACAGCTTATGGTGCAGCGTTATCCATGTTTATTCCTGTCCTGGCCGGTTATGTTTTTTTCCCGGGCCTATCGGGTTTCAGAAGGGGCATAGCTTTTTTATTTTTGGTTTTGTTTGCAATGGCACTGACATTCTCTTACAGCAGGGCTGCCTGGCTCAGCACGGCTGTAGCGCTGTTTGTTTTCGTGCTGGTGCTACTTCGCGTAAGGTTTCGCTGGGTGGCCGGCAGTGCTGTATTTCTGGTGATTATATTATTTTCATTCCAGCAACAGATATTCAGCAAGCTTGAAAAAAACAAGCAGGATTCTTCTACCAGTTTTGAGCAGCATATCAAGTCGATGGGAAATATTTCATCGGATCCCTCCAACTTGGAACGCATCAACCGGTGGGCTTCCGCAATCAGGATGTTTGAACAACGCCCATGGATGGGATGGGGGCCGGGAACCTATCAGTTTGAATATGCTCCTTTCCAGCTTGCCAGCGAAAGAACACAGATATCTACCAATCTGGGCGACCATGGCAATGCCCACAGTGAATATCTGGGCCCGTTGTCTGAAGAAGGGATTCTGGGCCTGATCAGTGTAGTGTTGCTGGTGGGTTTTGCCATAAAAACCGGACTTGACATTTATAAAAAAGGCAGTAAGGAGCTAAAATTTCTTAGCCTCATGGTTACGTTAGGCCTTATCGCTTATTTCTTCCACGGACTGATGAATGACTTTCTGGATACGGACAAGCTGTCGGTACCGGTCTGGGGTTTCATGGCCATTTTGGTTAGCCTTGAGGTGTATCATCTTCAGGAGAAGAACGCATAAAAAAAGCCGGAAAAATTTCCGGCCTTTTTTATCTCATCATTTCTGATTTATTCTTTTACTCTTTCAGAGTATTCATGGGTTCTGGTATCCACTTTGATTTTATCACCGATGTTGATGAAAAGCGGTACCTTGACGATGGCTCCGGTTTCCATGGTAGCCTCTTTGAAAGTGTTGGTGGCGGTATTGCCTTTTTCACCGGGTTCGGTGTATGTAACTTCCAAAGTCACATAAGCAGTCATTTCACACTCGATGGGGGACTCAGTTTCTGCGTGGAAGACAAGCGTCACCAGTTCGCCTTCTTTCAGAAGATCAGGGGCTGTAATCAAAGCTTCTTCAATAAAGATCTGTTCAAAGGTTTCCGTGTTCATGAAATGATATGTCTCGCCTTCTTTGTACAAATATTGATAGGGCCTTCTTTCAATGCGCTGAATGTTAATCTTTACGCCTGAAGTGAATGTGTTGGGAACAACTTTTCCCGTTTTTACGTTTTTTAATTTGGTACGTACGAAAGCGGGTCCTTTACCGGGTTTCACATGTTGAAATTCCACAATCGTCCACAAATCTCCATTGAATTCAATGCACAATCCGTTTCTAAAATCTGCTGTTGTTGCCATAATAAAAATAAAAGTTTCTGAAATTTATTCGCGTTGTCTTTTGTAGCCGCGCATAATTCCTCGCTGGGAATTCTGGATGAAATTCAGAATTTCATCACGTTCTTCCGTGATAGGAAGGTTTGCTTCTATAAATCCAACTGCCTGAGTAATATTACGGCCTCTGAGATAGAGATGCCTGTAGATCTCGTGAATAAAATTAATTTGCTCGTCGGTATATCCTCTTCTCCGCAACCCGATGGAATTTACCCCTACAAAAGAAATGGGGTTGCGACCGGCTTTGGAGTAAGGGGGAATGTCTTTTGTAACCAGGCTTCCGCCACCAACCATGGTATGTTTCCCAACATGGACAAACTGGTGAACTCCTGTCATTCCGCCAATAATGGCATAATCATCAATGTCTATATGGCCAGCAAGACCCACCGAATTAGCGAGAATCACGTTGTTTCCTATATGGCAGTCGTGGGCGATGTGTACATAAGCCATTAACAGGCAGTTGTTTCCCACCACTGTTTCCCCACTGGCTTTGGTGCCGCGGTTGACGGTCACGAATTCACGGATCGTAACGTGGTCACCGATTATTACCTGTGTATCTTCTCCATCGTATTTCAGATCCTGAGGAATTGCCGAAATGACTGCTCCCGGGAAGATACGGCAGTTTTTTCCGATCCGCGCACCTTCCATAATGGTAACATTGGAGCCGATCCAGGTTCCTTTGTCAATGACAACATTTTTTTCAATGTTGACAAAAGGTTCAATAACGACATTTGATGCGATCTTGGCTTCAGGATGTACGTATGCCAGTGGTTGATTCATTCGGTCTACTTATTTTTTATGATTTGTGCTGTGAGTTCACCTTGCATTACGAGTTTTTTTCCGACATACGCTTTTCCTCTCATGATACAGATCCCTTGTTTAACAGGGGCAATAGGCTCCAGTGAAAAAATCAGTGTATCACCGGGAACGACCTTGGCACGAAATCTTACATCGCTGATCTTCAGGAAATAAGTTGAATAACTTTTTCGGTCTTCCACTCCGCTTAATACAAAAATTCCTCCTACCTGGGCCAGTGCTTCTATCTGTAAAACGCCCGGCATCAGCGGTTCATCTGGAAAATGTCCCATGAAAAAACCTTCGTTCATCGTAACGTTCTTCAGACCGACGATGTGGTTATCACTCAACTCCAGGATCTTATCTACCAGAAGAAATGGAGGGCGATGGGGGAGGATTTTTTTTATTTCCTGGATGTCGTAAACCGGATCGGCATAAATATCAAATGGGGGCTCCTTAATCATTGACAATTGCTTTTTGATTAATTTCTTTAAGGATATGTTTAGCAAATTCCGTGTTAGCATGATGACCCGGACGGGTTGCCGTAACGTGACCCTTTAGTGGTTTGCCCAAAAGATAAAGGTCCCCAATAATATCCAGTAACTTATGACGGGCGGGTTCATTATCAAAATAGAGGGAAAGGTTGTTCAGAATGCCACTGCCGTTCACCGTAACCCTTGGCTTTTTGAATAAGTCGGCAAGATAATCCAGTTCATCTTGCGGAACTTTCCGGTTTACAAAAACAATCGCATTGTTCAGGTCGCCTCCCTTGATGAGGTCGTTTTTGAGTAAGAATTCCAGTTCGTGCAAAAAGACAAAAGTCCTGCAGGAAGAAATTTCGGCTTTAAACTCCGAAATATCCTGAATTTCTGCTGTCTGTTCACCCAAAACCCGGGATTCAAAATCTATAATCGTTGTTGCTGAGAAATGCTTCGAAGGACGGATTTCTATTTTTGTCTTTTTTTCGGGAATTTCCATGGTGATGGTCTCCTCGATGACAATGTATTCCCTTTCGGCATCCAGTTCCACAATACCTGCTTCCTCAATGGCTTCCACAAAGTATTTTGACGAACCGTCTTTGATGGGCGTTTCTTCCATGTCCAGTTCTACCAATGCATTGTCTACGCATAAGCCACGAAAAGCAGCCATAACGTGCTCAATGGTGTACACATGGGCAGTGTCTTTTCCGATACAAGTACCTCGATTTGTGCTGATGACGTTTCCAATTAATGCATCTATAACCGGTTGGCCTTCTAAATCGATTCTTTTAAATTTTATTCCATGACCAGCAGGTGCCGGTAGAAAACTCATTGTTCCTTTCTTCCCTGTGTGGAGTCCTTGTCCATCAATTGAAACCTTTTTCCCCAGAGTAGTTTGCCTTTCAATCATCTAATCAGT
>CAYWBO010000062.1:13893-15470 GCA_964456625.1 uncultured Lentimicrobiaceae bacterium | reverse complement strand
CTAAAGTTCATAAAGTGACTAAAGTTGGAAGCCTTTCAAATGATGAAAGAAGAACGAAGAGTGAAGAATGAAAAATGAAGAGTGAAAAATGATAAACGGAGTCGGAAGAACTAAGTCTTAATTGTTATCATTGATCTGGGGAGGCTCGCCCCTTTAGGGAGAAGGGGGTCGCAGGGACAGTGAAGACGGAAGGTTATTATCAGAAATTAAAAAACAGATAAAAATGTTTACCGGAATTATAGAAGAAACGGGACGCATCCGGCGGATCAGCCGGGGGAGCCGGTCGGTGAAGCTGACCATTGAAGCTTCTTTGGTACTGGAAGACACGAAAGTGGGCGACAGCATCAGCACCAACGGCATCTGCCTGACGGTGGTGGACATGGACACCCGTTCGTTTACGGTGGATGTGATGGCCGAAACGTTGCGCAGGACCAGCCTGAACAACCTGGCTGACGGAAGCCGGGTGAACCTGGAACGGGCGTTGCGGCTCAGCGATCGCCTGGGTGGCCATCTGCTCAGTGGTCATGTGGACGGGCTGGGCGTGATCCGCAAGATCACCGCCGAGGACATCGCCCGCGTGATCCGCATCGAAACAACAGAGGAACTGCTACGCTACATTATTCCGAAAGGTTCCATTGCCATCGACGGTATCAGCCTGACGGTGGTGGACGTGGATGCACGCTCTTTCAGCGTCTCCGTCATCCCGCATACCGCCACTGTAACCACCTTGTTGGATAAACAACCCGGCGATCCGGTGAACCTGGAAACGGATATGATTGCCAAATATGTGGAGAAGTTGATGAAAAAAGGGACGTCTTCTGAAAAAGAGGCTCAACAAGGTCTTGATATGACTTTTCTTAGTGAAAATGGATTTGTGTAAATAAACAGAATAGATAAATCAAAGCCAAAATGAAAGATTTTAATACGATAGAAGAAGCGATCGAAGATATAAAGCAGGGCAAGATGGTCATCGTGGTAGATGACGAACGCCGCGAGAACGAAGGGGATCTGGTGATGGCTGCTGACAAGGTAACACCTGAAGCCATCAATTTCATGGCCAAACACGGCGGCGGTCTCATCTGCATGCCCATAACCGGTAAGCGGCTCAAACAGCTGGAGATCGGGATGATGGTGGAGAAGAATACGGATATCCACAAAACGGCGTTTACCGTCTCCATTGATGCTGCCACCAGTAGTACCGGCATTTCGGCGCAGGAAAGGGCGCAGACCATCCAAAAGGTCATCGACCCGGAATCAAAACCTGCCGATTTCAACCGGCCCGGCCATGTCTTCCCGCTGGAGTACCGCAAAGGCGGGGTGCTGATCCGTGCAGGACATACCGAAGCCGCCGTCGACCTCGCCAAGCTGGCAGGGTTGTTCCCAGCAGGGGTCATCTGCGAAATCATGAACGAGGATGGCTCCATGGCGCGGGTGCCGGACCTGATCGAATACAAAAAACAATTCGGACTGAAGCTGATCACCATCGCCGACCTGATCGAGTATCGCCGCAGGACAGAGATTCTGATAGAGAAAGTCTCCGAGGCCGGGTTGCCTACAAAATACGGCAACTTCAAAGC
>CAYWBO010000062.1:0-13793 GCA_964456625.1 uncultured Lentimicrobiaceae bacterium | reverse complement strand
ATGGACACCGTGGAGGCCAACCATGCGCTGGGATTTCCGGCCGACATGCGTGATTACGGCATTGGTGCCGAGATCCTGGCCGACCTGGGTGCCCGTCAGCTGCGGCTCATGACCAACAATCCGAAGAAGATCTCCGGGATTGCCGGTTTCGGCCTTAAAGTGGTGGAACGTATCCCGTTGATGATCAACCATAACGAAGTGAACCAGTTTTACCTTGAGACCAAAGTGAAAAAGATGGGACACATTTTGACGAATTTAAAGTGAAAAAAGTCAGACAACAGATTTAGAAATTTGATTAAAAATTAAATAAATACCAATGAAAACAATTCAGGGAAATTTTAATGCAGAAAAACTAAGATTCGGAATTATCGTAGGAAGATTCAACGAATTTATCGGAAGTAAATTACTGTCAGGAGCGGTGGATGCGCTGTCGCGTCACGGAGCCAAAGACGAACAGATCGAAACCGTCTGGGTCCCGGGCGCTTTCGAGATCCCCTTGCTGGCCAAACGCATGGCCAAGAGCGGCCAATATGATGCCATTATCTGTCTGGGCGCCGTGATTCGCGGCAACACTTCGCACTACGACCTGGTGGCTGCCGAAGTCGCCAAAGGCATTGCTTCCGTGTCGCTGGACACCCTGGTGCCGGTAAGTTTCGGCATTCTTACAACGGATAACATCGAGCAGGCCATCGAAAGAGCCGGTACCAAATCCGGCAACAAAGGCTTCGACGCCGCTATGACAGCCATCGAAATGGCCAACCTGATGAAGGAGTTTTGAGTTCATTAAAGAACGCCTGCTGATTAGCAGGCGTTCTCATTTTCGCAATAAAGACATTACGAACTTTTTTTAAGTCCGTCTTCGTTACACTTGTCTGTCGTGGCTTGAAACGAGATCGGAAAGTATGATTAAATAACCACCGAAATCTGCATTACACAGCCCCTTTATTTCTGGCAGGCTATAGTTTAAGTGATATTCCAAACTTTCCACCGGAAAAGGCATTTCCGCCACCAAATTCCAGATTTAATCCAAGCTTATCACTTATGTAATATCTGCCCCCAATTTGTGCCCCAATACCTAAACCGGAACTGTGACTCCCAGGATAATCAGAAGGAGATGTCCAAACATAGAATCCTAAATTCAGACCGGCATAAAAGTCCCATTTTTGAGGAATGTTGAACACACTGTTAAAATGGTAGTTTCCGTTACCGGAGATCCCTATAATGTTATGGCGATAGTTAATGTTTTGATAATCTTCCCGATAAGAACTATAAGAGAGTTCCGCGCCAATTGTAATGTCCTTCTGAACACTATAATCTAATCCGATATAAAGAGGAATGCCCCATTGAGAGAGTCCAACCCCAAAATTAAGCTGAGTTCGGCCTACCGGCAATGGACTTTGACTAAATGCAGTGCCGGATATAAACATCAGAGCAACCGCGATTAAAATAAATAATTTTTTCATGTTTAATATGTGTTTAGTTTTTTACTCGTTTGGATTTTCAGTATTGACAGTTTTTAATGTGGTTTCCGGATTCCATTTGAAATAGTCAGAAACACTGAGCAGGTTGTCAGATTCTTGTCCTTTGAATTGGCTTTGACTTTGATTATCTCTTTTATGTTTCTTTGGGCGAGGTTTTGCTTTTTTATACCATCCCTTATGCTTCCCGTTATCATGTTGTCTGTTTGGGTATACTACCCGACAAGATGTTACCGAAAAAAGAAATAGAAAGAGCATTGCAAATACGACAATTTTAAAAAATGCTTTCATGGTGATATGTATTAAATTAAACTTAGTCTGTTGATTTTCCTGATTCATTCTATTTTTTCATGGAATCAGGCCCCGACGTTTTTTGTGTCAACCACTGAATAAATCTCAGACGTTCTTCTTTTTATTCATGACCATTATGATAATACCCCCGACAAGTAACACGACACCAATGATAGGTGACCATTGCACAAGGTGATTTTTATCCATGTTCATTTGCAAGGGACCTAAGTCGATAACATTTTTAGTGGTCACGTAACTGAACCCGGTATAAATGATCATCAGTATTCCAATGATCGCCAGGATAATTCCTATTGTTTTAGATTTCATTTTTTAATGATTTGTTTTTTAGTAATTAAAGACACCACGTTGTTAAAGCAAGAATCAATTGATGTTGATTAAGAAAACCAGTTTCCTAAAGTCTTTTTCCTTGAATAAGTCGTAATAGTACAGCAACGGCTGCAATAACAATTAGAATGTTGAAAAGGCCACCTAAGTCATACCCGACATATCCGATAAGCCACAATATGATTAAAATGATTGCTATGATATAAAGTGTATTTCCCATGATTTTTTATTTGAATGGGGATAGTATTTCACTTATTAAAAATCAATTTCCGAATCGCTGCCTAAAGGGGTTGTTGACAAAACCAGACCTTTATCGATATTAACTTTATTATTTTTTTTACTACCAACGATATATCCAATTAGCAGCATAATGGTTACGATTGGTAAAAATGTTATGAGTCTCATTAGTTCGTTTTTAGTGAAGACAATAATAATTAGCAAAATTAGGTCTCTCATTACAAAAAAGTGTTACACAACCCTGTTGAGTAGTTACATAATTCACACATTTATTGTCATAACCGGATCTTTCAAACCTCCGTTTCTTATTAGTATTGAAAAAATGGAATGGACAAAGCGCCACCACCATTGGACAGGAAGCAGGAGCCGCACTGAAAATTGAATGAAGGCTTCCGGTAAATGCTAAGGTTTGTTTTTACGTAAGCCTTTTCGGGCTTGACAAAGGCGTGTCATTTAGGAAGGAAAACCATTATATGTTTTTTGGATTACATGATACTCCAGGCTTAGTTTTGGATTGAGAGCCAGGAGAGCTGCTTT
Organism: uncultured Lentimicrobiaceae bacterium; assembly: GCA_964456625.1. Classification (GTDB taxonomy): domain Bacteria; phylum Bacteroidota; class Bacteroidia; order Bacteroidales; family F082; genus Sulfidibacterium. The sequence continues at coordinate 10,905 of CAYWBO010000062.1, read as the reverse complement.
TGGGTTTTTTGGCTTTTCTGTGGAGACTAGGAAATGAACAGGGAAAAGAATAACAAGTGTTGATCCATGTAATAACGTCCTGCATGGTGTCGCTACCTGCAACCGGTTTAAATCCATCTCAGGTGAACGATGGTTTCATTCCCAACCTCTTTCTTGGTCGACATTTATTATACGTTATTCTTCCAGATTAAATTTTTCTTTTTCGCCCAGTTTTTTTAATAAAAAATTAATCTCTTTTTTGAATTCAATCATTTGTTTATTTTGAACCTCCATTAACTCATCAAATTCTTCAAGTTCATGAGCTTTAAATTTTAATAACTTTTCGGTGCGCATGTACATCGTTTCATCAATCACGATGATCTGACATTTATCTTCGTCTTCTGATACTCTGCCTTCAATGCGAACAAAGGAGGATTCAACCCCTTTAGTTATCAATTTCACCTGGCAGGTCTCTTTGGAATGGGTTTTAAATGTTTTCTGTATGAAGTCATCAAATTGATGCAGACTATCGATATTAACAAATTGTTTAAAGTTTTTGTTTACCAAGGTGGAACGATCCCTGCCAAGCATAAATGCGCCGCTGAGATTTAGTTTGTAGATTTTGCAGTTGCGGTCAATCGTAAAATAACCATTATTGGCAAAATCATAAAGTGAGGTATACTTGTCATGAGTCTGTCTGGCTTCTTCTTTGGCCCGCATGAGTTCCTCGTTTTGCATTTCAAGCTCAATCTGATGCACTTCAAGTTCATGCAGGAGTTTTAACATGTCGGATTCAGAAAGTTTTGCAGAGGTTTTAGAAGCCTTCTTTTTCAGCTTTTCTTCTGCAGCTTGACGAAGGCCTGTGGCTTCCGATTTATTCGTCATTTTTTTCATAACACCTCCTGTTTTTACAATGTTTACAATTTGCTCATTAAAGATAATGCTTGTTAATTATTCTCTTTGTTTTTGAGAAATCCTTCCTAGGCTTCTCAATACCTGTAATTAGCGTTTTCTCAAAGGTAGACAAATAATTTTAAGAATATTTATTATCAGGCTTTCCTTTTTATTGAATTTCCGATGCGGGCGGAGAAGCGTTGTTCTTTTGAGACAGCAAAGAAATAAGCACACCGATGCCATCCGGTCGGGATGACGGCATGACCCTGATAAGAATTAATCCTAAGCTTTTTCTTGGGAAACAGGTTCCAAGGTATCCGATTTTGGGATGACCGCGTTACAAAACTTACAACCAAAAACTCCGAATTAAAAACGCTGAGCAGTCCGGAAAATAAAAAAAGTGCCCTCCGTTAATCTTCTCAATTAACTTCAGGCACTTAACTCAACTGTTTATTGTTAGCGTTTTAATATAAGATTTTCAAGTATTACTGCTTGGGAATCACATAAATATTGCTGCTGTTCCTGTATCCCGACAGGTCTTTATACCAATCCTGATACTCCGTGCCGCCGCTTTGTGCCCAGGCGGCAAATTTCAGGTATGCATCAATGATCGCTACTTTCTCGACGGGATAATCGAACGAATTGTATAGATTGATGGCCCAGGGAAGGTTGTTTTTGGTTTCGTAATATCTGCCTGCAGCGGGGTTGCTGTCGTCATCACCGGTACCGAACAGGCTCATGTTGGCCAGTGTGGTGGGTTTATAACCGGGTAGGTGAACTTCCACGCTACGATCCTGGTTTACAAAAATGAACGGATTGAAGTCAGCGATATCCAGATCATTGTATGTATACGTGTTCGGTTTAAACTCGATGTTGATATGAAGGGTGTCGGGTGTGATGTAAGGTTCACCCGGCGTGGTATTCACTCCGATCCCTCCCTGTGGCGGCATCAGTTTGTAGGCATTGTCAAAGACGATGACCGTCGGTGCGGCATCGCCGGCTTCCGTACCGTTGCTGTTCAACGTGATGATACTCCCTGAGAGCTGGTAACCGGTAACCGTTACGTCGTTGGGATTGATGGCCGAAGAAAGCTGGAACCCGAAACCATTCTGATAATAAGCTCCGAAGGCCTTCAGAATAAATGTTGCCTGAACGCTTTCGACGTAGTTGCTGGTATTGGTATTAACCTTGAACTGATAATCGATTACCATATCGTTGAAGTCGTAATCGCCTTTGTAAGGCCACAGATCTTCATAAGCCAGCGTTCCGTATCCCGAAGCAGGATAGTAGTTTGTCGTTCCTGCAACTACATTTACGGTAACGGTAGCAGTGCTGGACAGACCGTCTTTATCGGAGATACGATACTGAACCTTGGCTGTTCCTGTAAACCCGTTAACAGGTGTAAAGATGATTCTGCTGTTGGTGAGATCCACTGTAAAAGTACCCACGGTGGAGGGATCGGGTTGTGTTCCCGATACCAGCGTCAGGGTTGATGGATCCAAAGCTGCTGTTCCGGCAGTGTCATTATCCAGTACCTGGATGGCTACAGGGTGATTCATTTCCGTCATGGCCTCATCGTTCACGGCCCTGGGACCGTTCGGATAGGTCACTTTGACGGTAGCTTTGTTGGAGGCATTGCCATTCGTATCCTTTACAGAATACTGAATGGGAGTCGGGCTGCCACTGAACGATGCCTCCGGGGTAAAGGTGATGGCGCCGGTCTTGATGTTTACCGACCACGTACCCTGACCGCTTACTACCAGCGGGTCGCCGGCGTTAGTGGTACCGGAGATCTGAACTGTGGAGGGTGCCAGATTGGCACTTCCTTTCACATCATTCTTTAAAACATCCACGGTAGCTGCCTGTCCGGGCGTGCCTGAAATACTGTCGTTCACGGCGGTGGGCCCCGTCAGGTAACTCACTTTTACCGTAGCCAGGTTGGAGGCAATACCATTCTGATCTTTTACAGAATATTGAATGGGGTCCGGACTGCTGGTGAAGTTAGCTTCCGGGGTAAAGGTAATCGCGCCGGTGGTTTGATTTACCGACCATACCCCTTGTTTTTTCACAGTAAGCGAAGCGCCTGCTGTATTGGTGCCGGTGATTTGCACGGTTGAAGGTACCAGATCGGCACTTCCTTTCACATCATTTTTCAGAACATCCAATGTTACCGGTTGACCTGCCGTACCTGAGATGCTGTCATCTACGGCGGTGGGGCCCGTCAGGTAAGTGGCCTTTACCGTAGCCAGGTTGGAAGTAACGCCGTTCTGGTCTTTCACAGAATACATTATGGGTGTCGGGCTGCTGGTAAAGGACTGAGCGGGCGTAAAGGTGATGGCTCCCGTATTTTTGTTGACAGACCATACGCCTTCTCCGTTCACGTTGAGAGAGATTCCTGCTTTGTTTGTACCATCGATCTGAACCGTGGAAGGAACAATATCTGAACTCCCTTTTACATCGTTGCTTAAAACATTCAGCGTAACGGCATGTCCCGGTGTACCGGTAATGCTGTCGTTCTTGGCTGTAGGACCCACCGGATAGGTGATCGTCACGGTAGCCAGGTTTGAGGCAAAATCGTTATCGTCTCTTACGAAATACTGGATGGGATCGGGGCTCCCTACGAGCGACTGATCGGGGGTGAAAGTGATGGCACCATTGTTTTTATTTACCGACCATACACCCTGACCGGCTACGGTGAGCGAAGCGCCGGCGGAAGAGGTTCCGGAGATCTGAACGGTGGAGGGTACGATGTTCCCGTCACCTTTCTGATCGTTTTGCAGCACATCCACGGTGACAGCCTGTCCCGGCATACCGGAACCGTTGTCATCCACGGCAGTAGGGGTCGTTTTGCTGATCAGCTGGACCCAGGAGCCTTGCGGCTGAGGGGTTCCGCTGGTTAAGATGGTATGATTGTCGTTTTCGAAATTACCACCGGCACCCATGGTGAATTCGATCTTATCAAAAGCCATGCCCGCACTGGCCACAAAATGCAGGTAAGCAAAGGGCTCGGATGCATCCTGGGCCGGGTGGGTTCCAGGCTTGCCGTAATAATCGCTTGTTTTGTATCTGCTTCCGTTAATGGCATCGATATAGCTATGTTTGTTGTTGGGCAGCATCTTGATAACGTCAGCGGTGTTAAAAGTGCCGATCACCTGACCTTTACGATAGATGGTGATGGTGTTTTCACCGTCACCGGCAGGCCAGGCAAAACCAAAATACGTTACCGGTTTATTGAAAACCAGGTCCACTTTACCGCCTACTTCAACGGCCATATAATTTCCGGTTCCTGCACCATACTGGTTGTCGGCTTCGATGAAAGAGCCGCCTGAAGTTTGATAGTAGGTGCCGATGGAAGATTGATATCCTGACGGCAACGGTGCCCAATGGTAATCGTTGGCCGAAAATGAACTGAAGGTTTCTGTTTCCTTGGTTCCTCCGGTCACGTCAGAAGTCATCTGGCCAGGTTTGCTGGAATAGACTCTCAGGTATTCCTGGGCCCGGATGTTTCCGCTCCACAACAGGATCATCAGCACCGAGAACAAAGCACTGATGCCGTATTTCGCCTGCAACCGGGAACTTTTTATTTTCTTATAGCTTTTCATGATAGGATCAGATTTATTATAAAAGGGTTGGGTTTACTGGAACTGGTAATTCATATTGCTTGAACTGATGCTCAGGCTGACGGTTTTGCCCATGAAATTCAGTTTCAGGGCCTGTTCGTATGCCGGGATCACCAGCTTCATGGTGTAAGCCTTGCCGGCTTGCAAAAAGGCCTTCTCATAGGAAATGCCTTTCGACGAGGTCACATTCACCAGGTTATTGGTATTGGCTGTCAGGGTCAGGTTGACCGTACGCGTTGTTTTCCAGTTAAAGCTTGACGGAACACTCAGGTTGTCCATACTTGCTGTCTGCGTTGTGGCAGGCGTGGTAGGAGCAATGGCACTTTTCTGACATGATACCATGGCGATCATCAAACTCAGGAACAATAATAATCCGGTAACTTTTTTCATTTTGCAATTTTTAATTTCGGTAATCCTTTACCAATTTTTATGCCTTTTGCGTGCCATCTGCATTCTGTTGTTTGTAATGTTCATAAAATGAATGATTTAAAAAATAAAAAATTTTATGTTCCCGCTTTTTTATAATTGGATATTTTCCCGTTTTGGGAAATATTTTTTAATTCTGGGAAGAAAAGTGGGCCTGGAAATGGCGACAAGGCACGGAGAAGAACGCGTTGGGCTGCCATGTCGAAAACGATGGGCCAGATTTCCGGGCGGAGGGCTGCTTTAATCAAAAATTTCCTAAATTAGCGTGTTATTCACCTAATACTCAAGCTATGCCCACACAATCTGCTTTGGCTGCCTTGCAGCATTTACGCGATGGAAGTACTTTTCAATGGTACGTCATCCCGTTGTTTGCTTTGGTAGTTTATGTCTATGCCGTGGAAATTGAACGCAAAAACTGGAACCTGGTGTTTGCGGGTCTTGCTTTCTGGGGGATGGACTGGTTTAACGAGATCTGGAACTCGCTGGTATTTCATTTTACCAACTATGCCCCCGTCTGGGGAGCCCCCGGAAAGTCGGCTTTCGAGATCCTGATCGGGCTGAACATCGAGATCTGTTTCATGTTCGCCATTGCCGGCATAGCCTTTGCCAAAATGTTGCCTACAGACAAAAAAATGAAGATCCTCGGTATTCCCAATCGTTGGTTTTTTGCCCTGGTCAATTCTATTTTCTGTGTTATCGTCGAGGTCCTGCTCAATGCGGTAGGTGCCCTTACCTGGGATTATTCCTGGTGGAACGCTTCGGTACCTTTCCTCATTGTCATCTTCGGCTACCTGACCTTTTTCGTTGTCTCTTACTGGGTCTTCGATATGGAGAAAGTACGCAGCAAGATCATGACCACAGGAGTCATCTACGCTGTGGATGTGGTGGCTATCCTTATTTTTGGTGTGATCCTGGGATGGTTGTAGGAAAAAGTGTGCTCGAGTTCATAAAGTGAGCTAAAGTGCCTTAAGTTGGAGAAAGGAGGAAGTGACCAAGTGACGAACTTAAAACCTAAATTCAAAACTCTGAACTTTATGCTAAAGTGGGAGGTCTCTTTTTACAAAAACAGGATCCCGGCCATTTTCTGACGGGCCGCTTTCAGTTTTTCCGTATCCACATGACATCCCAGTCCTTTACTATGGCAGAAGCTGAGCAGTTCGGTCAGATCCAGGTTGGGAACCATTTCATGGCCTGTCATGGGACAGCCCCCCAGGCCTCCCAGTACGGTGTCGAAGTGCCGGATGCCGGCACTGAAGGCAGCGCCGACCTTATCGATGCCCTGGCCCGGCAATGCATGGGTATGAAATCCGAAATCCACTTTGGGGAATTCAGGCACTATGGCCTTGCAGACTTTCCGGATCACCTCAGCCTCTACGTCGCCGATGGTTTCTGCCAGTTGGATTCGGTAGATGTCTTTTTCTTCCAGTTTCCCGATCCATTCCGAAACCAGATCGATATTCCATTCGTCGTTGTAAGGATTGCCGAATGCCAGTGATAAATACACTACCAGTTCTTTGTTCGACGAGAGGCACAGGTTCTGCAGAAAATCGATGGTTTTTTCTCCTTTTTCCAACGTGGTATTGAGATTCTTTTTCAGGAAAGTGGGAGAGATAGAAAAAGGATAAAAGATCTTATCCACTACATCATAATCCTTTGCCAGCGTGCCTCCTTTTTCGTTGGCTACCAGCACGGCGATTCGGGTGGTAGCGGGTTTGTCTTTCAGATTTTTCAAAACTTCCCCGGTGTCTGCCATTTGCGGAATGGCGTGCGGCGATACGAAACTGCCGGTCTCCAGTGTGTCGAAGCCGCATTGCAGCAAAGCATTGATATATTCGATTTTATTTTTGGTCGGGATGAAATGTGTGATTCCCTGCATACCGTCCCGTGGTGTTTCTGTTATTTTTATCATGCTGTCCATTATTTTGTGCAAAATTAACAGAAATCGACCCTTGATGCTGCCTGGAAAGCCATGCAGAGTTTTAAAGTTTCTTAATGTTTTTGATCAAAAGTCAGGAGATTGTTGTCTTTATCGCTCATGATTCACTGAGTTTCATCAAACATGCTTCCTCAGGCTTTGTCTCCAAATCAGGACAATGTCAATGATAATCAGTGCTTCCCCTAAGATAAACAATCCCCACGGAAAAGTTTCGGGGCTAAAGCGAACCAATGCAGCACGCACATGTGCTCCTTCGGTGATGCCAATGCTTAATAGAAAATTGGCGTATTCCCAGATATAAGAGCAGAAAAGAACAAATGCACCTACGATCATCAATTCCCACTCAATCCAACGGACCCTGAAATTATGAATTTTTTGCTGCCCGTAAGTCATGCCCAGTGCCAATACGATCATGCTCAGGGAACAGATCATTGGCGCCAGCACCGGGCTTACCCAAGGCAAAGGGATCAGAAACAGAATATCCCAGGTCATGAAAGAAGGTGGCCAGTTGATCAGGAGTTTTAATCCGGCATAATAAACGATGTCCCAGACGGCAAAAGCAAAAAGGAAGTAAGCAATCCTTTCCAGCTTGTTTTTTCCAGCCATTAGCGCCATTGTGATCAGCATGATGATGGTGGCTGCTTCACGTGCGAGTTCAGTATGATACATCATCGGAGGCAGCAGTACCAACGGAAAGTCAAAACCATTAGGATAGGAGATCTTTCGCAGGTATACCACCACAACAGCTTCCAGAAAACCCATGGCAATACTGAAAACAAGTATCAGAAAATAAGTCCGTTTTTGTGAGGTATCCATGACTGATTTTTCTGGTTGCTCCTTTTTCACAAAATTACGAAAAAGCGCTGGGTAGTGCAATACGCGAGACACTGAAATTTACTGAAAATTAAAAAGAAAGGGACAAGTAGGAAAGAAGCAAAAAGCATCATCATCACAACTGCATTTTAGGTTTGGTTAATGCCTCCTATAAATTTGTGCTGATCTTTGTTTCGTTCCTGTTCTGCAGTTCTCTGAAAAAAACAACGTTTTTTAAGAATTGAATGTGATATTCATGCCTCACGAAAGGTTGATTTTAGTAAATTGCATGAAATTTAACCAACGAAGGGAATATGGATATATTCAGCCTCAAGATCATCATTTTCATTGCCTCCGGCATCAGTGTGATTATGGGACTTTATATGCTCTTTCTTCATAACAGTGCAAAGAGCGTAAAGGGACCGGCTTACTGGGCAGTAGGAAATTTACTGATAGGCGCCGGGTTGTTGTTAAGGCTGCTTATTCAGAATCGCTTTTTTACGTCACATGCAGAATACATGATGTTTATCACGGTTGGTCTGTATGTTTATCTTGCCGGGATCTGGAGTTTTAAAGAAAAGGAATTCAAGAAATGGCTGCTGATCGGGTTTCCGGCATTCGATGTAATACAGATATTTGTTTTCTATTATATTTTCCCTTTGATGAAAGTCCGGTTGACATTGCACATCGCAGTGCTCAGCATATTCAGTATAATCTCCATTTACGAGATGTTGAAGTTGGATCCTGAAAAAAAATATCTGCGAAAGATCTTCAGGTTGAATGCATTTTCTTTTGCCGCGTTCCTTGTCACATTGATCGGAGGCTTGGTTTTTGTTGCGTATCAACCAAAACATCAAATGGATGCACAATATGCCTGGATCATTGCCTTTGGAATTGCAGGGGGATTGATGACGGCCCTCACCTTTGGTTTCCTTTCGGCGGTCAACTTACAACTAAACATGGAGTTGCAGGAACAACTGAAGACCAAGAACAAGTTCTTTTCTATAATCAGCCACGATCTGAGGTCTCCCGTCGGAACGTTGATGGGTTTCGTAAACATACTCAACAGCGAGGAGAATCTGGATGAAAAGCAGCGGATGATCGTCATGAACAACCTGGAAATTTTAAGCCAGTCAACCTTCCACTTATTGCATAATCTGATGGAATGGGCCAACAATTCCAAAAATATTGCCCAATTCGAGGAGGAGTCAATTGATATGAACGCACTGATCATTTCCAATATAAAGTTCTTTCAGAGCCTGATGCTTTTAAAAGCCATCCGGCTGGAGTTTGAACATGATGAGGATGTTTTTGTGAACGGAAATCCCAAAATGATTGAAACGATCATCCGGAACCTGGTTTCCAACGCCATTAAATTTACGCCACGGGACGGACAGATCACCATTACCTTGAGAAAGAACCTTAAAGGAATTCAGCTGACAGTTGCTGATACCGGTGTGGGCATCGAACCGAAACGGCTGGATCAGATCTTTAAAATAGAAAATATCAGCACCACCAACGGTACCAATGGTGAAAGCGGATCCGGACTGGGACTGGCATTGTGCAAGGATTTTGTGATCAAGAACAGAGGCACGATCCGGGTGGAAAGTGAAGTGAATGCCGGCACCCGGTTTACCATTGATTTTCCGGTGGCGGAAAGGGTGAAACAAGGCATTTAAGATTCGCAAAATTTCAGAGTTATTGCATCGTTTTAGTCCGTGAATGTTCACTTTAGGTACTTCCTTATTAACTTTGCAAAAAATGATCCATGGACAAATCAGCTTTAAAAGAACAGATCCTTGCGGACTGTAAGGCCAAACTCAACGAAACACTTCAGCAACTTGAGTTCGAAATGAATGAAGCACTGCGTTTGTCCAGCGAATATGGTGCCCCCAAGGATCGGTATGATCCCTATCGTACCAAGCTGATGCGGCAGCATGAACTCTACTCTGAGCAATACAAAAAAACCAGCGGCATGATGATTGCGCTGCAACGCATCCAGCCCGACAAACTGCTCGACAGCGTGCAGTTCGGCGCAGTGGTTATCACCGACAAACAGAATATTTTTGTCTCAACAGGCATGGGCAAGTTCGAGTCTGGCGGCGTGTCATATTATGGTATCTCATATCAGGCGCCTATTTTCAAAGTTATGGAGAATGTCAAGGCCGGTTCTTCTTTTGAAATGAACGGACAACTGTTTACGGTTAAAGACGTTTTTTAGCCTCCTTTTCCCCCTATCGGGGAGATGATTTTACCCTGGAACTTTTCCGCTTTCACGAAACCTACTTTTTATTAATTTTGCAGCCTAAAATTCAGTTACTATGTTCGAAGGATTGAGCGATCGGCTGGACCGGTCATTTAAGATTTTAAAAGGTCAGGGGCGCATCACGGAAATCAATGTGGCGGAGTCTGTTAAAGAGATCCGGAAAGCATTGATAGAAGCCGACGTAAGCTACAAGATTGCCAAGCAGTTCACCGATGATGTGAAGGAAAAAGCCTTGGGAATGGATGTGCTTACCGCGGTGAAACCCGGCGAACTCATGGTGAAAATCGTTCACGATGAGCTGGCAACGCTGATGGGTGGGAGTCAGGAAGATATCAATATCAAGGGAACTCCGGCCGTCATCTTAATTGCCGGGCTGCAAGGTTCCGGTAAAACGACTTTCTCTGCCAAGCTGGCGAGCTATCTGAAAAGCAAAAAAGGAAAAAAAGTACTGCTTGTGGCCGGTGACGTGTATCGTCCTGCTGCTATCGAACAGTTGAAGGTGTTGGGAGGCCAGGTAGGCTGCGAGGTTTACACCGAAGAAGGCAATAAAAACCCGGTCGAGATTGCTAAGAATGCCATCAAGCACGCAAGGAACAATGATAAAAATGTGGTGATTGTCGATACTGCAGGACGTCTGGCTGTCGACGAAGCCATGATGAAAGAAATTGCAGCCGTGAAAAAGGCCATCAGTCCGCAGGAGACTTTGTTTGTTGTGGATTCTATGACAGGTCAGGATGCCGTCAATACTGCCAAAAGCTTTAACGATCAGTTGGGATTTGATGGTGTGGTACTTACCAAACTCGACGGGGATACCCGCGGTGGTGCTGCCCTGACGATCCGCTCGGTGGTTGAAAAGCCCATCAAGTTTGTGGGGATCGGTGAAAAGATGGATGCCCTCGATCTGTTCCATCCCGCCCGTATGGCCGACCGTATCCTGGGCATGGGTGACATCGTAACCCTGGTGGAAAAGG
>CAYWBO010000061.1:0-15654 GCA_964456625.1 uncultured Lentimicrobiaceae bacterium | reverse complement strand
AACCATAAGCCAGCAGCATACGGCTCGATTTGATACGGATGGCCGTGATGTTGTCCCGGGCAGCCACGGCTTTAAAACCACTTCCGTTTTTTTCTTTGCTGATCATCGTGCCCGGGTCTTCGGGACGTAAGGTGTTTTTCAACAGCACCGGAATGTTGGCTTTCTGCGCCGGAAGCACACACGATGGGTGCAATATCTTGGCACCGAAATACGCCAGCTCGGCGGCTTCGTCGAACAGCAGCTTGCGGATGGGACGGGTGCCTTCCACATAGCGCGGGTCGTTGTTCTGCACCCCGTCGATGTCAGTCCAGATCTGGATTTCTTCCGAATGGACAGCAGCACCGAACAGCGAAGCGGAATAGTCGCTGCCGCCGCGCCCCAGATTGGAAATCTCGCCCTGCGCATTGCTGCAGATGAATCCCTGCGAGATATATACCTGCACTTCGGGAATTTTAATCAGTGCAGAGTGTAGCCGCTGGCGGATATCTTCTACGTCTGGTTCGTTGTCTTCGTTTAGGTGTATCAGCGTAGTGGCATCCAGTAGAACGGAAGAAATACCGTGTGACTGCAACAGTTGATGAAACAGAAAAGTAGAGATCCTTTCCCCGGTGGCGACAATGGTGTTTTCACTGAGCTTACCTTGGTAGCCTGTGATATGACTTTCAATCCCGTCAAAAATCAGATCGATATATTGCCGGGACGCCGTTGTGTCTTCAAAAAGCTGACAGGCAGTATCCTCATAATGCTTTTTCAGCTTTCGTGCTTCTTCGCTTGCTGCTTCTTTCTTTCCCTCTCCGGCCAGCCGGCTGATCTCCAGCAAGGTGTTGGTGGAACCACTCATGGCCGACAATACGACCATACAGGTGCCCTGGTCGCGGATGATGTTATAAATGTTGATTAACCGCTGGGCCGATCCTGCCGAAGTGCCGCCAAATTTGAAAACTTTCATGCTGATGTTTCTTGTTTAATTAAAGTTTCAACTCCGTTTTTAATCATAAAAAAAGCCCGGTCTTTTCTGACCGGGCCTTGATGTATCATAATCCACAAAGCAATCTCACCGGTCGTGTCGTGCACTCCGCTTCATTTGCTTCCTGGTCTTAATTACTAAAGTCATGATCTGTTTTTTATTGCGGCAAAGATAGAAAAACTGTAATATGATGATGCGGTTTTCAATTTTTTTAATGGAAAATTAATGGGAGACGGAAGTCGGAGGACCGAAGCCGGAAACCTGTCAGCAAGTAAATAGTGGCTGCTCTACTTGTCCCATGCAGTACTTTCCTGAGAAAGGCCAGACAATGCTGCGGAAGTCCGGGCTGTTGCTGGAAAATTTTTCAGGTCATGACGAAAACTGTGGAAATCAGTTCAGCTTTTAAAAAAAGATTAATTTAGGAGCGAGAGAACCTCATATGATTTATAAAGCAAACGGTCATGAAAAAATACCGATTACTTCTTTGGGCCATGGCCATTCTGGTTTGGGCTTTTATGCTGGCGATCTTGTCAAAAGCCCTGATGGATGGTTCCTTAGAGAATCCTTTCCGGGAATATCGTCTGGTTATCGGACTGGGTTTCCTTTTAGCTACCGGATTTTTGCGATTTGTCTATAACTGGACCAAAGGCTAAAAACCGGATAATCAAAGAAAGGGATAAAAACCCGTCCGCCTCAAGCGGACGGGTTGTCAATTTAATTCTCAATTAAAATTTTATTCCTGTTTCATGGCGTCTCTGACGCGTTCGGCGGTGATGGGCATTTGCAGCACCCGGGCACCGACGGCATCGAAAACAGCATTGGCGATCACGCCGCCCATCACGACGATGGCCGGTTCACCACCGCCCTGAGGCGGATCATTTTTTGCATCCAGGATGACGGTTTCTATCTCGGGTACCCAGGAGAAGCGGGGAATTTCATAGGTGTCGAAATTCAGGTCCAGTACCTTGCCTCCAGTAAATCTCAGGTCCTCTTCCAGGGCATAGCCCAGCCCCATGGTAACGCAGCCTTCCATCTGAATGGTAGCTCCTTCGGGGTTGACGGCCAGCCCCATGTCCTGGGCGGCGACCACCCGTTTCACCTTGATCTCTCCGGTGTCTTTATTTACGTCCACTTCGGCCATAACGGCGACATACGTCCCTGCGTCGATGCCGCAGGCAATGCCATAACCTCTTCCGCTGGGTGCCTTGGCAGGCTTCCAGCCGAATTTATCTGCCGCTGTTTTCAGTACCCGCCTCATCTTCGGATCGGTGAGGTTCTGCATCCGGAATTCATAGGGGTCAATGCCGGCTTCTGCGGCCATGACGTCGATCTGTGATTCACGGGCAAAGGTATTGGTGTTGTTCCCCGGGGCACGCCAGGGTCCCACGGCAAAAGGATGCGGGCTTTTTTCTCCTCTTCCCGTACTGTGTGATGTAGTCAGGGAGTTGGGAATGGAATAAAACTCGGTTGCACCGCGGGAACCGGCGAAATACACATGATAATCCCAGAACGAAAGCTTTCCGTTTTTGTCAATGCCGGAGGTGATCTTTACCACGGCTGCCGGGCGGAAGGAATCGTAGAAAAATTCATCGGCACGGGTCCATGCCAACTGTACCGGCTTTCCTGTCAGCTTCGACAGCCGGGCTGCATCCACTACCTGCAGGTTTCTGGATTTGCCTCCGAAACCACCGCCCACAAACGGAGAGATGATATGCACATTTTCAGGCTTGAAGCCCAGGGCTGCCGCCACCTGATCCTTGGCGGGGAACGGTGTTTGCGAGGACGGCCATACCGTGACTTTGTCGCCCTCGACACGGGCGGTGGCGGTATGCGGTTCAATGGGGGCATGGGCCTTATATCCGTCGAGATAGGTCTTTTCGATAATCTTGACCGAATCTTTTTCTCCTTGTTGCCGGTTTCCGGTCACGGCGATCGTTTCACCATCAGGAGCTACTTTTACCAGATAATCGAAGATGGTTTTATCGTTGAGATTGGATTCGGGGATGTCGTAAGAAGCTTTGATTTTGGAAAGTGCTTTTTCGGCTACATCCGGCAACGGATGAAGAACAGCTACAAGATCACCGTCGTCGATCACCTGAACGCCATCCACTTTTTTGGCGCCGGAAAGATCCAGTGAAGTACGCTTTGCCTCATGGGAGGGCGGACGCAAAATGGCAGCATAAAGCATCCCGGGCAACCGGATGTCTCCGGCATATTTGGCTTCCCCGGTTACTTTGACAAAGGAGTCGTGACGAAGGAACGACTTACCCATGACATTAAACTGATCGGGGGTTTTCACCGGGACTTTTCCGGAAGCATGGCGTTGGATGACCTTGCCTTTTGTCAATTGTCCATAGGTGACTTTTTGCTTTTTATTCAAACGGTTATAGACGATGCCGTTTTTGGTTATCAGCTGATCTTTGGGACATTTCAGTTGTTCGGAGGCCAGCTCGATGAGCACCTGGCGGCCTTCGGCACCGGCTTCACGCAGCGGAGGTCCGAAAAAACGGGTCGTCATGGAACCGAAAGTGCCCATGTCCCAGGGACACAGGTCGGTGTCGGCCATGACCATATCCACGGACTCAAAGGTTACATCCAGTTCATCAGCCAGCATCTGCGCCAGCGAAGTGATTACACCCTGGCCCATTTCAATTTTTCCGGTAAACAGGGAAACCCTGCCGTCTTCGCCGATCCTGAGAAAGGCGTTGAAATCCTTAGGCAGCGAATGCGGGTTAAAGCGTCCTTCGCGCTGAGCATACAACGAAGGGAAATGCCCGAGGATCATGAAAATAAAAATACCGCCGCCGGTAAGACGTATAAAATTACGCCGGTCCAGATGCTTGGCGGAAATGTCTGTAAAATCTATATCCAGATAGTTGTCGTCTTTCATGATATTATCCTCCCATTTCTTTAGATGCAGTTTCAACGGCCTCAATGATACGCTTGTGTGCTCCGCAACGGCAGAGGTTGTCATCCATTTCTTCTACAATTTGCTCTCGCGTCGGATGAGGGTTTTTCTTCAGGAGTGCCCAGGCATTCATCAGCATGCCGGGAGTGCAGTAGCCGCACTGCATGGCGTCGTGGTCCATGAAGGCTTTCTGTAGTGGATTGGGTCGCCCGTCAACAGCCAGACCTTCAACGGTGATAACGGTACTGTTTTTTACGTCTTTGAGTGTGGTCTGGCACGACCGCACGGCTTCGTCGTCGACGATGACGGTACAGGCACCGCAGAGGCTTTCGCCACAGCCGTATTTTGTTCCGGTAAGGCCCAGGTCAGTTCGCAAAACCCAAAGGAGCAGGCGGTCGCTGTCGGTATTCACTTCCACCGGCTTCCCGTTCAGGTTGAATTTAATTAGTTCTTTCATGTCGTTAGTCTTGGGTTAATTTTCGGTTTGAAATAAAACGTACTAAATTAAGTATTTCCTGAAATTGTGAACCCATAAACGGTGAAAAACAAAGACCTTTAGACGAAACGCCGATTTGGCGTGGTGAACGCTGGAAAATGATTGATGAATTGACATAGCCGGCAGGAGAATGTAGATGAAATAAGCTCAGGTTCCGGAAATATGATGATTTTACCGTGCAGGCTCATGAAGGGATCAGCAAGGTGTGGATCTATAACCTGGCGGGTTTTAAGGTCAGGGAACAGAACGGTAATGCCGCAACGCAGCTGATGGTGGATGTAAAAGGACTTCCGGCCGGATATTATATCGTGACCGTGATGTCAGGTCGGGAAATGCTATCCCTAAAGCTGATTAAACAGTAATGACACCAGGTATGGCATTTCTGCTGCAGTTGTTTCCTAAAACAAACTTTTAGCCAGGGGAGCGATATTCTGCTTGGCGAAATCCTTTTCCAGATACTTAAAATATCCGGTGATGGCGATCATGGCCGCATTGTCGGTGGTGAACTGGAATTCGGGAATGTGAACAGTCCAGTTTTCTTCCTGCGCCAATTCCGTCAGTGCATTGCGCAGGCCTGAGTTGGCGGAGACGCCGCCAGCAATAGCCACTTCGGTGATACCGGTTTCCTTTACGGCCAGCTTCAGTTTCTTAAGTAATGACTTGATGATGGCGCTCTGCATGGAAGCCGCCAGATCTGCTTTGTTCTGCTCGATGAAATCGGGATTCTCCTTCAGATGATCCCGGACGAAATACAAAAACGAGGTCTTCAGTCCACTGAAACTGTAGTCCAGAGCCGGTATCCTGGGTTCGGGAAAATGAAAGGCTTCGGGATTCCCTACTTTGGCCAGCTTGTCGATGTGCGGGCCTCCGGGATAGGGCAGTCCCATGATCTTGGCAGTTTTGTCGAAAGCTTCTCCGGCAGCATCGTCGATGGTATTGCCGATGATGTGCATATCCGAAGGACTCATCACTTTCACGATCTGCGTATGTCCTCCGGAAACGGTGAGACAGAGAAACGGGAAATTCGGAACCTTTTTCGGTTCGTTTAACTGGACAAAATGGGCCAGGATATGTGCTTTGAGATGATTGACTTCAATGATGGGAATGTTCAATCCCAGCGCAAATGACTTGGCAAAGGAAGTCCCTACCAACAAGGATCCCAGCAGGCCTGGGCCTCTTGTAAAGGCAATGGCGTTCAACTGATTTTTCTGTATATTTGCTTTGCGTAAAGCTACCTCAACGACGGGTATGATATTTTGCTGGTGAGCCCGTGATGCCAGTTCGGGCACAACCCCCCCGAAAGTTTTGTGTATGTCTTGATTGGCGATGACATTCGAAAGAATAACCGTATCTTTCAAGACGGCTGCAGAGGTGTCGTCGCACGATGATTCAATACCTAAAATGTAAATACTCATTTGGAAAAAAATAAACATAGCAAAAGTATCAAAAAAAAGGTTGTTGCCTTTTTGCTTTATACTTTGTTAACGTTGTTTTTGCTCCTGTTGTTTGTCTCCTTCATGCTGAGGCAGAATTTCGTACAGAATTACATTGCACAGAAAGTGACGTCTTCTTTATCAAAAAAAACCGGCACCCGGGTGACGCTGAAGACTCTGGAAATAGGCGTGATGAAAGGGATCCAGGCTACTGACGTGCAGCTGAATGACACGCTGGGACGTCGTATTTTAAAAATAGGAGAGCTGAAAGCCCAGCCGGAGTGGTTCGAACTGCTGGCTGGAAGACCGCGGTTCCGTTCCGCCAGCCTCGACACCGTGGACTTGCGCATGATCATCCGTAAGGGGCAGGTAGACTATTCTTTTGTGCAGTTCATCAACAAACTCACCGGCGCGGACACCACGTCCTCTTCTTCCAGCGGCAAGCCTTTTAAACTTACTTTTCGAAGAATCGGATTATCGCATGTGCACTTTGTGCTGCATGACGAAAATGTTGCGGATACCATGGAACCGCACACCATCGATTTTAACGATCTGGATATCCGCAACGGCGATATCAGGATCAGAAATTTTAATTTGACCGGCGGCACGCTGCATTTTGTGATCTCTAATCTGAGTGCTGAAGAGCGGTCTGGATTTGTAATCAAAAAGCTACAGACAGATATCACCATCAACCCGCGGCACTTCAGTTTTAAAAATACTGTGGCGGAGACCAACCATTCCAGGATACAGGTTAGTTACGAGATGCAGGGCCCCAGCTGGGCGACTTACAGCTATTATGATGATTCGGTGAAGATGTCGGCGAAATTCGGGCCTTCTGTCCTGGATATGTCGGATCTGGGGTATTTTTCAGCTGTGATGTTCACCATGCCCAACACGTTGCGGATTCTGGGCGGTACCGTGGAAGGGCCGTTACGTGACCTGCACAGCACCGATCTGGATTTCGAATACGGGGAAAAGACCCATTTTATTGGTGATGTGTCGTTTATGGGCCTGCCCGATTTTTACAATTCGGACATCCATGCTGCAATCCAAAAGCTGACCTTATCATTTGACGACATCAGGTCTTTTGGTATCCCCGGCGACAGTACCACGCACATCGTGCTACCCGAAGCCATCAGGAAATTTAAGCCCTTGGAACTTTCCGGACGCTTTGACGGAAAATACGGCGATTTTATTACCAGCCTTCAGATCCATCCACTGGATCAGGGCCGACTTGATCTGGGCATTGCATTGAAAACCAACGATGATACCATCGTCAGACTGGGAATGAATGTGAAAGGTTCTGGATTCCCGCTGAACGAAATCATCCAGTCGAATGGTACGCTCGGCTCCGCCGACTTTAAGGGATCCGTATTCATGGATAAGACGGTGCCGGATTCTTCCGGTATGCGCATCCAACTGGAAGTGAAGAAGATCTATGTCAACGCATACAATTATCAGAACATAAACTTCACGGGCCTGATGAAGCATGATACACTGAAAACGGCATTGAAAATAAACGATCCTCACCTGAACATGATGCTGGACGGATTTGCCGGATTGAAAAGCAAACCCGAGTTCCATCTGAATCTGGCCCTGCGGAAAGCCGATTTCGATTCACTGAACTGGTGGACTTCCAAAGATTTTCATCTAAAAACCAGTGGATGGATTTATTTCCGCGGCCTGGATCCCGATTCCATGACGGCCCGGGTATCGCTGACGAACTCAAAGCTGCAATTCGGTCGAAAAGAATATCCGGTGAAGCAAATTGACCTCGAAAAATATATCGTCCATGGAAAGGGGATGGTGCTGAAAATCAATTCAGATCTGCTGAAGTTCAGTATGACCGGTAATTACGGGCTCTCTGAGCTGGCCCGGTCCACGGGGCAGTTTCTGAACCATTTCTTCCCGATGACGAATATTCCACCACCGTTGCCGGAGTATGCTTCAAAAGATGTGGATGTTAATCTGAAACTGCTGAAACCGGCCCTTGTCGGGGACCAGTTTCTGGATGGTTTGCAAATCAGCCCGGATGCTGTTTTTAACGCAAAGATCGATTTCAAAAAGCACACCATGGAGGCGGAGGGCCATGCCAGCATAATGAAATATCAGGGCACTGATTTCCTGGATAACTCAGTTCAGGTGACGACAAAAGGAGGCATGCTGCAGATGACTGGCCGCATCAAACATCTGATACTGAAAGACAGTACCAAAGCGGACAAATCGGTTTTTGGAATGGACAGCCTGATCGCCCGTACGAACATGAAACACGACAGTCTGAGGTTCGGCTTGTTTTGGAATAATAAGGGTACGAAATTGAAAAACATAGGGGATATAGAGGGTTTGTATGTGAAACGCGATAGCACACAACGGCTGACCATCAGCAAATCGAAAGTTTTTATCAATGATACACGCTGGCATATCCAGCCGGAAAATGCTATGGTATATGACCGGCAGGGCTGGCGTTTTGAGAATTTCCTCATCAGCGGCGGTGATTCTAAGATCGCGTTTCAGGGAAGGATTCCCGGTACGGCCGGTGATTCGTTAGAGGTCTCGTTTCACAACTGGGACCTGGCCAACCTGAATCTGCTGTGGCATTACTGGGGTTTCAACCTGGACGGGAAGATGAACGGATATGTGAATATCTCCAATATGGGAACGAGCTTTGCCCGTGTGGCCAATCTGACCATCGACAGCCTGTCGCTGAATAAATCCGGTCTGGGTACAGCCTATATTCTTAGTACCTGGGATAATGTGAACAACTCGGCATTTATTAAGTCACAGATCATACGAAAGGGCAACGGCAGCGCAAAAAGGGTGTTTGGCATGGAAGGTTTTTATTATCCTTACAGAGTCAATCAACTGGATATGAATCTG
Source organism: uncultured Lentimicrobiaceae bacterium (assembly GCA_964456625.1). Lineage (GTDB taxonomy): Bacteria > Bacteroidota > Bacteroidia > Bacteroidales > F082 > Sulfidibacterium. Next base: position 6,973 of record CAYWBO010000061.1, on the reverse strand, counting down.
ATTTTCAATGGAATCAAGCTCAACGGCGTGAATCCTTTCCTCAGAGAGTACATTTCCCAGCTCCACGGTGAAGCCACGGGGACGGTCACAGCGCATGGAACACTGGGGGCTCCGGAACTTTCAGGATCGCTTACGCTGGATAACGTGGGGCTGGTTATCAATTATCTAAACACGAAATATTCCTTCCGGCAGAACACTTTTGTCTTCAATAAAAACGACATTGATTTCGGCCGGTTTATGCTTTATGATACATTGGGAAATCATGCCGTGGTGCAGGGAAAGCTGTTACATCACAATTTTCATGATGCACGTCTTGATGTCAACCTTTCCACCAGCAGACTCTTGTTTTTCAATACTACACGAAGCATGAACGAGGTTTACTACGGTACGGCGATCGGTTCGGGAGACATCAGCATCAAAGGGCCCCTGGATGACATCCAGATGGATTTGAATGTACAAAGCGAAAAAGGAACTTCTGTAGTGCTTCCGCTGGACGATAACTCGGAGTTTTCAGACAATAATTTTGTCATCTTCCGCAAGCCTCAAAAAGACACATTGAAAGATAAAAGTGCGGAATCGGTTCTGAATACACCCCAGACCTCGCAAAGTCAGTATCAGATCAACATCAATATGGGCGTGCTTCCCAGTGCCTTGCTCAAGATTTATCTGCCATCGGGACTCGGCACCATCGAATCGCAGGGTGAAGGTAACCTGAAATTACAGCTGAATTCTTTGGGCGATGTCAGCCTGGCCGGGGACTACACTGTGGATAGGGGAGCCTTTGATTTTACGCTGGCAGATCTGGTCCGGAAACATTTTGAGTTGGTGAAAGGGGGGCGCATATCGTGGTCCGGTGACCCTTATAAGGCTACTGTGAACATCAAAGGCCTGTATAAGCTGAAAGCCGATATCAGTACGCTGGGAGTGACCATTGATACGACGGCCAGTTATAAGAACCGGGTGAATGTGGATTGTTATGTGGTGATGTCCAGGGATCTGTTCAACCCGCAAATCGGATTCCAGATCAAATTCCCCGACCTTGATCCCGACCTGCAGCGCCTGGCGTATGCCCAGCTGGATACCACCAACGTGGCACTGATGAATCAGCAAATGATCTCATTGCTGGTGCTCCGTTCGTTCTCGATGAACAATATAACCAATGCTTCGCTGAGTTCTTCCACTTACAGTATCCTGAGCAATCAGCTGAGCGGATTGCTTTCTCGGATCAGTAAGAACATTAATGTAGGAGTAAGTTATAAACCAGGGGATAAGCTCTCGAAAGAAGAGTTCGATCTGGCGTTGTCGACCCAGTTGTTCAATGACAGGCTGGCCATCAACGGCAACTTCGGCATGTCGTACGACCGGCAGAACAATGCGACTTCTAACCTTGTTGGAGATGTGGATATCGATTATAAGATCACCAAGGACGGCCGCTGGCGACTGAAAGCTTTCAATCACTCTAATGTCAACTCGTGGTATTATTATAACAACTATGATAAGATTTCGCCTTACACGCAGGGGGCCGGTATTGTTTATACCAAAGCGTTTGACAACTTCTGGGAGCTATTCGGGAAGAAGAAAAACCCCCATGCCCGAAAGGTGAAAAATGTCGACAAAGCCAAGAGAGAGAAAAAGAAAATTAAATGAAAAACTTCAGAGTATATAAGTCGTCTGCCGGCTCGGGAAAAACCACCACGCTGGTAAAAGAGTACCTGAAGATTGCTCTTCAGCATCCGGGCAGTTTCCGAAGTCTGCTGGCGATCACTTTCACCAACAAGGCTTCCCAGGAAATGAAGGACCGTATCATCGGTACGCTGGAGCAATACGCCCGTGGCGAAGCCGAGGAGACGTTCAGCCGGGATATCATGAAAGAAACCGGAATGACCGCGGAGCAGATCACACAAAGGGCCGGGGACTTGCTGTCGCAGATCCTGCATCATTACGATGAGTTTTCTGTCAGCACCATCGACTCATTTGTCCACCAGGTGGTGCGCTCATTTTCAACGGACCTGAAGCTGCCCCAGGGATTTGAGATCGTGATCGATGAGGATGATATCATCCCCTTTATCGTGGAAGGGATTTATGATAAGCTAGGCACAGACAAGGCTTTTACAGAAATATTGCTGGAGTTTGCCCGCAAACGGGTGGACGACGAAAGAGGCTATGATCCTACGGAAGAACTTTCGCGGTTCATCAAAAAACAACTGAAAGAAGATGGTTTTCATGAGATCAAAAAGCTGGAGCATTATTCCACCAGAGATTTCCTGGCCATTATCAAAAAACTGCAGAGTAGTCTCTTTTCTACCAAAGAGATCATTATCAAGACGGCCCTTGAGGCTCTGAATCTTATTGAACAACAAGGGTTGGAAGCTTCAGATTTTTATTCTGGAAACAGTGGTGTTCCGGCTTATTTTCGGCGTATGGCAGGCTGGCCGCAAAAGTTCGAGGATCTTTTTCCAAAGAAAAATGTCAAAAAGGCGACGGAAGAAGACGTCTGGTATTCTGCCAAACTGGATCCGGGGAAAAAAGCACTGATAGATGAAATAACTCCTCAACTGAAAACCGCTTTACAGAAAATGACTGAAAAAGTTTCGTTTTATGCCATCCGCAAACTGATATACGACAATATTTATGAGCTGGCGCTGCTTCGAGAGATACGCCTGATCTTCGATGCATATACGAGCAAAACGCAAAAAGTCCATATTTCCGAGTTCAACAAAAGGATCTACGAGGAGGTTGCCACGCAACCGGTACCGTTCATTTACGAAAGGATTGGCCGCCGTTACCGGAATTTTCTCATCGACGAGTTTCAGGATACTTCGGTGCTGCAGTGGAATAACCTGTTGCCGCTCATCGACGAGTCGCTGGCTAACGGCAATTTCAACATGCTGGTGGGTGATGCCAAACAGGCCATCTACCGATTCCGCAGTGGCGAAGTGGAACTTTTTACACATTTACCACATCTTTTTCTGACTTCCGATAATCCTGAAAATGCCCAGCGTGAACAAAATCTGGTGAACAACTATGATGAACGGATGCTGGAAGTCAATTACCGCTCCCGGGAGGAGATCATCAGCTTTAACAACCGCTTTTTTGACTTCACCGGAAAAATGCTGAAAGAGGGCTTCGATCAGGTTTACCGTGATCAGAAACAAAATCTTCCTGAGAAGAAAAAGAATGGTGGATATATTTCCATTCAGTTTATCGAATCGGAAAACGCCGCTGATTACCGGGAAAAGGTGTGGATGCAGATCGTAGAAAACGTACAAAGACTGATCTCTGAAGGTTATCCCGTAAAGGATATTTGTGTGTTAACCAGAACCAACGGGGCGTCGACGGAAATTGCTGCACAATTGATTTCACATCATATTCCCGTGGTTTCTTCCGAGTCGCTGAAACTTTCCGTTTCACCCGTGGTCAGGATGTTGGTGGCCTTTTTAAAACTGCTTTCCGAACCGGACGACCAGCTGGCATTTGCAGAATTTCTTGCGCCTTTCCTTATGTTGAGAAATGCCTCTGCGGATTTCCATGCTGTTTTTGAGGAAGGCGTTAAAAGCCCTAACAGATTGCGGTGGCTTTTGCAGCAATATGAACTACAGCTTCCATCAGCGGAAGCATTGCGGCAAAAGAGCGTTTATGAGATTCTGGATGAAGTGACACAACATATCGCCGGGGATGATCTGTCGGATGTATTTGTTCAGTTTTTTTTGGATTTTGTTTACGAAAAACGACAGGTATACCGTGGTTCCGTTGAGGCGTTCATAGAATTATGGGAAGAGAAGAAATCCGACCTGAGTATTGTGATGCCGGAAGGAATGGATGCGGTGCAGGTGATGACGGCCCACAAAGCCAAAGGACTGAAGTTCGGGACGGTGATCGTGGATTTGTACAACAACAGGAATTTGAATACCCGGAGCCAGTTTTGGACAGAAGTTGACTTTCCGGAAGTGAATGAGTTAAATACAGGTTTGTTGAAAATAGGCAGAAGTCTGAATCTGATCGATCAGGGTGCGGTTTTCGAATACGAAAGTGCCAAGACAGAACTGGACTTTTTGAATCTGGTGTATGTGGCGTTTACACGGGCGGTGGATGCACTGGAAATTGTCTGCTACCGGAAAGAAGACAAAGGCGATAAGTTTTCGGATTGGGTGCGCGAATTTCTGGAAAGCAATGGACAATGGCAGGCGGACCGTCAGGTTTATGAATTCGGAGATTTCCAAACCATCGGCCTGCACCAGGAACCGGAAGGCAAAATGCCGGTAGAAGAACCTGTGACTGTCCCTTCAGCACCCTGGAACGAACACATCGCCGTGGCACCGGTGGAAGACGTGTTTTGGGAAGCTTTTGGTAAAAAACCGGCCCGTACTTACGGAAACCTGATCCACGAGATGCTTTCCAAAATCAAAATTGTTTCGGATGTCGACAGGGTGGTGGAAGGTTATCATCTGTCCGGGCTGGTCGATGCGGAAGAGCTGCCCGAAATTTCAAAACAGTTGCATTATCTGCTGTCCCGTAAGGAAGTGGCGCCTTACTTTCAGGATGGCCTTTTCGTAAAAATCGAAAGTGAGATCTTCGATAAGGAAAATAAAAAAATCCTGCGTCCGGACCGTGTGGTTCAGATCAGTGACAGACTGGCCATCATCGATTACAAAACCGGTGAAAAGCGTCCCGAACATATGCGACAGGTGGAGCGTTATGCTGCCGTTTTCGGGAGGATGGGCTACCATAATATTGATAAGATCTTGATTTACATCAATGAGGAGGTTGAAGTGGTTCCGGTTTAGGAGCCCCCGGTCCGTTTTTTTCGGATTGGCTTCGAAAATAATATTGTCCCAAACCGTTCCCCGGTTTTTTTGATAAAAGAATTCCTTTAATTTTGTGGGAGATAAACTGGACGAAATGCAATTCCCAAGGGTTTTGGCTTCAACAACTGAATTTTATGACTAAGAAACAACTGATAAACAGAGAGATTTCGTGGCTGCATTTTAACGATAGGGTGTTGCAGGAAGCCATGGATAAAAACAACCCTGTCATTGAACGTCTTAAGTTTCTGGGGATTTATTCCAACAACCGGGATGAGTTTTTTCGTGTCCGTGTGGCTACCCTGCGCAGGATGGAAGCCATGGGAAACAAAGAGGGGGAGTTCGATTTTCATCCGGGCCGGATTTTGAAAAAGATCAATATGCTCGTGGAGTCGCAGGAGAAAAAGTTTAATTCCACGTTCCTCGAGATCAAAGAAACACTCAAGAAAAACAACATATTTTTCGTCAACGAAAAAGAGATCAACCCCGAACAGGGGAAGTTCGTGAGCCAATATTTTAATCAATATGTCCGGCCGCTGCTGTTTCCCATCATGATCAAAAACCTCACAAGCCCCGAGGCGCTGCGTGATAAGTTTATTTATCTGGCTGTGGTCCTGAAGGACTCCAAAGCTGAGATTGATGAGGACTACGCCCTGCTGATGGTTCCCACCGACTCGTTGTCGCGTTATCTGCTGCTGCCCGATCAGAAAGAAAAACGTTTCGTGATGATGCTGGATGATGTGGTACGATATGGACTCAGGGACGTTTTCAAACCTTTCGGTTACGATAAATTCGAAGCTTACACGGTAAAAGTGACGCGGGATGCCGAACTGGACATCGACAGCGATATTTCCAAGAGCTTTTTCGAGCTGATGAGCGAAAGCATCAAAAAACGGAAAAAAGGCATGCCGGTACGATTTGTCTTTGATAAGAACATCCCCAACAAACTACTGAACCAGCTGATCAAAAAGCTGAAGATCTCGGAAGAAGATACGTTGCGTGGTGGCGGACGCTACCATAATTTCAGAGACTTCATGTCGTTTCCCAACATCGGAGGCGATAACTTTGTGTACCCGAAGTTCAAACCTCTGGAACATCCGCTGCTCAAGGATAATCCAAGTATTTTAAAAGTGGTCCGCGAACGCGACATCATGCTGCATTATCCTTATCAGTCGTTTCATTACGTGATCGATTTGCTGCGCGAAGCCTCCATTGATCCGCAGGTGACGGCCATCAAGATGACCTTTTACCGTGCAGCACGCGATTCCAACGTGATCAATGCCCTGATCAACGCCGCCCGGAATGGGAAATATGTTACGGTATTCCTGGAGATCCAGGCCCGTTTTGATGAAAAAGCCAATATATACTGGTCGGAACGGCTGCGTGAAGAAGGGGTGAAGATCATCAAGAATCTGCCGGGATACAAAGTCCATGCTAAGATGATGCTTATCCGTCGAAACGAAGGAGGCGAAAATGTCTATTACGCCAACATCAGCACCGGCAACTTCAACGAGTCTACTGCGCAGGTTTATGCCGACGACAGTCTGTTTACGGCCAATCAGGAAATCGGAAAAGAAGTCAATATGCTGTTCCATCTGTTTGAAGCGCCTTATACGCCGCCCAGTTTCAAGCATTTTCTGGTGGCACCCTATTTCATGCGCGATCAGCTCATCAAACTGCTGAATAAGGAGATCCGTGCCGCCAAAGAAAAGAAAGAAGCCTGGGTGATCATCAAACTCAACAACCTGGTGGATCGGCGGATCATCCAGAAGCTGGTGGCTGCCTCGCGCGCCGGTGTCAAGATCAAGATTATCTGCCGCGGTATCTGTGTGCTGACGCCGGGGATCCCTGACTACAGCGAGAACATCGAGATCGTCGGTGTAATCGACCGCTATCTGGAACATTCCAGGGCTATTGTTTTTGCCAACGATGGAAAACCGCTTTATTACATCACTTCCGCCGACTGGATGGTACGGAATTTCGATCATCGCTTCGAAGTGGCCTGTCCCGTTTACGATCCGGAACTGCAAAAGGATATGATGTTCATCCTGCAGACACAGCTCAAAGATAACGTCAAAGCCCGTTACATCAACAGCGATCCGGTAAACCTTTACAGGAAATTCAAACAGGGCGAAACAAGGATTCGTTCGCAGTTTTATTTGTATGAGCAT
>CAYWBO010000060.1:0-15888 GCA_964456625.1 uncultured Lentimicrobiaceae bacterium | reverse complement strand
TTGCAACCGTCCAGACGTTTTTCCGGCGGCCAAATTGTCCTTTGACCTCCTTCATCACTTTTTTTCTGCGCGTCCTCGACGCAACAGCGTTAACTGATCTTGGCATTGTTTTTAATTTTTTCCACTATAGCGTTCCCAAACGGGAAACTTTACGGGCTATAGCAAAGTTGAATAATAATTGAATTAACCCTGGATCATGCGGCGGATGTTCTTTTCATCCACTTTGTCAATCACGGTGAAGTAAGTCAGGTTACGTTTCCGCTTCGTTGACTTCTTCGTCAGGATATGACTTTTGTAAGCATGCTTCCTTTTAATTTTACCGGATCCCGTCAGACTAAATCTCTTCTTTGCTCCGGATTTTGTTTTCATTTTTGGCATTGCTCAAAATGATTTAAATGAATAATATAACTAGTTTAAAAAATTTGCTACTTCTTGGATGCCAACATCATGATCATCCGTTTTCCTTCCAGTTTGGGGAGCTGTTCTACTTTAGCCACTTCTTCCAGCTCCGAGGCAAAGCGCAGTAAAATGTACTCGCCCTTTTCTTTATAGACGATGGACCTTCCTTTGAAGAACACATCCACCTTAATTTTAGATCCTTCTTCCAGGAACTTCATGGCGTGTTTGAGTTTGAAGTTGAAATCGTGCTCGTCGGTGTTGGGCCCCAGCCGGATCTCCTTTACCACGACCTTGGCTGACTTGGCTTTGATTTCTTTTTGTTTCTTTTTCTGTTCGTAAAGAAACTTTTTGTACTCCATAATCTTACACACAGGAGGATTGGCCTTGGGTGAAATTTCTACCAAATCAAGCTCCAATTCTTCTGCTTTGTTCAGTGCGTCCCGAAGCTGATAAATTCCGGTTTCTACATTGTCGCCCACCAACCTGACTACCGGTGCGGTAATCTGCTTGTTGATCTGATGTGGGTCTTCTTTTTTTTCAAACCTGGGGCGATTACCCCTGCCTCTGTACTTTGCTATTGTGAATTCCTCCTTTAATTAGTGACTAAATAAGGTTATCTACATTTTTTTCTACTAACTGTATAAAATCCTTTACTGCCATGGATCCCAGATCTCCTTCTCCATGTTTACGAACCGATACCGATCCGTCGGTTTCTTCTTTCTCCCCGACAATCAGCATGAAAGGAATCTTCTTCATCTCCGCGTCGCGGATCTTTCTTCCTGTCTTTTCACTGCGATCGTCAACCTGGGCGCGAATGTCAGAATTTTTCAGCAAAGTTAAAACTTTTTCAGCATACTCCTGATATTTTTCACTGATAGGCAGAATAATAGCCTGTGTGGGGGTGAGCCACAGCGGGAAGTTCCCGGCGCAGTGCTCGATAAGCACGGCTACAAAACGTTCCATGGAACCGAAAGGAGCCCGGTGGATCATCACAGGACGGTGCTTTTCGTTGTCGGCCCCGATGTATGTCAGGTCGAACCTTTCGGGCAGATTGTAATCTACCTGGATGGTTCCCAGCTGCCATTTACGGCCCAGCGCGTCGCGTACCATGAAGTCCATCTTCGGTCCGTAGAAAGCGGCTTCGCCGTATTCGATCACGGCATTCAGCCCGCGCTCTTCGGCTACTTCCTTGATGGCGTTTTCGGCTTTTTCCCAGTTTTCGTCCGATCCGATGTATTTTTCCAGATTGTCAGGATCGCGCAGCGAGATCTGAATGATAACATCGTTAAAATTCAGCGCCTTGAAGATCTGCTGAATGATGTCGATTACCCCGTTGAATTCGTTTTTGATCTGATCGGGAGTACAGAAAATGTGTGCATCATCCTGAGTAAATCCACGCACACGGGTCAGGCCGTGCAACTCGCCGCTTTGTTCGTAACGATATACGGTGCCGAACTCGGCATAACGCAGCGGCAGCTCTTTATAGGAGTGCGGGCTCGATTTATATATTTCGCAGTGATGCGGACAGTTCATGGGTTTCAGGAAGAATTCTTCGCCTTCGACCGGCGTCTTGATGGGCCGGAAGGATTCTTCTCCGTATTTCTGATAATGGCCTGAAGTCTTATACAGGTTCACGTTCCCGATGTGCGGGGTGATCACCGGGCTGTAACCGGCGCGTTTCTGCACTTTTTTCAGGTATTGTTCCAGCCTTTCCCTGAGCTCGGCGCCTTTGGGCAACCACAAGGGGAGGCCCAAGCCTACGTTCTGGGAAAAGGTAAACAGTTCCAGTTCTTTGCCCAAAACACGATGGTCGCGTTTCTTGGCTTCCTCGAGCAATTCGAGGTATTCGGTCAGTTCTTTCTGTTTCGGGAAGGTGATACCGTAGATACGGGTCAGCTGTTTGCGTTTTTCATCGCCTTTCCAGTAAGCACCGGCCAGCTTGGTAAGTTTCACCGCTTTAATGAAACCTGTATCCGGGATGTGCGGTCCGCGGCACAGATCGGTAAAATGACCGCTTTCGTAAAAAGTGATCTCTCCGTCGGTCAGGCCGTCGATCAGCTCCAGCTTATATTCGTCGCCTTTGGTGGAGAAATATTTTTCAGCGTCTTTTTTCGATACTTCCTTGCGGACATAGTGCTGTTTTTCGCGGGCCAGTTCCAGCATTTTCTTTTCGATCCTGGGGAAGTCCTTGTCGGAGATCTCATAGCTTCCAAAATCGATATCGTAGTAAAATCCGTTTTCGATATCCGGTCCTATGCCGAATTTCACGCCGGGATACAGCAGCTCAACTGCTTCCGCCATCAGGTGGGCAGAGGAGTGCCACATGGTCGCTTTTCCATCCACATCGTTCCATGTCAGAAGCTGAACGTCAGCGTCTTCGTTAATGGGGCGGGTGGCGTCAACCACTTTTCCGTTTACTTTAGCGGAAAGCACGTTGCGGGCAAGGCCCTCGCTGATTTGCTTTGCTAAATCTAACGCAGTGGTCCCTTTGTTGATCTGCTTTGTTGAACCGTCTGGCAATGTTACGTTTATCATGCTACAGGATAGATATCAAAAAATTGGGTGCAAAGGTAAGATTTTTTCTGAAATGTAAATGAAAATAACGGTTTTAACAATGGAAATTCTGCGTTTATAATATGATCTGTTATTGACAGGTAACGCCTGCAATAAGAAGGAATTTGAAGTGTCCCCCTCCAGAGGGGGACAACCGGTTTAAACCTTACCAGCTCCCGCCGGCACCGCCGCCGCCAAATCCGCCGCCGCCAAAACCACCGAAACCTCCTCCGAAGCCTCCGCCGCCGCCAAATCCGCCGCCTCCGCCAAAACCGCCTCCGCGGCTACCGCCGCCTCCGCCGCCCAGCAGGCTGCCCAAAAAGATGGCCGTCCAGATGGAGGAACCGCCGTTTCTTCCCACCCCATAGGAGTGGGCTTTGCTGGCGCGCATCAGAAGATAAATCAGGAAGATGGCCAGGAAAGGCACCAGCCCTGCCAACGGGGGCGTGTTGGGGTGCATTTTGTTGTAGCCTTTGGCGCTGATCTCGCCCGAGGCTATCTGCATCACCACATTCACAGCCTTGGTAATACCACCGTAATAATCTCCGTTCCGGAAGGAGGGAATCATTTCATTCGAGACGATGTTTTTACAGGTGGCGTCCGGAAGGGCCCCTTCGAGTCCGTACCCGGTGGCGATAAATGCCTGCCCGCGGCTTTCCGCTGTCTTGGGCTTGATGAGGACTACCACGCCGTTGTCGAACTTTTTCTGTCCCACGCCCCACTGTTCACCGAGCTTCGTGGCAAATTCGTAAGGTTGCAGGCCGTTCAGCGTGCTGACGGTGACCACCACGATCTGATTAGACGTGGTATCGTTGAAATATCGTAGTTTATACTCCAGCGCGTTGACCTCTCCCTGTGTCAGGATCCCGGCCAGGTCGTTAACGAGCCTGGGAGGATTGGGTCTGGCAGGAATATCCGAAGCCATCAATGGCGTCTGGAACAGGAACAGAAATCCTATCAGAAGCCAGAGTATTTGATTTCTTTTAAAAGTCATCTGTTTTTTTCTTTCGTTACCGGTCGAATGAAATCTCATCGGGCAACTCGTTAATGTCATCAGAATGGTGGGGGAAATGTTTTTTGAGATGCTTACCGGCTTCCAGGATGCCCGCGGTCAGTCCTTCGGTGAATTGGTTTTCACTGAATTTCTTTCCCATCATCTCTTTGATGTCATCCCAGAAATTTTCCGGGACGGCTTTGTTGATGCCGGCATCGCCGAGGATCGCAAACTTCCGGCTTTTTACCGCCACATAAAACAACACGCCGTTGCGCAGTTCCGTCTTATCCATTTTCAGTTTTTTGAACAGAAAAGCGGCGCGATCCAGCACGTCTGATTTGCAATAAGTCTCAATATGAACCCTGATCTCCCCCGAGGTATCCAACTCCGCGTTAAGGATTGCATTGACAATTTTTTCCTGATCTTCGGTAGAGAAAAACCTTCTTGCTGATGGGCTCATGATATAACGGTTTAATTAAAATTTGACCTCAGGGGCCTTTTGGGCGCCTGCTGCGGCCTTGAAATATGGTTTTTCCTTGAAGTTAAACATGCTTGCAAGGATATTTTTCGGGAACAGACTGATATAGGTGTTGTAGTCCTGCGTTACATCGTTAAAGCGTCTTCTTTCCGTAGCAATGCGGTTTTCAGTACCTTCGAGCTGTGCCTGCAGTTCCAGGAAATTCTGGTTGGCTTTCAGATCGGGATAACGTTCCACAACCACCATCAGACGAGATAAAGCCTGCGATAATCCGCTCTGTGCAGCCTGAAAGTTTTGCAATGCCTGCGGGGTGAGGTTTTTAGCGTCGATGTTTACAGAGGTGGCTTTAGCACGGGCCTGCACGACGCCTTCCAGTGTTTCTTTTTCGTGTGTGGCATAGCCTTTCACAGTATTTACGAGGTTGGGGATCAGGTCAGCGCGACGCTGATAAACATTTTCAACTTGTGACCACTGGGCGCTGACAGCCTGCGATTTGGTAACAAAAGTGTTATATGAGTTTTTGATCCAGCCGTAGAACAGGAATACTACCAGTACTACTACGATAATGACAATCCAGGATTTTTTCATTATTTGTGATTTAAAGCTAAATTAAATTAAAATTTACTGTTCTTCGAAATTAAGACAAATATTGCTTCTCCCGAAGGTGAAAACGGAAGCATCCGGAAAGTATTTTCGGATGCTTCACAAACGTTTTAATCCTCGGATTATTCAACGATATGCACGCTGCGTCTTACGAAATCATCCAACTCTTTTCCTTTCAACAGGTTTTTGGAAAGCCGTGCAAGATCATAGATCTGTTTGGCGATCTCATCCTGGTCTTTTTCTTCTTTCGTTCCCAGGATCTTTCCCATCAGCGGATGGTTGGCATTGATGACCAGTGTGTACGAATCCGGCAGGCCGCCCAATCCCATCATGGGGCTTCCCCCGATGGCTTCCATGTCTTTCATCCGGCGCATAAACTCATTTTGTGTCACAGTAACAGGCATGTCGCTTTCGCTGAGATTTTCGAACGTCACTTCAAAATGCGTCTTGTCGATGCATCTTTCGAAGACGGTTTTCAACTGCTCTTTCTCTTTTTCATCCAACTTGGACGGAGCTTCCTCTTCCTTCTCGATCAGTTTATCGATGGTGTTGGAGTCGACACGGGCAAAGGTGGTGTCGGTGAATTTTTGCTCCAGCGAATTGATAAAATGCGGATCCAGCACACCGTCCATTACCAGTACATCATAGCCGCGGTCGGTAGCAGCCTGGATGTAACTGTACTGTTCATCCTTATTGGAAGCATAGAGGTAGACCAGTTTCTTGTCTTTATTGGTCTGCGTCTTCTCCACATGCTGTTTGTATTCTTCAAACGTAAAGTACTTGTCTTCGGTATTTTTGAGCAAGGTGAATTTTTCCGCCTTTTCGGCGAATTTTGGCTCGGAGATCATACCGTATTCGATGAAGATCTTGATATCGCTCCATTTTTCTTCGAAGGACTTCCGGTCGTTTTTGAAGAGTTCGCTCAGCTTGTCGGCCACTTTCCGTGTGATGTAGCTGGAGATCTTTTTCACGTTCTGATCACTTTGCAGATAGGAACGGCTCACGTTCAACGGGATATCCGGTGAGTCGATCACGCCGTGCAGCAGTGTCAGGAATTCAGGAACAATGCCTTCTACCGAATCGGTCACAAAAACCTGGTTGCTGTATAGCTGGATTTTGTTCCGTTGCATCTCGTAATCCTTTTTCACTTTCGGGAAATACAAAATCCCGGTCAGGTTGAAAGGATAGTCCACATTCAGATGGATGTGGAACAGGGGTTCTTCAAAAGTGTAGGGATAGAGTTCCCTGTAAAAGGCTTTGTATTCTTCATCGGTAGCTTCCGTGGGTGCTTTTTTCCACAACGGGTTGGTGTTGTTGATGACCTTGGGGCGCGTGACCTCTTTTGTTTTTTGATTTCCCTTTTCGTCTTTTTCCCCTTCGATGGGTTCGTGAATAGTTTCTGTTCCGAACTGGATGGGCACCGGCAGGAATTTGCAGTATTTGTTCAGCAGCTCGTTGATGCGGTATTCTTCCAAAAACTCAACATTGTCTTTGTCAATGTGCAGAATGATGTCAGTGCCGCGTTCTATTCTGTCGACTTCTTCCATTTCATATTCCGGACTTCCGTCGCATTCCCAACGGACGGCTTTGGTCTGGCCTCCTTTTTTGTAGGTTTTGGAAACGATTTCCACTTTCTCTGAAACCATGAAAGAAGAATAGAACCCCAATCCGAAGTGGCCGATGATGGCATTTTTTTCAGCTTCGGTCTTGGTTTTGAATTTCTTCACAAATTCTTCCGCACTGGAAAGTGCGATCTCGTTGATGTATTTGTTCATCTCGTCGGTCGTCATACCGATGCCGCGGTCTTTTACCGTAAGAGTTTTGGCTTTTTTGTCCACTTCGATGTGGATGGTCAGGTCGCCCAAATCTTCTTTGAATTTTCCCAGCGATGCCAGGGTTTTCAGCTTCTGCGTAGCATCCACTGCGTTGGAGACCAACTCTCGTAAAAAGATTTCATGATCTGAGTAAAGAAACTTCTTGATGATTGGAAAAATATTTTCTGTCTGAATTCCAATCTTCCCTTTTGTTGCCATATTTTTTCGGTTTTATGATTCAACTATATTTTGCGAAACACGCTAAATCAAACCCTGTGCCATGTGCACCGGGGTGACATTTTGTCCCCGAAAAATGATAATTTTAAACTGATAGGTTGCGGTGACGGCGTAGTCTGTCAGAACCAGTACCCCAGATTGAAATAAACGAAAGCCTTTGCCGGCTGGTTGGAGTTCATCAGCGAAAGCTGCACGGGCCCGATAAAACTGTCATAACTCAGCGTCAGGCCGTAACCTATGATCAGTCCGGAAGTTTGTAACGGATCGGAGAAGTGATTACTGATTTCGCCCAAATCGGCGGCTCCGGTTAGGTAGAATTTTTTCATCAGGGTGTACCGCAAGCGACCGCGCAACACAGCCAGGTTGTTCCCGGCTTTCTGCACAAAACGTAATCCTGTAAAGGGGACAAAGCTGTGCATGTAGTTGTCGGGATTTTGCCCGCCGAGGAAGAATTGATTTTGCAGCGGAGGTGCGATCAGTCCAAGCGTTGCCCCTCCAAATAATCCGGTACTGAAAACCCAACGGTCACTAAGTTTTATGTTCTGATTGTAGTTCAGGTAGAGGAACGGTGCGCTTGAAAACGCCGATTCATTTTGTTCGGTGGCGAAATTCAGACGGTATCTGAAATTTAATTCCGCTCTGAATCCTTTGGTGGGGAAATAAGCCTTGTCGTATGTGTCGGCGTTAAACTCAAAGAACAGATTACCGTAACTGGAGATTTGGTCTGAACCTGGTGCGGTGGTTTCAGTAAGTTCGGTTTGTTCTACGCGGAAACGTTCGAATTCGAAGCCGGAGCGGAAGTTGAAGATATTCTTTACTGTTGCATTGATGAAAGCAGAACCCGAAAAATTAATAAACTGATAGTCGGTTTGTTTGACATCATTATGGTACAGGTTGAAGTTGAGCGCGTAAAAATCGATACTCGTCCCCAGCCCGATCTTGGCTCCTTTGTTGATCAGATACAGGGCTCTAAATCTAGGGTTGCTGCCCAGGATGGTCTGGGCAAACAGCTTGGAACCTTTTCCCAGCTTATTTCGCAGCACCATATTCAGTAGAATGCTGCCCTGATAATCCGAGTCGAAATGCAGAGCGGCCCCCAACGACCCGGGGCTGGCTTCCTTGACTTTGATGAGCAGGTCGGTGCGCGCTCCTTTGGGCTGCAGTTCATAAGAAACGTGGGTAAAATACTTGGTGCCGTAAACCTGATCGATGGTGCGTTCCAGTTCGTGAATGCGCATCGTTGTGTTGCGATATTTATTGAAATATTTTTCAAGAAACCGCAAAGGAATTTCTTTGTAGCCTTGGTAGTGGACTTCCGAAATACGGACAGAATCCAGCGGGACGGTGTTGTGAACCCTGACGGGCTCGTATTTTATCTTGTTCAGTGAATCGGCCAGGGCCTTGATCTTCCCGTAATATTTTTGTGCCGTGCGGTCACCCACAGCCATGATAGAATCGTATTTGTCGAAATCCATAACCTCATATTTCAGGTCGACGGGGATGTAGAGGTTGGTGATTTTGTAACCTTCTTTGTTGGCTGCCACCCGGTAATAGCTGGTAATTTGCTGCAGCACTTTGGGAACCG
This sequence comes from uncultured Lentimicrobiaceae bacterium, assembly GCA_964456625.1. Classification (GTDB taxonomy): domain Bacteria; phylum Bacteroidota; class Bacteroidia; order Bacteroidales; family F082; genus Sulfidibacterium. Next base: position 7,225 of record CAYWBO010000060.1, on the reverse strand, counting down.
TATTCAGCTTGTTGATGTTTTTCGTCAGGCCATGCTGGACATCCAGGCCTACGATCAACCCGACACCCATATCCTTCATCTGTTTGGCCGGATAATTGTCGATGACCCCGCCGTCCACCAGGTACTTCCCCTGATAATGTTCGGGTGCAAAATAGATCGGAATGGACATACTGGCGCGGATGGCTCGCGGCAGATAGCCGCTTGTCAGCGTTACGGCTTTCCCGTTCAGGATATTGGTGGCCATGCACATGAAAGGAGTGGGGAGCTTTGAAAAGTCCGTTGTTTTATAACCCACAGTAAAGTACCGGTTCAGCAGCAGGTCGATATTTTGTCCTTCATACAGCGAGGATTTCAGTTCGATTTTGTGTTCGTTAAATGGCAGTGTGGCGATGCTGTTTTCGGCATAGCCTTTTTCTTCAAAGGCAATGTATTTTCTGGCGACGACATCGTGCAGGACATGGTCCCAGTTTTGTTCCCTGATGATCTGACCAATGCTGTCAGGCGAATACCCCAGTGCGTACAATCCGCCGATGATACTTCCGATGCTGGTTCCGCCGATGTAATCGATGTGCAGTCCGGCTTTCTGAATGGCTTTCAGTAAACCGACGTAGGCAAACCCTTTTGCTCCGCCGCCGCTGAGAACGAGTCCGACGGTAGGTCTTTGCGGCTGTTCTTTTTCCGTTTGCTGTGCCGCAGCATATTGTGGCAAGACAAGCAGGACAATTAAAGACAGGTAGATAATTTTTCGGAGCTTTTTCATAAAAGGGCCAGTTCTTAAAGGGAAAAACCATTATTCGGGCAGCGATTTTAATTAAACGCAGCCCAGTTTTTTTCTATGCAAAATAATGAAAAGTTTCCGCTCCGAAGTCAAAAAAGTCCTTAATCTTTTGTTACTTCACCCATCTTGATCTTGTCTTTCTCAGTGATGATCATGGGCGATTCCCTGGTGAGGAGCACCAGCCCCACCACCACGAACATCAGCAGGCTGAAAGAGATCATCCAGGCATGGATGTAATGGTTGTGCCGCATGCTCATGCCGGCCACGAAAAGCATCCCTGAGATCTGTCCGACCCATAACAGCAATCCCTGCGAGATGGACTCCGGGGCCGGGTAGGAAATTTCTGCGGCATACTGAAATCCCACGGGCCCGGCGCTCAGGATAAAGAATCCCAGGATGAAAGAAGCCGCCAGGGCCATATCATAGGCAGTGGCGGGATTATGGAAAAAGAATTTCGTGAACGTCAGGCCCAGCACGCCGGGCAGGGCACCGGCAGTACAGATGACCAGAAAGCGCTTCCGCATCCTGAATTTATCAGAAAGTGCCGGAATGATGACCGCTCCGATAATGCCCCCGATGAGCATCATCCCTCCGATAAGTCCGTCGGAGTCTTTTACCCCCAGGTTGGCGGAAATGGAATCCGTCATGGAGCTGATGGCATTAAAGATCCCCAGCCCGATCAGGAAGACCATGATGGTCAGCAGCATGTCTTTCTGTTGCAGAATGTCTTTCAGACCTTTGAAAAAGTCATCCCTTTTCAGGTCGTCGGCGGCCGGAGCCGTAGGCGGTTTTTCTTTTAAGAGGAACAATGTCAGGACAGCAGCGCCGAAAGTCAGCCAGCCGTATAACATCAACATGTGCGGGAAACCGTGGCCGTAGCCCGGTTTGGTCGGATCGACACCGATAAGCAGCGGGGTGATGAGCATGGCCGCAATGATGCCGAGGTACTGTGCCAGGATTGCCAGGCCTGCCGCCAACCCTCTTTCCCGCAGGGGAAACCATCGTACGGTCACAGCCGTCACGGCATTCAGGATAAAAGGCTGTGCGATGGATAATCCCACCTGGGCCCAGAGGATCACCATAAAATTCGTGGCGTAAAAACCTTTCACCAATCCGGAGATTCCGGCGATCACGGCTCCGATCCCGATACCGACACGGATGCCATAGGTGTCGATTATATAAGAAGCCGGTATGCTGATGATGATGTACACCAGCATGTATACCATGGCCAGGAAGTCGATATTAAAAAAGGAGCCCGGATTGAACTGTCCTTTGTAAAACACATCTGCGGGCCGCGCCACAGCAGCATGAGCGAGCCATTGCAACTGAATGACAAACGAGATGACCATGAAGGTAATCAGGATAATCCAGCGATATCCGTAAACTTTGTAAGTGGAATTTGCCATATTGTGAAAAATTATTAATCACAAATATGAAAAAATAATTTGATTTTGTATCAGTATCAAAAATTTTTGAAAAGCTGCCGGACACGATTCGACCGCTACGGGAGCCCGTTTTAGCGACGGAATCGTAGAAAACAGCGGTGTTTTTTGGTCAGGTTTGGCCGTTGTAATATTCGTTTTCAGAGGTTTATATGCCGCGTTAACATTTTTTAAGAAAATGACCCCTGTTTCAATTTTTTTGTACTTTTGCCGCCTGAAAAAAACGAACTATTTTGTACAGCTTAGGCAATCACAATTATGGTTTTTCGTTAGAACAAGGAAGTTTCTCAGACTTTTCAGTGGACCTGAAATACAGCCCTACCTCCACAGCAATAGCTTGCAATCAAGTTATAGTTATCAATCAAAAAGTTGTTAAAAAAAGGAAAAATGGATTTCTTAAAAGGAAGCAATAATGGCGCTTTGAAGCCGGAGGATGTTTCCAAAAAAAAGGAAAGCACAAAAGGCCTTGCCATGCTGTCGATGGCGGCATTAGGAGTTGTATTCGGTGATATCGGTACCAGCCCCTTATATGCTATTCGTGAATGTTTTCATGGCGATTATGCCATTCCGGTATCGCAGGAAAATATTCTGGGTGTTTTGTCGCTGATGTTCTGGTCGTTGGTAATGATTGTGACCATCAAGTATCTGACATTTGTACTCAGAGCCGATAACAAGGGGGAAGGCGGCGTGCTGGTGCTGGCGACTCTGGTGAAGAAGACCAGTTTCAAAAAAAGCAAGGGTCTCAGCCTGGTGGCCATCGGTGTTTTCGGTGCCTGCCTTTTGTATGGAGACGGGATGATCACGCCGTCGATTTCCGTGCTGAGTGCCATTGAAGGCCTGAAAATTGTCACGCCGGTTTTCACGCCGTTTGTTGTTCCTATTACTGTCGGAATCCTGGCGGGGTTGTTTATGATACAAAGACGGGGCACGGCCAGCGTGGGGGGGCTTTTCGGGCCAATCATTTTCATCTGGTTTGCCGTGCTGGCCATCCTGGGGATCTCTCAGATCTCCAAGGATCCACAGATCCTTTATGCTATTTTACCCTGGCATGCCATCAATTTTCTGATTGTGAACAAAGGGCACGGGTTGATCGTTCTGGGTGCCGTATTCCTGGCTGTCACCGGGGCTGAAGCGCTGTATGCAGATATGGGACACTTCGGCAAGAAGCCCATTCGTATCACCTGGCTGGCGCTGGTCTTCCCGGCATTGATATTGAATTATTTAGGTCAGGGATCGTTGCTGCTGATGCATCCCGAACTTTCATTCCATCCCTTTTACGGCCTTGTGCCTGACTGGGGTCTCATCCCGCTGGTGATCCTCGCTACCATGGCTACCATCATCGCTTCCCAGGCGGTAATCACGGGTGCTTTCTCGCTGACACAGCAGGCCATTCAGTTTGGATATTTCCCGCGGTTAAAAGTCTCACATACTTCTGCAACACAAATCGGACAGATATATATTGCTCCGGTGAACTGGTTGCTGGCAGTATGTACCATTGCACTGGTGCTGGGATTCCGTTCCTCCAGCCAGCTGGCAGCTGCTTACGGTGTGGCTGTGACTGCCACCATGCTGATCACCGATACCATTTTCTATGTGGTGGCACGGCAGAGATGGCATTGGAGTAAGTTGCTGGCAGGAAGCCTTGCAGGAATCTTTATCCTGATAGACATCCCGTTCTTCATGGCCAACATCACAAAACTTTTCCATGGTGCATGGTTCCCGCTGTTCATTGCAGGCATCGTATTTACCATCATGCTGACGTGGAAAGAGGGAAGACGGATCCTGGGGAACCAGATTATGGACCTGTCGCCAACCATAAACTCTTTCCAGAAAATGCTGACTGAGAACCCGCCTCAGAAAGTGCCGGGTACTGCCATTTACCTTACAGGCAACCCCAACAGGATCCCACAGGCCATGATCCAGAACCTGACGCATAACAAAATTGTCCATTCCGAGATTATCCTGCTGCACTTCCAGACAGAAGATGTGCCCAGGGTGCCGAACTTTGAAAAGGTGGAAGTGGAAAAGGTGATGAGCGGTTTTCATATCGTCAATGTAAGACACGGCTTCATGGAAACCCCTAAAATCGACACTGTGCTTTCGCTGGCACGGGAGAAGGGCATAGAAATCGACATGGAAACCACCAGTTTCTTTCTGGGACGTGAAAAATTACTTATGAGCGATCATCCGAAAATGGCGAAATGGCGTACTAACCTGTTCCTGTTCCTGTCCAAGAACTCCAGAGATGCCAGTACTTATTTCGGTATTCCACCCAATCAGGTAATTGAAGTCGGGCATCAGTTCGAGCTCTGAGAAACCACCGGCCATTATTGTCCGGCCTTAATCCGGCTGCAGATTGTTATGGTGTATTTCGATTCATTTATGGTACGAATTTTGCAGTTTTTCATTGGTACAAAATTCTCAATCAATAATTAAAATAAATCTTTTACTCATGAAGAAACTAGTATTTGGTCTTATTGCCGGTGCTTTCGTTGGCACCTTACTTTTAACAGGTGGATGTAAACTCAGCTCTTCAGCACCGACTTTTACGGAATTTGGTATACAGGTTGACAGTATTCAATATCCTGATACCATAGTGTCAGGAACAGCGCAGTATATAAAATTCTACGGGACCATCGGCCCCAGCACTTGCTATTCGTTTTCACGCTTTGTGGGTGGTGTCACCAATCAGCAGATTAATATAGCTGTACTTGGCAAGTATACAAATAATGAAACAAATTGTGCGTCAGCCGTGCAGTATATGAACGGAGATTCCCTGGGTTTACATCTGACTACCCCAGGCACTTTTGTGATTCATGTGCAACAGCCCACACCGCCGGATATTTATGATACGGTCTATGTTTCCCATGCCGCAGCTCCGAAACGATAGCTTTCCTGAAAGCTAAAAAAATCGTAATGATCCCGGGTTCAGCTCCACAATGGACCTGAACCCTTTTTTGTCATTACCCGATGGGTTGATCCTCCCGTTTCGTTCCGGCAGGAATGAATAAAACATCATTACCCTAAATAACATTCCTTTCAGTTTATTCATGAGACTCAAATTTCAAAAGTCAAACGCATTGAAATTTGCAAGACGAATGAATCCCGATCGCGCAGTGCATCGGGATAAATGAATAAGAATAATTCTCTTCAGGGAACAAAAATGTTATTCTTCTCGTTACACCTACACCTGACTGCGAGGTAATTCATTATCTTTGCAAACCAAAAAAATAGAAGGTGGAAATATTAGACAAACTGGAAGCCATTAAGAACAGCTGGGAAGAGATTGCTGAGCAGATGAGTGATCCTGAAGCCATGAAGGACATGAAGAACTTTGTGAAGCTCAACAAGGACTACAAGGATCTGGAACCTGTTGTAAAGGCTTACAAGGAATACAAAAACCTGCTGGAAAATATTGAAAGCACCAAGGAGATCCTGAAGACGGAAAAGGATCCCGAATTTCGTGAGATGGCCCGTGAAGAGCTGACCACATTACAGGAGCGTGAAGAAGAACTGGGAGAAGAGATACGCCTGTTGCTGATCCCCAAAGACCCGCAGGATACCAAAAATGCTGTCATGGAAATCCGGGCCGGTACCGGCGGCGACGAAGCGTCGATTTTTGCCGGCGATCTGTACAGAATGTACCAGAAATATTGCGAAACCAAAGGGTGGAAGATCGATGTGGTGGATCTGAACGAAGGGACCGCCGGCGGTTTTAAGGAAATTGTTTTTAACATTACCGGAGACGGGGCTTACGGAACCCTGAAATTTGAATCCGGTGTGCATCGGGTACAACGGGTTCCCAAAACCGAAACCCAGGGCAGGATCCATACTTCCGCTGCTACCGTGGTAGTGCTTCCCGAGGCCGATGAGTTTGATATCGAGTTGAACGATAAAGATATCCGTAAGGACACATACTGCTCTTCAGGCCCGGGCGGACAGTCGGTGAATACCACCTATTCTGCCATCCGGCTGACACACATTCCTTCCGGGATTGTGGTCACCTGCCAGGATGAGAAGTCACAGATCAAAAATCTGGCGAAGGCCATGAAGGTATTGCGGACACGACTCTACGAAAGGGAATACAACAAGTATCTGGATGAGATGTCTTCCAAACGCAAGACCATGATCTCTACCGGCGACCGTTCCGCCAAGATCAGAACCTACAACTGGCCGCAGGGCAGGGTTACCGACCACCGGATCAACCTCACGCTGTACAATCTGCAGCCCATCATCGACGGCGACATTCAGGAGATTATTGATAAGTTGCAGATGGCCGAAAACGCCGAGCGACTGAAAGAAGATATTGAAAATTAACGGTTTCCGAAATAACCTTTGTCATGAATTATGAGCAACTCTTTCAGCTGATCCGGAAAAAAAAGTCCTTTCTTTGTGTGGGGCTGGATACGGATATCAGGAAAATTCCGGAACATCTGAAAGCGGATCCCGATCCCTGTTTTGCTTTCAATAAAGAAATTATTGACGCCACGCTGCCTTATACGGCGGCCTATAAGCCGAACCTGGCGTTTTACGAAGCACAGGGTACTGCCGGATGGGAGAGTCTGAAGAAAGCGTTGCATTATCTCCGCAGCCGGAGCCGGGAGGTGTTCATCATCGCCGACGCCAAGCGCGGCGACATCGGAAACACGTCGGGAATGTATGCCCGGGCGTTTTTTGAGGAACTGGATGTGGATGCCGTAACCCTTTCGCCTTACATGGGAAAAGATACCGTAAGTCCTTTCCTGGAATATAACGACCGTTGGGCAGTTTTGCTGGCGCTGACTTCCAATGCCAGTGCTTCCGATTTCCAGTATTTTGAGAACGCGAAGGGGGAGAAGCTTTTTGAAAGAGTGATCGCGACTTCCAGAACCTGGGGCACTAAAGATCAACTGATGTACGTGGTGGGGGCCACCAAGGCCGAAGCGTTAAAAGACGTCCGTTCCCTTATCCCCGATCATTTTCTGCTGGTGCCCGGTGTGGGAGCCCAGGGCGGCAGCCTGAGCGA
>CAYWBO010000059.1:0-15917 GCA_964456625.1 uncultured Lentimicrobiaceae bacterium | reverse complement strand
GGGCTAACGAAAGCTGGGGCCGTTACTGGGGCTGGGACCCGAAAGAAACCTGGGCTTTGGTAAGTGTGCTGATTTACAGCTTTATTGCGCACATGCACCGTTTGCCGGGATTGAAATCGCAATTTAGCTTTAACCTGGCTTCTTTGCTGGGATATTCTTCCATCCTGATGACATTCTTCGGTGTGAACTACTACTTATCGGGATTGCACTCCTACGCTAAAGGCGATGCAATCCCCGTCCCGAATTTCGTTTATTACACCGTGGTTGTGATCGTTATTGTAGCCATCTGGGCTTACTGGAACGAAAGAAGGTTCAAGGAAAAGCCGATCATGGAATAAGTTTTATACTCAGACTTTCATAAAAAAACCCGGTGTGTATACCGGGTTTTTTTATGTCCTGGCGGAATCCACTTATATCTCAAAGTATCCGGACGTTTTATTTCCGAATCATTTTGCAATTTCAACATCACCGGATATTCGGATATCCTCCGACGAGCTGCCGATCATGATTTTGTAGACTCCCGGATTGACTTTCCATTTTTTCACATCATTTTGATAAAAAGCCAGCCGGTTTACCGGAATATCAAAAGAGACCTTTTTGCGCTGCCCCGGATCCAGGGTCACGCGCCGGAAACCCTTCAGTTCCTTGATCGGGGTAAGGAACTTTGCCTGAACATCCCGGACATACAGCTGGACCACCTCGTCTCCTGTCCGATTTCCCGTGTTGCGGATCTCCAGGTTAACCGTTATTTTTCCGTTTGAATCCAATTTTTCTGGTTGGATCTTCAGATTTCTGTACTCAAAATGAGTATAGCTCAGACCGAAACCAAAGGGGAACAGGGGTTTTTCTTTCAGATACAAATACGTCCTGCCCTTCCTGACGTTGTAGTCGTAAAAGGGAGGCAACTGAGCGATGGAAGTATAAAAAGTCAGCGGCAATCTACCGCCCGGATTATAGTTTCCGAACAACACATCGGCGATGGCCTTTCCGCCTTCCTCTCCGCCATACCAGGCTTCAATAATTCCGGCGATATGGGTCTTGGTCCAGTCGATGGCCAACGGCCCACCGTTCACCAACACCACCACCGTTCTGGGATTGGCTGCATAAACTGCCCGTATCAGCTGCTGTTGCAATCCGGGCAATTGCAGATTCTCCCGGTCGTGCGCTTCAGAGGACACGCTGATATCCGTTCCTGCTACCACCACAGCCACATCGGCCGTTTTTGCAAGACGGGCCGCCTCCCCGATTTCCGGTTCATAATCCCAGCCTAAATGGGCACAGGCATTGTCCACATGCTCATAATATTCCATCCGGATCTTATAGGGGTGACCGGCCTGAAGCTCCATGGAGGCCGTGTAAGTGGTCGGCGACTGGTCATGCCATTCGTCGATCAGCAATTTGTTGTCAATATACACCCGTCCGCCGTCATCGGTCGTCATACGAAACCGATACACCCGGGTTACGGGAGGGGTCAGTGTTGCAGTCCACCGGGCTGAAAAATCATCGTAATAAACTGCCTGATCCGGAGAACCCCAGCGCCAGTTGAAATTGATTTGCGGATCTGAGCGCATCAGGACGGGTTTTCCCGAAAGTCTGGGATTACTGAAATATTCCCCCTGCCATCCCGGCAGCTGAATCCCGGCACTGTCGTGCGACAAAAATTCCGGCTGGATTGTAGACCATATCCCGCATCCTTTGGCATAAAGTACAGTTGTCTGTGGGGAAACCACGGACCGGATGCCGGCCAGGGGCGTGATTGCCTGAGAATTGGTACCACTGTAAACCCCAAACCGGTAAACATCAGCATTGGGTCCGATCACGGCAACAGACCGGATCTTTTTATCCAGCGGCAGGATGTGACCCTGATTTTTCAGTAAGACAATCGACTTCAGGGCTGTTTTCAATGCGAGGGTGCGATGCTTTTCACTGTTTACCACGCTATAGGGGATGCGGCCGTAAGGAACCATAGAGGGAGGATCGAACATCCCCAGTCTGAATTTGACGGTTAGGATCCTGGACACAGCAGTGTCGATATCCTTTTCGGTAAGATATCCCGCCTTGACGGCTTTGTATAGATAATCCGGATACGTGGTTCGAAGGTCGACATCAGTCCCGGCTTTCACCCCGACTGCCGCCGCTTCCTCTGGTGTGCGGACATACCGGTGTCCGTTTTCATAGAGGTCCGAAACCCCCTCTGCATCGGAAACGACAAAGCCGTCAAAACCCCATTCCTTTCTTAAAATTCCGTTCAGCAATGCCCCATCGGCAGTACAGGGGATCCCGTTCAGGGCATTCAACGCAGGCATGATCGACTGTGCCTTTCCCTGAGTGATGCAAGCTTTAAACGCCGGATAATAATATTCCTGCAGCGAGCGTTCATCCACATTGGAGGAACTGCTGTGGCGGGCCCAGTCATCGTTGTTGGCCACAACATGTTTGGGCGTGGCCACAACTTTCAGATATTTCGGGTCATTGCCCTGCAAGCCCTTTACAAAAGCCACTGCCATGCTGGAAACCAAAAACGGATCTTCGCCATAGGTCTCTTCCGTCCGGCCCCATCGGGGATCCCGGGCTATGTTCACCACAGGATCGAAAAAAGAAAGATATTTCCGGTTCCCGGCTTTGGTAGCCAGTGCCCGTGCTTCATCCGAAATGGCAGTCGCCACGCGGTGGACCAGACTTGTATCCCAGGTGCCAGCCAATGCCAGGGCCTGTGGAAAAACCGTCGTATTAACATTTCCGGCCACCACGCCGTGCAGGCATTCGGTACCGATGTCGTAGGCTGATATCCCCAGTCGGGGAACCGCGGATTCGCGGGCGCCCATTTGTGATATCTTTTCTTTCAGTGTCATCCGGGAAAGCAGATCCTGAACCCTGGCGGCAACGGGTTGCTGCGGATCCTTATAGACAGGTTGCCCCACCGGTGACTGCCCCCGGACGTTCAGACCCAGAAAAATCGCCAGGCCGAGGATCAATATTTTCCGGAAAAAACGGTTCCGGCTGATTTTCATGGTGATCATACTTTTCTCCGTTTTATCATTAAAAAGATAAACCCATGGGGCCCTCTAAAAATCACGTTACGAAATTCAGAGAGTCCCATGAGTTTTAATAATCGTGTCCTTCGGTCAGCCGGAGCAGTCAGAATTGCATTATTCCAGCTCAAAACCGGTTTTGTATTCCGTTGCCGAATTGCCTCCGACAAACACTTCAAATTTTCCGGGTTCGGACCCGAAAGTCATGTCTTTCCGGTAAAAGGACAGGTCCTGATTGGTGAGTTTGAACTCCAGTTTTTTCGATGCTCCCTTTTTAAGAAATACACGCTGAAACCCTTTGAGCTCTTTCACGGGCAGCTCCACACTTCCCACCAAATCCCGGATGTACAACTGGGCTATTTCGGTGCCGTCAACAGAGCCCACATTTTTCAAAACCACGCTCACCGTCAAGGTATCTTTCGCTGTGATCTCCGAAGAACTGACCTTCAGCGAGTCGTATTGAAATTCCGTATAGGAAAGACCATAGCCAAAGGGATACAACGGAGTATTGGGGCAATCCATATAATGGGTCGTGTAGTGATTATGCGGATCATAGGGCCGGCCGGTATTCATGTGACTGTAGAAAATGGGGATCTGTCCCACGCACCTGGGGAAGGTCATGGTCAGCTTGCCGGAGGGATTATAATCACCAAATACCACATCGGCAATGGCATTTCCGGCTTCGGTGCCGCCAAACCATGCCTCCAGGATGGCAGGCGCCACCTGGCTTAAGTGCGAAATCGTCAGCGGGCGGCCGTTCATCAACACCACGGCGGTGTTTTTGTTGGCTTTGATCACGGCATCGGCCAGTTCCTGTTGGTTGCCCGGTAAATCAATATTGGCTCGCGAGGAAGCTTCCCCGGACATGTTGGCGCTTTCACCCAGCGCCAGCAGGACGACATCGGCGTTTTTGGCCATGCGAACCGCTTGCGCAAAACCATCAGTAGACTGTGAATTGATCCCCGTCCCCTCCGCATAATAGATCCTAACGTTGGGACCGAGTTTGTTTTTTATGCCTTGCAGCAGTGAAACCGGTTCGGTATTGCGGTCTCCGGCGGCGGACCAGGAACCGATCATGTCGGGTTTGTCATTTCCCAGTGGTCCGATGATCGCAATGGATCGGATCTTTTTGGAAAAAGGCAACAGGTGGTCATTGTTTTTCAGCAGTACCATGGATTCCCGGGCATCTTCCCTGGCCACGGCCAGATGCTGGGGTGTCAGGGTATCCTGTTTTTCACGTTTTTCGTTGCAATATTTATAGGGGTTGTCGAAAAGGCCCAGCTCATATTTGGCTTTCAGGATCCGGTACACCGAGCTGTCGATGGTTTTTTCGGAAACCAGGCCCTGATCTACCGCCTTTTTCAGGTTGGTGACATAGCCGTTTCCCACCATGTCCATATCCACTCCGGCATTGAATGCCAGCACATCGGCATCGAACAGGTCTTTGGCCACCCCGTGATTGATCAGCTCGTTGATGCTGGTATAATCTGAAACGACAAAACCCTTAAAGCCCCATTTGTTCCGGAACATGGTTTTCCAGATCCAAGCATTGGCGGTACAGGGGGTTCCGTTGAGGTCGTTGAATGCGGACATGGCTGTCGCCACTCCGGCTTCCACAGCGGCATGATAGGGCGGCATATAGACCCCCAGCAGGGTACGCATGGACATGTCCACCGTATTATAATCCCGTCCGGCGATGGGGGCGCCATAAGCCACGCCATGCTTTACACAAGCCAGAATGGTTGTGTCGCTGGAAAGGTCTGTTCCCTGGAAGCCTCTCACTTTGGCTTTGGCAACCAGAGAACCATACCATGGATCTTCACCGGCCCCTTCCATCACACGGCCCCAGCGGGGATCGCGGGCAATATCCACCATGGGGGCAAAAGTCCACTGAACGCCTTCCGCGGAAGCTTCCACTGCCGCCACCTGGGCAGCACGCTCCATGAGTTTCAAATCCCAGCTGCAGGATTCTCCCAGCGGGATCGGGAAAATGGTTCGTTGACCGTGGATCACATCATAGCCAAACAAAAGCGGAATATGCAGCCGGGTGCTGTCTACGGCAAGCTCCATGAGCTTACGGGTATAGGATGCCGTGTAGCAATTCAACATGGCTCCTACATGGCCTTCTTTGATTTCTTTGATGATGTTGGTGTTGCTGATGGGGCCCGTAACGGCACCGTCACCACTCAGCATGTTCAATTGCCCGATCTTTTCTTCCAGTGTCATTTTGGACATTAGTTTCCTGATCTGCGCATCATAACGATTACTTTGCTGCCAGACGGCACTTCCTTTTTGAGGTGCCTTGTTTTGGCAGGAAACGCCCGCCAGCATCAAAATCAAAGAAAGAAAAACCAACTTGACCGGCTTCTTCCGGTTTTCATTTTTTAATTGTTTCATAGGTAAATCCCAGTTTATTTAAACCATTTTGAATGTCTGTATTTTTCATGAAGTTATTCCATAACAAACCACTCCTGTAGTTCTCGATCATATCGATAATAGGGCCTTCATCAATCGCAAGATAGGAAGTGGCATACCAGTTCTTTTGCTGGTTAAAGGCATCATAGAAGCCATAAGGTCCCCAGATCTTGCTCTTGAGGTGCTCATAAAAATACCGCATGGTCTTCAGTGACTTCTGTGGTGTGTACACGATAGCCGAAAGGGCAGCCGAAGGCGTGATGGTTCCGTTATCGTTGGTGGGCGAATGGGCGGAATAGCCATTGGGATCATCGGAAGCGGTGAGGCCCCAAATGTTTCCTGAAGATCCGTAGTTTGAGTTGTTGATGCAGTAGGTGTAGTTGATCAGGGTTTGATTTTGATTCTGCTCATAATAATCGGCGTACTGATCTTTCAGTCCGTTGGGATTCAGTCCGAGAAAGGAATAATGCGAAAAGAACAGCGGTCCGCCAAAGGGTGGACCCAGAGGCAGTTGATATCCTTCGTAAACATTTCCGTTTTGGAACTGGGTGTATTGTCCGTTTGGAAATTCCGTCCCATGAGCCCACCCGCTTTCATACACAGCGGCACTGATGGGATGCGTTGGCGAAGCGGCGGCTTCGACATATACGATCAGGGCTTCGTCCCACCCGGTGATGGGCATGTTCATTTTCCATCCGTAATCGGGCGACCAATGCCAGTAGAGGACATCTTTCCCTCCCTGCTGGAACCAGTCCCATTCCACGCCTTCATAAAGTTTTTGGATCCGGTTCCGCAAACCGGTTTCGGTGGAATCGGTGCCATCGAAAAATTCTTTGGCCGTTAGAAGCCCCTCGATCAAGTAAGCAGTTTCCACCAGGTCGCCGCCGTCATCGTAAGTGCTGAAAGGAATTACATGGCCGGTGGACCCGCTCATCCAGTGGGGCCAGGCACCATGAAAGCGGTCGGCCTTTTCCAGGAACCCGACGATTTTCAATAAACGGAGCAGGCCTTGTTCCCGTGTAATGAAATGACGGTGGATGCCCACCAGGATCGCCATCACACCAAAACCGCTGCCGCCGGTCGTCACCACATTGGAAGTATTTCGTTCATAAGCCATGCCGGAATTCGGATCGGCAAAATCCCAAAAATATTTAAAGGTGTAATATTGAACGGTATCCATTAGCGCGGTATCGGATAGGGTTTTATAAGCAGGTTCTTTCGGCGTTCCTGAAGATGGGTTTTTCGAACAACCGCAAAGATAGCCTGTATTTACAAAAAGAAGGAGCAGAAAGATGGTCTTAAACATTCGCATGGTATATTTTCATTAAAAATTTAGGTTCGGAAGCCCCCAATCAACGAAAACAACCCCGTCACTAAAACTCGCTGTGAGTTTCCGTGACGGGATTCTGTTATCGGCTCCGGATTAATAACCCGGATTTTGTGTCAGCAAGCCCTTGCTGAGGTCGATCTGGGTCTGCGGAATGGGGAACAGATCGTTTTTCGGTGCGGTAAATCCCAGGGGACCGAGGACCTGCGCAGCACGGCCTTCCCGGATCAGATCGAAAAGACGGTCACGTTCCATGCCCAGTTCCCATCTCCTTTCGTGCCAGATGGCCATGCGGAGATTGTCCTGTTGGGTGGTGGTTACTGCCGGCATGTTCACCCGGGCACGGACCATATTGAGGTATTGCAGTGCCTCGGTGGTTTTACCCAGTTCATTCGCTGCTTCTGCATGAACCAGCAAAATGTCGGCATATCGCAACAGGTGAACATGTTTGTTGCTTTCCCAGTCATTTCCGTCAAACGTCTCCATGGTCCGGCTGATATAGGCTTTTTTGTTATAGCGCGGGTTGGGAGGATTGCTGATGATGACCGTTCCGTCCCACATGGTGTCGCCGGGGAAAATTATCGTTGCGGCCAGCCGGGGATCTCTGTTTTTAGAAGGGTTGTTCGGATCGTACAGCGGTGACTGGCCAATTGGCAACCCATCGGTACATTCATAGGAATCTTCCAACGATTGGGAAGGTACATTGAATCCCCAGCCGAACTGACCTCTGACAGCTTGGCAAACTTCATAGCCCTGGACACCCAGGTTCACAGGACCGCCCACAGCCTGGATCTCAAAGAGAGATCCCGGACCATTGTCACCGGCCTGGCGGAAGATCTTGGCATAGTCGGAAGCCAGATGATACTGACCGGAGCTGATGACCATTCCACTGTAATCATAGGCTTTCTGCCAGTCTTTTAGATACATGTAGACTTTCGACAGAAAGCCTTCGGCAGCACCTTTAGTAGCGCGGCCCAGATCGGAAGCGGCATAACCGCTGCGTTCCGGCAGGGTGTCGGCAGCATACGTCCAGTCACTGATGATCTGATTATACACCTGGGTAACGGTGGCCCTGGTTTGCACCGAATCAACCGAAGCCTGATTGGTGGGATCCACCACTTTTGTGATCAGGGGAACACCGCCAAAGACTCTTACCAGCCGCCAGTAATACAAGGCTCTTAGGAATTTTGCTTCGGCAATCAGCCGGTATTTCAGCTTGCTGTCGATCGCCACTGAAGGCAAGATCGAAAGCGCCCTGTTGGCCCGTGTGATACCACGGTAATTTGCGACCCAGATCTCATTACAGGAAAAATCCGTCGAGGTATAGGTATAATCATCCAGCAGGTTCTTATCCGTACCCGTATCACCGGAAACACTGCCTTTGTCTGCGTCATCGGAAGCAATGCTGGTGATGCCCAACCAGGAAAAGGTACTTTCATCCCATTGAAGCAGATTATTGTAAATAGCATTCACCAATTCCGTTGCTCTGGCAGGTGAGGAATAATAACCACTGGGGGTAACCTGCCCTTCCGGTGGAACTGTCAGGAAGTTTTTTTTGCATGAGTCCAGAAAAAAAAGGCTTAGACTCACCAGAAATATGATACAATATTTTCTCATGGCTTCAAAAGTTTAAAAGTTTAAATTAACACCTAACAAATAAGTAGCAGTTGTTGGGATGGGGCTGAGCTCTATTCCATTGCTGAGAATATCGCCGCCCTGAAGTACCGGATTGTAACCGCTGAAGGCCTTGATGGTGATCGGGTTTTCTGCTGTCAGATAGACCCTGAGTTTGGTAATGGTCTTGGTTTGGAGCGGAATGGTGTATCCCAACGTGATGTTATTGACGCGAAGAAAGTTACCGGATTCCAAATAATAATCCGACGCCACCGGGACATTGTTGGAAGGAGCAGGAATATTGCTGTTACTGTTGTTTTCGGTCCAGTAATTGGACAGTGAGGCTTCTATGTTCTCCCCGCCCCAGCGTTGGGCCTTTTTCCCGTTGTAGATCTTGTTACCCAAATTTCCGTATCCAGTCACCAGGAAATCAAATTCCTTGTATTGCAAACTGATGTTGAACCCGAAATAGGCTTTGGGCTGGTAAGACCCCTCATACACACGGTCCTTTTCATTAATGACCCCGTCATGATTGGTATCAACATAGATCAGGTCCCCGACCTTGGCTCCGGACATGTGGGGCGAGTTGTCGATTTGGGATTGGGTTTTATAGATGCCAGCGGTTTTATACACCCAGAATGCGCCCACCGGTTGTCCCACGGCGATGCGCGTGGTGGTCTGGCCGTTATTCAGACTGCCTCCGTTGATGGGACTCCCGCTGGAAACATCCAGTACTTTATTGGTATTGAAGGTGATATTTCCACCAATGGTGATCTTCAACTCATTACTGAAACTGTGATTCCAGTTCAAAGCGGCTTCGATTCCCTTGTTTTCCATTTTAGCCACATTGGTAATATAACTGGTGGATCCCAGAATGGCGGGCAGCGGCAAAGGATACAGCATATTTTTTGTTTGCTTGTTATAATAATCCACCGTTCCTGTCAATTTGTCGTCAAAGAAGCCAAAATCCAACCCGATATCGATGCTGTTGGAGGTCTCCCATTTCAGATTGGGATCTTTGACATCGGTGATGGAGGATCCGGTATTGATCTGTTGATTGAACGGATAATTCAATCCGGTATTGATGGTATACAGAAAGGCATTGGTGGGAATGTTATCATTCCCCACAAGGCCCCAGCTGGCCCTCAGTTTCAAGTTACTGATGAATTTTACATTTTTGATAAAGTTCTCATCGGAGATCCGCCATCCCAACCCCACGGAAGGAAACAATCCCCATCGGTTCTGGGAAGAGAACCGGGAGGATCCCTCACGCCTCAAGGTACCGGTAAACAGGTATTTGGCTTTGAAATTATAAGAAGCTCGGGCAAAATAGGACAACCGGGTCCATTTGTCGCCTCCGTTAGAGTTGGTTGCCGTGGCGGCATTCCCCAGATTCAGGTACCAGTAATTTTCCTGGGGCGGAACATCCTGACGGTAACCGGTTAAATAATACGATTGGTAGAGTTCAGACGTCACACCCAGCACCACATTAATGTTGTGAATCCCCTCGATGGATTTGTCAAAGGTGAAATAATTGTCCCAGGTATAATGGTTCAGTCCGTTGTCCGATACACTCAGGTTGCTGATGGCATTCATCTGGTTGGGAGATACCGAGTCGGCAGGATTGTAAACAATGCCCCGGTTCTGCTCGATATCCAGACCAAAATTGGACCGAAATTTCAGGCTGGGGATGATCTTAGCTTCGCCGAAAAGCGACCCGATAAACCGGTATCCTTTGCTCTTATCATTAAAATAATACAACTCGGCCACCGGATTGCCCACATTGTTGATGTTATTGGACCAACCCCAGTTACCATCGCCATACTGCGGCGGGAAATTAGGTCCCTGCCGGTAAGCCGCATTATAGGCATTGTTGTCGGGATTGTTGGAACTATAGGACGAAAAATTCAGGTTGTTGCCGATGGTCAGGAATTTAGCCACATGGTATTTGTTGTTCACCATCAGGGAAATCCGCTGATAATCGTTTTTGAGCAACACCCCTTTTTCGCCGTAATAGCCCAGACTGATGAAGTAATTAATGTCGGAGCTTCCGCCACTGATGGAGACCGTATGCTGATTCACATTCCCCACACGGGTGATCTCCTTCAGCCAGTTGGTGTTGTAGGTAAGCGTTAAGGGAGAAAAAGCGGGAGCATTGCCTTCACGCACCAGAGCAGCATTGGTATAGTTCTCATACAACTCGGTACTGGCCATTTTGACATTGTTGACGATCGTCCTGAGGCCGAAATAGCCATCATAATGCACTTGCATCTTGCCTGCAGAACCACTCTTAGTGGTAATCATGATCACCCCGTTGGAACCTCTGGCGCCGTAAATGGCTTCCGAAGAGGCATCCTTCAGGACATCAATAGACTGAATGTTGTTGGGATCCAGATTCCGGATGTCATCCGTTATCACCCCATCCACCACATAAAGCGGATTGGTTCCGGCTTCGATGGAACCGACCCCGCGAATGAGGATCTGCGGTGCCGACCCCGGCTGCCCGTTGTTGATGATCTGGACGCCGCTTACCTGGCCCTGCAGGTTCGCAATGGGTGAGGCCGCCGTAACCCGGCTGAGCTGGGCTCCCACCACAGACGCCACCGAACCGGTGAGGTCCTTTCGCTTGGTGGTACCGTAACCGACGACCACCAGTTCGTTCAAACCCAGCGCCATGGGTTTCAACTCTATGTCAATCGTCCTTTGCGTGCCAATTACAATCTCCTGAGTTTGAAAACCGACATAGGAAAAGACCAGGGTTCCGGTAGCAGGAGCACTAATGGAGTAATTTCCATTCAGATCGGTGACCGTTCCTGTGGTGGTCCCTTTCAATAATATACTGACCCCGGGAAGCGGACTGTTGTCCTGTGCAGATTTTACTGTACCCTGAATGGTGACCTGCGCGAGAAGCGGGACATTCAGCAACAGCAAAACAATAAAAAAAATGATTTTTTTCATAGCATAGTAAATTTAGATTTCATGATTACAACCATTTATTTGAGACTTTCTCATTTTTATAATCCATAAATAATCCTCACAGACGACTTGCACAAAGTCTTCAGAAACGGATGGGGAATCCCCTGTTGATTTGGGGGGGAAAATAAAGAGGCATTTTTTTGGATTTTAGTTTGTGGAGCGTAAAATAGTTTTCCATAATACCTGCGTTTTTTCTGAACAGATTGGCTGAAAAGCCCAATAAAAAAACGTGTTTAGGCAGCACACTGTTTCGTGCTTTCGCTAGATTTCAAAAAAATAGAAATTATTACTTAAACCTGACTAAGGTCTTCTTTTAAGAACGTATCTGTTGTAGCGGAATCTTTATGTAATTATTGCTTAATAGTTTAGTGTAGTTTATTATTTTTTACTTTATAACAAATATAGACAAAAAAATTCAAAATTCAAAAAAAATTTCCCTTCCCTTATTGGATTAGCCACTGAAAAAAGACCAGGGCGCGCCCTCTTCCGGGAAAGGGAAGTTGAGAAAAATGCATGACTTTTGCAAAGCGCCCGGACAAAAAAACCCGGTGAAAACACCGGGTTTTTTTTCTTATGCTAATTTATGCTTTCAGATCTCGTGGTTTACCACCCTGACGCCAGTGCTCTTCGATCTTTTCCAATGAAACTCCTTTGGTTTCCGGCAAATAGAAATAACCCCAGATCAGCCCTAAGATTCCTAAAATTGCATAAAACCAGAATGCGCCGGCAGGATTGCCATTGTTGACAGCCTGCATGGCGGAAGTATGCGTTGCAACGTCGTAAATTTTTTCATGCGTGATAATCCCTGTTCCGGGCATGGTAAACAGTTTAATAATTTTGAAAAAGGTAAACGCGACCACCCCGTTAAAGAACCAGTTGGACAACGAACCGATGGAAGAACCGATTCCCCTGACACGCAATGGGAAAACCTCTGAAATAAACAACCATCCCAAAGGTCCCAGGCTAATGGCGAAGAATGCGATGTAAACCCACACAAAAATGATGGCCAGCCATTTGCCCATGGCTCCCAAACTTGGGAGGAAAGCAAAAACTGCTCCC
Organism: uncultured Lentimicrobiaceae bacterium; assembly: GCA_964456625.1. Lineage (GTDB taxonomy): Bacteria > Bacteroidota > Bacteroidia > Bacteroidales > F082 > Sulfidibacterium. The sequence continues at coordinate 3,494 of CAYWBO010000059.1, read as the reverse complement.
AGTGCGATCAGGGATACAATAATCCCGGCTGTTCCGATAAAAAACAGCTTTCTTCTGCCGAGTTTGTCGATCATAAATAAAGAAAGCACCGTGAATGTCACATTGATCACGCCCACACTGACAGCACCCCAGATAGCGGCCCGGGCACCTTCGAATCCGGCAATCAGGAATATTTTCGGACTGTAATAGATCACCGTGTTGATTCCTACGAATTGCTGGAAGAACATGATACCAACCGCGATCATCAGCGCCGTCCTCAGCCAGGGTTTGAAAACTTCGGTAAATCTTGCGCGCTCTTTATACTTTTCAATCTCTTCTTTCATCCTGCTGATAGAAGGTTCAACTTCTGCAGGTTCCTCGATTCTTTTCAAAATCCTTCGGCTTTCATCTTCACGCCCCTTACTCATCAGCCAGCGGGGAGTTTCCGGCAGGAAGATCATCCCGATCAACAAAATCAAACCGGGAATCACACCCACATAAAACATAGGTCTCCAGGATTCCGGATTTGCATTATTGGCAAAAGCTTCGTCACTTAAATAGGAAACCAAAATCCCGATGGTGATCAACAACTGAAACAAAGATACCAACCGTCCACGGATGTGATTGGGAGAAATCTCCGCAATGTACAGCGGCACGGAAAAGGATGAAATCCCGATGGCCAGGCCGATGAACAAACGGGCAATGATGAGGGAATGCGGATTGGGTGCCCAACCGGACCAAACGGCTCCCAGCACAAAAATGAAAGAAGCAACCAGAATGGTTTTTCTTCTTCCGAAAATATCTGAAAGCCGGCCGGTAAACATCGCACCGATCACGGCCCCGATGAGACCGGCCGTGGTGATGTTTTCAACCATGCTGTTGCTGATCAGAAAATCCTTTTGAAAAAATGGAATGGCCCCTGAAATGACTCCTGTGTCAAATCCAAATAAGAGTCCGCCCGTGGCGGCTACCGTAGCAATAATGATTACCAGGTTTTTGTTGTACGTTTCTTTACTCATGTTTTTGTCGTTAAAATTTAAATTATGATTTCAGGAAAAATATCAATAACCAGGCACCACTGTTCTAATTATCAAATATACCCAAATGTATCAATATATGACCTTTGTCAAATTTTCAACTCGTTATTTCCAGTTCAGACTTTCCGTCAGAAGCATATGCTCCGAAGACGATCCCACCAGAATATCAAAAACAGCACGATCGATCACCCAGGCATGTTTTTGCGGATCAAAATACGAAAAAGCCCCTTTGTCGAGGGTCATGTGCACGGTTTTGGATTCTCCCGGTTGCAGGTCAACTCTTGCAAACCCTTTCAGTTCCTTGAAAGGACGGTCGATTTTCGGGTTGTGTTCATGCACATAAACCTGCGAAACTTCGGCACCGCTTCTCGTACCGGTATTCGTAATGGTATAGGATACTTCTACCTGATGTTTTCCTCCGGTGGTATCCGGTACCAGTTTAAGGTTACTGTATTTAAATGTCGTGTAGGAAAGGCCGAAACCAAACGGGAAGCTGGGTTTGATATGTTTCGTGTCAAAATAACGGTACCCCACGTAAATCCCCTCTGAATAGGTCAGCAACGTGTCATTGTCCGTGTAATGCTGAATAGATTCCGGTTCCTGTTTCATGCTTTGCGGGAATGTAACCGGCAGTTTTCCTGACGGATTGCTGTAACCCAGTAAAATGTCAGTAACGGCTTTACCGATAAACTCACCGTCGAACCATGTTTCCAAAACTGCGGGGACATGGTTGATCCAATTATCTACAGCAACCGGGGCACCGGAAGTCAGGATCACCACCGTATTTTTATTCGCAGCGGCTACTTTCCGGATCAGTTCATTCTGATTTTCGGGCAACTCCAGATTCTTCCGGTCAAAGCCTTCCGACTCGAAATGATTTGATGTCCCGGCAAAGACAAGGGCGACATCTGCCTTACGGGCTGCAGCTACTGCCCTGGCTATAGAAGTATTCGTGGGATATTGCCAGTTCAGTGTCACCATCAGGCTCACACCCATATCCGGATTGAACGGTATCGCCCCACGATATTCTACTTTAATATTGTACATTTTTCCGGCTTCCAGGCGAACCTTGTAGACATTTCCTTTTCCCCCCTGCCAATAAGGTATTTTTCCGGACATCAAAACTTCCTTGTTATCTAAATAGAGTACCGACTTGCCTATGGAATGGAAATTAAAAGCATATTCTCCGGTTACAGGTGCTTTAATTTTCCCAACCCATCGCACCGAAAGTTTTCCTTTAAAATCAGGATCAGCAGTTACAGGGGCAACTTGTGCCGCGCCTTGTCGGTAATCGATTTGTGTCGCTGTTGTGACTACAGGTTTTCCTTCTAAACTATCATTATGAAAAAACTCCGCTTTTAATCCGTGCGTAACTCCGTCACTCTGATAGAAAAACTCCGGTGCAATTGGTTGAGGATACTGGAACAAAATGCCGGGGGCATAGTCAATAACGGCTTTACCCTTCAGTGCATTCTGCAATGCCGACAACGGGCTGATAGCAAAAGTCGGATGGACTTCGGCGCTACCGCCACCTACAGGCCGTGCATAAGCTGCATCAGGTCCGATCACGGCAATATGTAATTTCTTATTCCCGTCCAGGGGAAGGAGATGATGCTCGTTCTTGAGCAGGACAATGGCTTCGACAGCAGCCTGCAAAGCATCTTTTTGTGTTTCTTTTGAGTTGATCAGTGTATCGATCAAATGCTGGGGATAGGCCATGGTAGGCAAGACCTTTAATCTGTATGCCGCACTTAAAATATGATCTACCTTGTCATTGATGGTTGACATCTGAACTTTTCCACTGTCCAGTGCCGGCAGCAGGGTTTTTTCATTCAGGAAAGTCCCGAAAGGCATTTCCAGGTCCAGTGCATTGCTGACGGTGGGGAAAGTATAATGCACACCACCCCAATCCGACATGATCAATCCGTCGTAATGCCATTCATTTCTCAGTACTTCATTCAATAAAAAATGGTTGGCACTGCAGAATTCACCATTCACTTTATTATAAGCCGTCATGATTGCCAGAGAATGTGCTCTCTGAACGGCAGCCTTAAAGGCCGGAAAGTAAATCTCACGCAAGGTGCGTTCATCAATTTTTTCGTCGATGCTCATCCGGTGGAATTCCTGGCTATTGGCTACGAAATGTTTCACCGTTGTGCCAATCCCTTCTTCCTGAACGCCGAGGATATAGCTGACCCCCATTTGAGATGTCAGGAAAGGATCCTCGCCGAATCCTTCGAAAGTCCTTCCGTTTAAAGGATTCCTGGCAATGTTGACATTGGGTCCCAGAATGATATTACGGCCTTTACCACGGACTTCCCGGCCGATGCCCTGACCGATTTTTCTGATAAGCGTCGTATCCCAGGTAGACGCCATGGCAATACCCGAAGGAAATGAAGTAGAGCGCCCCCATCTCGCTCCCAGTGGACCGTCATCCATGCGGATGGAAGGAATCCCGAGTCTGGGAATGGGTTTGGT
>CAYWBO010000058.1:13202-17062 GCA_964456625.1 uncultured Lentimicrobiaceae bacterium | reverse complement strand
ACAAATTTCCAGCTTCCGTCTTTTTGTCTTTTCCAGATGGTATGAAAGATCCCGCTGCTGCTGTGCGAAATCCCTTTCTTATCCATCCGTGTAAAAGTGTATTTTCCATAGGTGTACGCCAGGTCCCCCGACTTTGAAACTTTTACAAAATCAGGTTTCCAGACCAGCCGAATGTTGCTGTCGGGATGGTCAAAGTTTTTATAAAATGCCTTTAACTGCATTTTTCCTTTGAGCAGGCTGTCGTTTCTCAACAGAACCACATCGGTGTCGGCGAAAACCAAAAAAGCTTTTTGCAGACCCTTTCTCGCAACCATTTCGCAAAAGTCCTTTTCCGTTTGTTTCACCTGCGAAATTAGAGTGGAATCATCAGAAACAGAATGGCGGTTGCATGAATACAGAAAGGATAAAGCCATTAAATAAAGTAAGTACTTTGGTTTCATTGTATGTCTGGTCGGTTAATAATGGCTAAATATATCGAACGATCTCATTCAGATCTTTCCTGATCTTATGATGTCTTTTGTGATAACCTGCTTCGGGATAACCCAACGGCGTGATGGAGCAGATGACTTCGTTTTCTTTTAATCCGATGGCTTTTGCAAGCATTTCATAATCGTAATGCAGGATCCAGCAGGTACCGACGCCTTCATTTTCGGCCGCCAGGATGATGTGATCCATGGCAATGGTCAGATCGGTTTCGATGGAATTGACCCCGTCCTGCGGGCGTACCCAGGCTTTGGATTTGTCGCCAACAACCACCAGAATATGCGGGGCCCGCTGAAACCAGTCGCGCTGATAACACGGGCGGACTCTTTTCAACATCTCTTCAGATGAAACCACCACAAAAGTCCAGGGCTGCCGGTTGGCGGCCGACGGTGCAATCCTGCCGGCATTGAGAATGCGTTCCATCACTTCCTGTGCCAGCGGTTTTTTCGGATCATAACTTCTTACCGATTCTCTTTCTTCTATTACCTGATAAAATTCCATGGTTTTCTTTTTTTAAATTCTAAATTAATCAAATTTAACGGTACACTGATTTGACTAATCCTTTGATCATAATCAATCAGTCTTATCATAAAAATCAGTGTGCTATTTTTTCAAATCATAACTTTTCAAAACTTTGTATACCGGTCCGGAAGGCTGCAGGATGCTTTCAAAAAGATAAAACTGCTCCACCGTCAGTTTCTGAAAAAACGTTTCATGGTATTGGGAGATCACTTCCTGAAAATATTTTCTGTTTGTCAGTTGCTTGATCCTCCCCAGTGTTAAATGAGGAACAAAATTCTGCCGATCTCTTGAAAAACCTGCCACATCCAGGCTGTTCAACACGTCTTCACCCAATGCAGTTAATTCCTGATTATTGTTGGTGCCCAGCCAGATCACCCTGGGGTCATAACGACTGCCGAAAATCCCGGATTTTTGCAAACTTAGTTCAAAAGCGGAATAACGTGTGGCTACTTCCCGCAAAACGGCATCAATCCGTTTGATATCTTCTGAGGGTGTTTTGCCCAGAAACTTCAGGGTGAGATGGAGGTTTTGAGGCTCCACCCATTTTATTTTATCGAGTATCAATTTCTTCCGCAATTCACCATAAACTTTCTCAAGCCGGGCATCCGGATGAATTTTCACCGCAACAAACAATCGCTTCATAAAATGAATTTAGCTGTAAAATTACGCTTTTTGAAGATAATTTTTTTTATTTTTGCCGCCTCATTGGGGCATTAGCTCAGTTGGCTAGAGCGTTTGACTGGCAGTCAAGAGGTCATCGGTTCGATTCCGATATGCTCCACAAGAAAAGCCAGGAGCTAGTTTCCTGAAAAGTTCTTAAAAAAATGCCCGGATGGCGGAATTGGTAGACGCGCTGGTCTCAAAAACCAGTGAGGTAACACTCGTGCCGGTTCGACCCCGGCTCCGGGTACTGAGGAGATGGCATAATTGTCGTCTCCTCTTTCTTTTTCCAAATGCCGGTTTGAAATCCATAATATTTCCTAAAAGTATCTATCCCTGATATGTTCTCATTTTTACTATTCCTATATTTGCAGATTCCTCAAAGATTATAATAATGAGTAACCATTCAAGAAAATATTCAATTTATCTCCCCATCGCCTTCGCGTTGATCCTGATCTTTGGCGTCGGACTGGGATTTCTACTGGAAAGAAACGCACAAAATACTACCGGTGTTACTTATCTGGCCCCGTCACACGGTAACTATGCCAAAGTTGACGATATCATAAAATATATTGAAAACAACTATGTTGATTCTGTCAAACAGGATCAGCTGGAAACCTATGCCATCAAGGGCATGCTCAACGATCTGGATCCGCACTCGGCCTACATTACTGCAGCTGAATACAATGAGATTAACGATCCGTTGCTGGGAAGTTTCGAAGGCATCGGCATCAGCTTCAGCATCGTAAACGACACCATCATGGTGCTCAACCCCATTCCGGGCGGACCTGCTCAAAAAGTAGGGCTCATGGCCGGTGACCGGATTGTAAAAGTCAACGATACGCTGGTGGCCGGGGTAGGCATCACCAACAACAAGGCCATTCATAAACTGAAAGGACCCAAAGGAACCAAAGTACGGGTGAGTATTTATCGCCGTGGCGTGCCCAAACTCATCAACTTTACCATCACGCGGGGTCTCATCCCGACCTACAGTCTCGACATCGCTTACATGGTCAACAAAACAGTAGGTTATATCAAGCTGAATAAATTCTCGGCTACCACCTACGAAGAATTTGACAAGGCGGTGAAACGCCTGCAGGCAGAAGGAATGAAAAAACTCATCCTCGACCTCAGGAACAATCCTGGAGGTTATCTGAATGCCGCCATCAACGTGGCGGATGAATTTCTCCCCGAGGGAAAACTGATTGTTTATACCAAAGGGCTTCATCGTTCAAAATCCTACGCTTTTGCTACCAGCAAAGGCCGGCTGATCCATACGGATGTCGCCGTGCTGATCAATGAAGGAACCGCTTCGGCAGCAGAGATTGTAACCGGTGCCTTGCAGGACAATGATGTGGGTGTCGTGATCGGACGACGTTCATTCGGTAAAGGACTGGTACAGGAACAGGTGCGGCTTCCCGACGGTTCGGCATTGCGCCTCACGGTAGCGCACTATTACACACCAACGGGACGGTGTATCCAAAGACCTTATAAAAAAGGTGATTTCGAAGCTTATTATGAAGAACCTTATCATCGTTTTCTGGATGGAGAGCTGACCAACCGCGACAGTGTGAAACTGGATAAAGCCGAAAAGTTTGTGACGCCCAAGGGAAAAATAGTTTACGGCGGAGGCGGCATCATGCCGGATATCTTCGTACCGTTGCTTTCCGACACGCTGCATTCTTATTACAACATCCTGGCAAACAAAGGTCTGATCTATCAGTTTGCTTTTGATTATGCCGATGCGCATCGCCCGAAGCTGTCGAAATTCAAGAATTTCAGAAGTTTCGACCAGGGCTTCAACATGAGCGACAAGGAATTCAAAGACCTGGTAGCTTACGCCAGGGAAAAAGGTATTAAGGGAAGTCCGAGAAAAGTAGCCGTATCGAAACACAACATCGAGATCCTGTTTAAAGCATACGTGGGTCAGAACATTCTGAATGAAAAAGGATTCTATCCGATCTATCATCAGATCGACAATGTGTTCAAGAAAGCGGTTTACGTGATGGACACCATGAAGACGGAAAGGTAAATCCCTTCCGCAAACCTCTTCTGAGGTTGTTTCTGTCACAACCGCTTCCGCTATAAGCCAAGCAAAGATTTGTATCCAGGCAGTAGCGACGCCATGCATGGCGTCGCTACTGCCGCTTACTTTTATGCATTCCCAACGAAAACAAGATGCGTAGAAATGACAG
>CAYWBO010000058.1:11813-13102 GCA_964456625.1 uncultured Lentimicrobiaceae bacterium | reverse complement strand
ATCGCGTATCAACAGGTATGTGTCAGGAATTGCATCTGTTTTGCCCGATCCGGGAACCGGCTTTACTTTTCAGAAGGAAACAGTCGCAGAACTTCCCGCACGATGAAATCCTCATCCTGATCCATCATGCATTTAAAGTGCTTCTTAGGACATTTTTCGTATCCGATCTTACTGCAAGGGCGGCATTTTAACCCTTTGACTTCCGCGACGACGACGTTTTCTTCGTTGCCCGGTTCGTAGGGGTACATTCCGAATGCCGGAATGGTGTTACCCCAAATGCTGATAATCGGTTTTTTAAACGCGGCGGCCATATGCATCAGTCCCGTGTCGTTGGTGATGATGATGCCCGCCTGCCGCACCAGCGATGCCGACTCGTTCAGCGACAGCTCTCCGCAAGCATTCAGCACCTGTTTGTTTTCGGTCAGGTTGCGGATGGCTTCCCCGTTTTCTCGATCCTCCGGGCCTCCCAAAAGCACCACCGGCCACGGCAAACGGCCGATCACCCGGGCGGCCTTTTCGGCCGGGAACATCTTGGTTTTGTGTTGTCCTCCGATCACCAGGCCCACATAGGCATTTTCTTTCAGCGGGGGATACGCTTTCAGGTCCACAAAATCCTCTTCGGGGATAAAATAATCCAAGCCCTGGCCGTCATTCTTCACGCCCAGGCTTTCCACCGCCCTAAAATACCGGTCCACAATGTGAACTTCCTCCAGCCGGTTGATCTTGAAACGTACCAGCATCCATTTTTTTACATTCAGTTTCGGGAAAGAGGACGATGGAATTTTCAGCTGGCGCTTCACGCGTGACGAACGCAGATTCTTCTGAAGGTCCACAATAAAATCGAAATGCTCCGGCTTCAGCGATGGAATTGCGTCGGCGGATTTTCTTTCAAAAACGTGAACCTTATCCACGTAAGGATTATGGGTATAAAGGTTGCGGTTCTTACTCTTCGTCAACACATGCAGTTCACACTTCAACTGCGTTTTCAGCGCCCGGATCACGGGGCTTACCAACACAATATCTCCGATAGAACTGAACCGGATGAGCAGAATTTTTTTCAAGCGTTCGATTTTTTACAAAAATATCGTTTTTCCTCTTGACGGAAACAAATCCAGCCACCTGAAAACATCATGACCAGGGTTTCCATCCCGTTAGCCCGCCTGAAGATCGCCGGCGCCGGGTAGCAGCCCTTCCAATTTTTTAGGCTCATGAATCAACACGGGAAGGTGCTGCGGACAGATCCAGTAATTCATTCCTTTATAATCGAGTCGCAGCAAGGGGACTTCCTG
>CAYWBO010000058.1:8904-11713 GCA_964456625.1 uncultured Lentimicrobiaceae bacterium | reverse complement strand
GGCGAATATCTATACATCATGCTTCAGGCCTTTAAAAGGCCTGATAAGGGTTTTGTGTTCCGGAGACAGCTCGTGCTCGACCTGAAAAGGATCGGATCCGACTCCATCGGCATCGTGGCCGTAGTTTCACTGTTTCTGGGCGCCATCATCGCCATCCAGATGGCTTATAATATTGACTCCCCGTTTATTCCCAATACGATCATTGGTTTTTCCACCCGTCAGATGATGGTGCTGGAAATCTCCCCGACCTTCATCAGCATGATCCTGGCCGGGAAGGTGGGTTCACGCATTGCATCCGAGATCGGCACCATGCGCATCACGGAGCAGATCGACGCACTTCGCGTGATGGGCGTTAATCCGGCCAACTACCTGATCCTGCCAAAGATCACGGCAGCCGTGATTTATTTCCCCATCCTGATCATTTTTTCGATCTTCCTGGGGATTGTGGGCGGATGGATCTCTTCCATCGTAACGGGAATCGTTCCTTCGGCAGAATATATCAACGGCATCCGCGCCTGGTACGAACCTTTTACCATCAATTATGCCATGATCAAGACCGTGGTTTTTGCGTTCATCATCACCTCGGTATCGGCATACAAAGGCTATACGGTGAAAGGCGGCTCCGTGGAAGTAGGCCAGGCCAGCACCGACGCTGTGGTGCAAAGCAGCATTCTGATCATCTTTTTCGATCTTTTGCTCACCCAACTCTTACTGACATGATTGAAGTTCAGCACATCCATAAAAGCTTCGAGGGAACAGAGGTCCTGCATGACATCAACACCACTTTTGAGCAGGGAAAGACCAATCTGATCATCGGACAGAGCGGCTCGGGAAAGACGGTTTTGATGAAATGCTGTATCGGACTCTACGATGTGGACAAGGGAAATATTTTGTTCAACGACCGTGAATTCGGCCATCTGACCGAAAAGAAGCGCCAGCAGATTCGGCAGGAGATGGGGGTACTGTTTCAGGGAGGTGCTTTGTTCGACTCCTTTAACGTGGAGGAAAACATCATGTTCCCGCTGAACATGTTCACCAATATGACGCCGAAGGAAAAAAAGGAACGGGTGAATTTCGTGCTGGAACATGTGGATCTGGCCGGGACAAACAAGAAATTCCCTTCGGAGTTGAGCGGCGGCATGTTGAAACGTGTGGCCATCGCCCGGGCAATTTCACTGATCCCGAAATATCTTTTCGCCGACGAACCCAACTCCGGGCTGGATCCGAAAACCGCCGAAAGGATCGACGGATTGCTTTCCGAGCTGACGAAAAAATTCAATATGACCACCGTGATCAACACACACGACATGAATTCCGTGCTTGAAATCGGTGAAAAAATTTCCTTTATCAACAAAGGGAAACTCTGGTGGGAAGGAAACAATAAAGAGGTTTTGAAAACAGACAACGAAGAACTTAACGAATTCATCTTCGCCACGGCACTTACCAGAAGAATCAAAGAGTAGCCCTTTTTTGTAAATTAAACTGCGCTTTTAAATCTTTTTAACCACGACAAAGGTTGAATAGTCTTATTTTTGTAATTCAAACCAGGAAATATGATATACATTACTAGAAGAGAACGATTTAATGCTGCTCATCGCTTGTTTAAACCCGAGTATTCCGACGAGAAAAACCTGGAGGTGTTCGGAAAGTGCTCCAATCCCAACTGGCACGGACACAACTACGAACTGTTTGTGACCGTGAGCGGAGAGATCGATCCCGAAACCGGATTTCTGATCAACCTGAAAGGCCTGAGCAAGCTGATCCGCGAAAAGATCATCGAGAAAATCGACCACAAGAATATCAACCTGGAAGTGGATTTTATGCAAGGGCGGATGGCTTCCACAGAAAACCTCGCTGTCGCCATCTGGGAACAGCTGGAAGCACCGATCCGGACTCTGGGATCGAAACTCTACAGCATTAAAGTTTATGAATCCGAAAACAACTACGTTGAGTATTTTGGATAGCAATTCATTTGGCACCCTTTTTGTGAAGTGCCTTTATAATATTTAAAAAAGTAAGTATATGCCGACACCGATGTTTGATTACGAAAGAATCGAAACTTATGCTCCGGAAAAACTGGAGCAATTACAATATCATTATAAGGAAATTTTGAAGCTGATCGGAGAAGATCCCGAAAGGGAAGGGTTGCTGAAGACCCCGTTGCGGGTAGCCAAATCCATCCAGTTCCTCACCCAGGGCTACGATCACGACCCAAAGAAAATTCTTTTATCCGCCAGATTTAAAGAAGATTACCGCCAAATGGTGATCGTAAAAGACATTGAACTTTTTTCTTTGTGTGAGCACCACATGATCCCGTTTATCGGAAAAGCCCACGTGGCTTACATTCCCAATGGATACATTACCGGGCTGAGCAAGATTGCACGCGTGGTGGAAGCTTATGCCCGCCGGCTGCAGGTTCAGGAGCGCCTGACAACACAGATCAAAACCGCAATTGATGAAACATTGCATCCGCTCGGCGTGGCCGTGGTCATCGAAGCCAAACACTTGTGCATGGCCATGCGCGGCGTTCAGAAACAAAGCTCCGTTACAACGACTTCCGACTTTACCGGAGCCTTTGAAAGAAAAGAAACGCGCGAGGAGTTCATTCATCTGATCTCTTCCAATTTATCATAACAAAGAGGATTATTCAACTTAAAAGACTAGAAAAATGGAAGATAACATTAATATTTTCGAAAAGAAAACCCAGGCGGTTCCCATATCAAAGACCTTTCTCGCCAGTGTTTTCGGATGGATGTTCCTGGCTTTGGCCATCTCTGCCGTTACAGCCTGGATGTTTGCCTCCAGCCCG
>CAYWBO010000058.1:5367-8804 GCA_964456625.1 uncultured Lentimicrobiaceae bacterium | reverse complement strand
AGCAGCGGGATGGATTACATCATCAGCTTTTTGGGGGTTTTGATCTTTACCGGATTAACGGCCTATGATGTTCAGAAGCTGAAACGAATTGGCGCCGGAATGGTAGAAGGCGTGGAAGACACCCGAAAAATGACCATTATGGGGGCGCTGTCATTATATCTTGACTTCATCAATTTATTCTTATTTTTGCTGCGCTTTTTTGGTGATCGCCGATAAAGCATAAACCTAAAAGTGATTTTATGATTGCTTATGTATTCCCCGGTCAGGGGGCACAGTATGTAGGGATGGGAAAAGATTTGTTTGACAAGTCTTCTAAGGCGAAAGATTTGTTTCTGAAAGCCAACAGCATCCTGAAATTTAAAATTACAGACGTTATGTTTGAGGGTACCGAAGACGACCTCAAGCAGACCAAAGTTACACAACCGGCAATTTTTCTGCATTCTGTCATTATGGCAAAGATCATGGGGAACCGTTTCCGTCCGGATATGGTTGCCGGCCATTCTTTGGGTGAGTTTTCTGCTCTGGTGGCCAATGAGACCATTTCTTTCGAAGATGGACTGAAACTGGTGGCCAAGCGTGCCGATGCCATGCAAAAAGCCTGCGAACTGGAACCCTCTACGATGGCTGCCATCCTAGGACTGGACGACAGCGTGGTAGAAGAGATCTGCGCTTCTATTCCCGATGTGGTCGTCCCGGCCAACTACAACAGCCCGGGACAATTGGTGATCTCAGGAACCGTGCCTGGTGTGGAAAAAGCCATCGGAAAAGCCACGGCAGCAGGAGCCAAAAGGGCATTGATGCTGAAAGTGGGAGGTGCTTTCCACTCTCCGCTGATGGAACCCGCACGGCTGGAGCTGTCCGAAGCCATCAACCATACCAAATTCAACCGCGGCATCTGCCCGGTGTATCAGAATGTCACCGGCCAATCGGTGACCGACCCGGAGATCATCAAAACCAACCTGATCTCACAGCTGACTTCCCCCGTGCGGTGGACGCAGATCATGAAAAACATGCTGGCCGACGGGGCCAAGGAAGTGGTGGAAGTCGGTCCCGGCAAAGTGTTGCAGGGATTGTTCAAAAAACTCGACCGCAACCTGGTGGCCGGCAGCGCCGAAGTCTAAACGTTTTAACTGAAAAAAATAACATCCAGAATTGAAGACATAATAGCAAAGGCTTGCGAAATCGCAAGCCTTTGTTTTTTGTTCAAGCGTACGTTGGCGCCCAAGACAAATTAATAATGAATTACTCGGCCTTTGGCGTATTAAAATTCATCCACCAGCTCAAAATCCAGTTGCCGTGCGGCGAGATCGATGTTTTTCACGATCACTTTCACCGGGTCGCCGAGGCGCAGCTTCTGTCCGTATCGCCGGCCGATGATCTGGTAATTGTCCTCATCAAGATAATAGAAATCGTCTTTCATCGCACCAAAGCGCACCAGGCCTTCGCTTTTACTTTCGACGATCTGCACAAAAATGCCCCACTTGCTCACCCCTGAGATCAGCCCGTCGAAGATCTGGCCTTTTTTATCCAGTAGATATTCCACCTGCTTGTATTTGATGGACTCTCTTTCGGCATCGGCAGCGCGTTTTTCCATCTCGGAAGTATGTTTGCATTTTTCTTCGTAGTCTTCTTTCTTAGCCGAAGGTTTGCTTTCCAGATAACGCTCCAGCAACCGGTGCACCATCAGGTCGGGATAACGGCGGATGGGCGAGGTGAAGTGTGTGTAGTAAGGGAAGGCCAGCCCGTAGTGGCCGATATTATCCGTGGAATAATATGCCTTGGCCATGGTGCGGATGGCGATGCTTTCCACCATGTTTTCTTCCCCTTTGCCTTTCACGTCACGCAGCAACTTGTTGTAAGACTGCGCCAGCGCTTCATGCGACTGGATGTTCAGCGAATATCCCAGTTTCCCCAGGAACTGCAGAAAGGTGTTGAGCTTCTCCGGGTTGGGCTGGTCGTGCACACGATACACGAAAGTCTTGGCCGGTTTTTTGTTTTCCGGTTTCCCGATGTGCAGCGCCACGGCCTTATTCGCCAGCAACATGAATTCTTCCACCAGAAAGTTGGCCGTACCGGTTTCTTTCACATACGCTTCGATGGGCTTGCCTTTTTCATCCAGTTTAAACCGGACTTCAGGCGTATGAAAGTTGATGGCGCCGTTTCCGAAGCGTTTTTTCCGGAGGATTTCCGCCAACGCATGCAGTTGTAACAGGTGATCCGAAAACTCACCGCTACCACTGTCGATAATGTCCTGCACTTCTTCATAGGCAAAGCGCCGGTCGGAGCGGATCACCGTTTTCCCGAACCAGGTGTCGAGGACTTCGGCTTTTTCGTTCATCTTAAAGACCGCCGAAAACGTGAGCTTTTCTTCTTCGGGCCGCAACGAACAAACGCCGTTGGAGAGCTTTTCGGGAAGCATGGGAATGGTGCGGTCCACCAGGTAAATGGAGGTGCCTCGGTTGAAAGCTTCCGCATCGATCACCGATCCCGGCGTAACATAATGCGACACATCGGCGATGTGCACACCGACTTCCCACAGGCCGTCTTCCAGCTTTTTCAGCGAAAGCGCATCGTCAAAATCTTTGGCATCCACCGGGTCGATGGTCACCGTCCAGACGTTGCGGAAATCTTTCCGTTGCGCCACCACTTCCGGCGTGATGCCGGCATCAATTTTTTCGGCTTCCCTCTCCACGGCTTTCGGGAACGACAGCGGAAAATCGTTGTCCGCCAGAATGGACATCATCTCCACATTGTTATCGCCCGGCGTACCGAGGATTTCGATAATTTCCCCGAAAGGGTTGTTGGAATGCTCGGGCCAGTCGGCGATTTTTACCACTACCTTCTGCCCGTTCTTCGCAGATTTGATATTTTCTTTCGTCACGAAAATATCATAGGGCATGCTTTGCGAGTCGGGGATGACAAAACCATAATCTTTACTGAGCTCCAAAATCCCGACGTATTGGGTTTTTTTCCTTTCCAGGATCTCCACAACTTGTCCTTCCGTCTTGTGCCCCTGCCGTTTCGGCATCAGCAGCACCTTCACGTGATCCTGATTGAGCGCATGCCGGACGTTGTTGGCAGCAATAAAAATATCATCGCCACCGTCATCAGGCATCACATACGCTTTTCCGGTTTTTTTCAGGTCAACAATCCCGGTCAGGTATTTTTTCTTCTTGCTGAATTTCTCCAGTTGCTTTGGGTTCAGCCGGAACTTCCCCCTTCTGACTTCGTAGAGCAAACCCTCCTGCGTCATGGCTACCAGCAGGTGATAGATGAGCTCGCGGTCGGGTTTGTTGTTGATATGAAGGATGTGGGCCATCTGTTTCGCATTGTAGGGCGTAAACGGACTTTCCGCGAAAGCACTCAGGATCACCGCCCGCAGGCTGGACTCAGGATAGTTGCTTTTTTTCTCTTTTTTTGACATGTTTTTCTTTTTT
>CAYWBO010000058.1:0-5267 GCA_964456625.1 uncultured Lentimicrobiaceae bacterium | reverse complement strand
CTTCCAAAAGGGGATATAAGGTATTTATTGGTTGATCTAATCTTTGATTGTAATAGAATTAAAAAGGATTTCCACTATTCCCCTCCCAGGAGGGGTGCAGGGGTGGGTTAAAAACAAAAAATTTAATCCTTTTTAATTCTTTGTTTTGTTACTATTTTAAGAACTTCATTTAATGCTGCAGCTGCGGGATCGCACCGATCAGCTGCCGCGTATAATCGTTGTTGGGATGAAAATAAATTTCGTCCGCATCGCCTGTTTCCACGATCTTTCCGTCTTTCATCACCATGATGCGGTCCGACATAAACCGCACCACCGACAGGTCGTGCGAAATAAAAATATAGGTAAAGCCGAATTCGGCTTTCAGGTCGTTCAGCAGATTCAGCACCACCGCCTGCACCGAGACATCCAGCGCCGATACCGCTTCGTCGCAGACGATGAACCGGGGATTCAGCGCCAAAGCCCGTGCAATGACGATGCGTTGCCGCTGACCGCCGGAAAACTCATGTGGGTAACGGTAATAGTGACTTTCTTCCAGTCCCACTTTCCCAAGCAACTCCAGCACTTTTTCCTTACGTTCCTTCCGGTTTTTATACATTTTGTGTACCTGCATGGGTTCCAGGATGGCCTCGCCGATGCTCAACCGCGGATTCAGCGATGAATACGGGTCCTGAAAAACAATGTTCAGCTCCTTGCGGTGCTCGCTCAGCGATTTCCCCGAAAGGGAAAGCAGGTCTTCCTTTTCATAAAAGATCGTTCCTCCGTCGGGATCGATCAGGCGCAGCAGGCTTCGACCCAGCGTGGTCTTGCCGCAACCCGATTCGCCTACCAGGCCCAGCGTTTCGCCGGGATAGACCTTAAAACTCACCTCGTTCACGGCGCGCAGCGACTCCTTGATTTTGCCCGTCAACGTCTTGCTCAGCGGATATTCTTTCACCAGGCGGTCCACTTCCAGCAGTGGCTCCTGTTCATATAAAAATTTCAGCCGGGTTTTGCGGCTTTCGTCGGTTTCGGTTTCCCTTGCGGGGATATTTTTATCGCCATTCAGAAAATCGCTCAGCGTAGGGAGTTTTTTCACGCGATGGCCCATGGGCGGATGACACGACAGCAACCCTTGTGTATAGGGATGCTGCGGGTTTTTCAGGATCTGTGCCACCGGTCCCGACTCCACCACCTTGCCACGATACATCACCGCCACCGCGTCGGCGATCTCGGAAACCACCGCCAGGTCGTGGGTGATAAACAACATGGCCATGTTGTATTCTTTCTGCAGCCTTTTCAGCAACAGCAAAATCTCTTTCTGTACCGTCACGTCCAGCGCTGTGGACGGCTCATCGGCAATGAGCAGCCCGGGATTGTTGGCAATAGCCATGGCGATCATCACACGTTGTTTCTGGCCGCCGGAAATCTGATGCGGATAGGAAGCGTAGATCTTTTCGGGCCGCGGCAGGCGGACGTCGTGAAACAGATCCAGCACCTGTTTCCGCGCTTCTTTCGGGGTGGTTTTCCGGTGTTCCAGAATCACTTCCTGCACCTGTTTTCCCAGCCGCATCAACGGGTTCAGCGCGGTCATCGGCTCCTGGAAGATCATCGACATGCGGCTGCCGCGCCACTGACGCAGTTCGCGGTCGGAAAAGGTCGTCAGGTCTTTTCCGTCGAAAACGATCTGTCCTTGGGTGATCTGCAGCTGCGACGGCAACAGGCCCATGATGCTCAGCGCCGTCAGCGACTTGCCGGAGCCCGTTTCACCCACCAGCCCCAGGCATTTGCCTGCAGCCAGTTCCAGGTTCACATCTTCCAACAGTTCTGAACCGGATTTCCTGATCCCTATGCTTAGATTCTTTACGCTTAACATTGTTTCAAAGGTACAGAGAAAATGGCGGAAGGTGTTGTATGAACTGAAAAATATTAATTACAGAACACTGTATATAACCTTGCGTCATCGCGATCCCGATCTCTCGGGAGAAGCAATCTCATCAATTCAAGTAATATTTTTGATATGAGATCGCTTCGTCGGTCACCTCCTCGCGATGACGTCCGTTATTTTATGAATATTAGTCCATTAAACAATAATTTACAGCTGTCATTTCGAACCGTTGGGAAGCCGATGCGTTGGCGTGAGAAATCTCCCCCGGCAAGAACCCGTTGCTGTGGTTTTTCGGCTCACTTATAAATCCATGGCAAGAAAGAAAATCAAAACCCTATTTTAACAGGTCTACGCTATTCAAAAAACCCACCCCTGCACCCCTCCAAGGAGGGGAATTTTAACTCTGTCGCGAAATGTGCGGTGGCCACCAAAAACGGGGAGTCCCGACTTGTCGGGATTTTTGGCCTCTTTTCTTTGGTTCGTTTCTTTGGAGGACGCAAAGAAATGAACAATACAAACCGGTTTTTGAATCGAAACTACATTTGTGAAAAATTTAACTAAATTTGCGCCCGAACCTAAAAGATCTAACTAAAAATGGTAAGTAATAAAGTATTAAGAGGCGGGGAATTCCTCATCAGGGATACCGATCCTCTGGATATTTTCATTCCGGAGGAATTTGACGAAGAACAGAAAATGATCGCGCAAACCTGCGACGATTTTCTCAAAACCGAAGTGTTCCCCATCCTCGACCGCATCGACGCCCAGGAAAAAGGACTCATGCGTGAGCTCCTGACAAAATCAGGGGAACTGGGCTTGCTGGGCATTTCAGCACCCGAAGAATATGACGGTTTCGGACAAAGTTTTGTAACCTCCATGCTGGCTTCGGAAGCCATGGGCGCCGGCCATTCTTTTTCGGTGGCCTACTCGGCCCATACCGGCATCGGCAGCCTGCCGCTGGTATATTACGGCAACGAAGAACAAAAACAACGCTATCTTCCCAAGCTGGTGAGCGGCGAATGGGCGGCAGCCTACTGCCTGACGGAACCCAACGCCGGCTCGGATGCCAACTCCGGAAAATCGCACGCCGTGCTTTCCGAAGACGGAAAACATTACATCCTCAACGGACAGAAAATGTGGATCACCAACGGCGGTTTCGCCGACCTGTTCACCGTGTTTGCCAAGATCGGCAACGACCGCGTTTACTCGGCATTCCTGGTGGAAAGTTCCTGGGACGGCGTGGTGATCAACGCCGAAGAAAAGAAAATGGGCATCAAAGGCTCTTCCACGGTGCAGCTGTTTTTCAACGACGTGAAAGTGCCGGTGGAAAACCTGCTGGCACGGCAGGGCATGGGTTTCCGCATCGCGCTGAACATCCTGCACATGGGCCGCATCAAACTGGGCGCCGCCGTGCTGGGCTCGGCCAAACGCACCGTCACCCAGTCGGTGAACTACGCCAACGAACGCAAGCAGTTCGGCACCCACATCTCGAGTTTCGACGCCATCAAATACAAGCTGGCACAGCAGGCCATCCGCACCTGGGTGACCGAGTCGGCGGTGTACCGCATCTCGGATAACATCGATAAAACCAAAGCGGAACTGCTGGAAGCCGGGCACGACCCCGAGACGGCCATGATCGACGCCATCGCACAGTACGCCGTGGAAGATGCCGCCATGAAAGTCTTCGGCTCCGAGTCGCTGGATTATGTGGTGGACGAAGGCGTGCAGATCTTCGGCGGCATGGGATTTTCGGCCGAGATGCCCGTGGACCGCTCCTACCGCGATTCGCGCATCAACCGCATCTTCGAAGGCACCAACGAGATCAACCGCCTGCTGATCTCGGAAACGTTGATTAAAAAAGGCCCGAAGATCGGCATCGATTTCCGGGAATCCTACGAAAAGATCAAAGCTCAGCTGGTAAACGGCAACGTGCCCATGTACGACGGAAAAGATTATTTCGGCGAATTGCATTTTTATGTGAACAATTTCAAAAAGCTGGCCCTGGTAACGCTGGGTGCTTTTCTGGAAAAGGTCCCCGCAGGATTCGTCAACGAGCAGATCGTGATGTCGGCATTGTCGGACATCCTGATGGGCGTTTATACCGCCGAATCGGCGCTGCTGCGCGCTGAAAAGATTGCCGTGGTGATGGGCGACGAAACGGCCGTGTACCAGAAAGCCATCGCCGAATCCTATCTGTATGAAGTCAGTTTCAAGATCCGGAAACACGCCTACGATGCCGTGAATTCGTTCCTCGAAGGCGACGAGCGCCAGGCCCTGCTGACCCTGATCGACAAACTGGCCGTGTACAAAGCCCTGAACGTACGCGACACACACCGGTTTATTGCCGACCGCATCGTGGCACAGGATAAATATTGTTTTTAAAACAATCGTCAGACCGTGGTCAAACGATGGTCAGACTGTGGTCAGACCGTTGTGACTAAGGGCACGATCAGAAAATCTGTCATAAGCACAAATAAAGGCTGCTCCGAATCCGGGACGGCCTTTGTTGTTTTTGCCTGACAGTGAACAATTTTTGGAGATTTTTTTAAATTTGTGGAAAACCTTAAGCCCCGAAATATGAGAGGAAGAACCATTTCAATTTATATTCCCGACGCAAATCCTAGAAGTATCAAAATTTGTGAAATAACAAATAGCATAGTTAAAGCATTTTCTATTCCTAGGAGTAAATTAGCAGAAGCAAGTAAACGGGAAGAACTTAAGGACCCTGGCATTTATTTTTTAATCGGTGAAAAAAATGAATTGGGAAAACCTAAAATTTACATTGGTGAAGCTGAGGTTTTAATTACAAGATTAAAACAACATAATGCTTCTAAAGACTTTTGGAATTCTGTGATCTGCTTTGTTTCGGAAAAAAGAAATATCAACAAAGCACACATTAAATACTTGGAAAATTATGCTTGCAATGAAGCAAAAAGAATAAGTAAATGTGAATTAGAAAATAACGCAACACCAACTCAATCAAGTTTGACTGAACAAGATGAGGATTTCGTTTTAAGTTTTTTCGATGATTTAAAATTATTAATTGCTACACTTGGTTTTCCAATATTTGAAGAATCTCAAAAAGACCAATCCAACATATTTTATTGTAAAGGAAAAAATGCTTCCGCTACTGGAGAATACAATGAAGATGGATTTACGGTATTCAAAGGATCAAAAACAAATTTAGAAGAATCAAAAACTGCGGGTTCATGGGTTATTGGAATGCGTAATAATCTAAAGCAGAAAAAGATTTTAAAACAAGAAGATAACATATTAGTGTTTACAGATAATTATACTTTTAGTTCTCCAAGTGCGGCTGCTGTTGTTGTTTTGGCAAGAAGAGCTAATGGATGGACTGAATGGAAAAATAATAAAGGGAAAACCATGGATGAATTAATCAGAAAAA
>CAYWBO010000057.1:0-17815 GCA_964456625.1 uncultured Lentimicrobiaceae bacterium | reverse complement strand
TGGTTTTTAAGGCACCTTCCATAAAGACGATTCTATTGGAATTAAGAATGTCGTAGGTATTGATGGTTTCAACCCTTAACACTTTAGCGCTGGGAATATTCCGTGCAGAAAAGTAAAGGTTTTTGTCAGCCTCATTCACAACCAGCAAAGTTTTCTGATTTTCAACTTGCAGATCACTGAGTATTTTCTGATAGTTCTTTGTTTTGATCGTATCAAATTTGAAATCCTCAATAACCATGATTTCGTTATCTTTTGCTTTATATGCCAAAGCAGATAAACGGGCCAGTTTTTTGAGTTTTTTGTTCAGCTTCATGTTGTAATCACGCGGATGCGGTCCGAAAACGCGACCACCACCACGGAATACAGGGCTTTTGATATCACCGGAACGTGCAGTACCGGTTCCTTTTTGCCTTTTCAGCTTACGGGTACTTCCGGCTACATCACTCCGCTCCCTGGAATCGTGAGTCCCTTGTCTTTTGTTGTTCATTATCTGTTTTACATCCAGATAAATTGCATGATCATTGGGCTCAATCCCAAACACGGAATCGTTCAGTGTCACTTTCCGATCCGTATCTTCTCCGTTAATTTTTTTAACCGTTAACTCCATCTTTCCAGAATTACATATGAATTATTAGGTCCGGGAACAGCACCTTTTACTACAATTACATTCTTTTCAGGAATAATTTTCATAACCTTCAGGTTAATCATCTTTACCCTGTTACCGCCGGTTCTTCCCGCCATGCGCATTCCCTTAAACACTCTTGAAGGATAGGAAGAAGCGCCTAATGAACCGGGAGCTCTAAGCCGATTGTGCTGACCGTGGGTAGCATCATTAACACCGGCAAAGTTGTGACGTTTTACAACTCCCTGGAAACCCTTACCTTTGGTGATACCTACTGCATCGATAAATTCTCCTTCAATAAACACATCCACAGTAACGACATCTCCAAGTTGTTTCTGGTTTTTCTCAAAACGGGTAAACTCGGTAACCACTTTTTTCGGGGCGGTTTTTGCTTTTGCAAAATGTCCCATTTCAGCCTTATTACTGTGTTTTTCCTTCTTATCTTCATAAGCGAGCTGAATGGCAGAATAGCCTTCCTTTTCGACTGTCCTGACCTGCGTCACCACGCAAGGGCCAGCTTCGATAACCGTGCAGGGAACATTCTTCCCCTGTTCGTCATAGATGCTGGTCATCCCTATTTTTTTTCCAATTATTCCTGACATCGCTTTATTCTTTAAGCCTTAATTATCAAACTTTAATCTCAACTTCAACACCACTGGGTAACTCCAGCTTCATCAGCGCATCAATGGTCTTTGATGTGGAGTTAAAAACATCCATCAACCGCTTGTAGGTGCTTAATTCGAACTGCTCTCTGGATTTCTTATTAACAAAAGTGGAACGGTTCACGGTGTACACCTTTTTGTGTGTCGGCAACGGAATAGGTCCGTTTACAACAGCTCCGGTCGATTTTACCGTCTTTACAATCTTTTCGGCAGACTTGTCCACCAGGTTGTGATCGTAAGATTTGAGTTTTATTCTTATTCTCTGGTTCACTTTATATAAAGTTTTTAACTAACAATACCTTTTACTTTTTTCACCACTTCGTCTGAAATGAAAGCCGGAGCTTCTGCATACTTATGGAACTCCATGGTTGAAGTTGCACGACCAGAAGTCAGTGTCCGCAGTGAGGTAACATAACCAAACATTTCCGACAAGGGAACTTCGGCTTTTACCACCTGGAAACCTACTTTGGCAGTGATGTCTCTCAGAATAGCCCTGCGCCGTGTCAAGTCGCCGGTAACATCACCCAGGTAGTCATCCGGGGTAACCACTTCCAGCTTCATGATGGGCTCCAGTAATACCGACTTGGCCTTCTGTGCAGCATGTTTGAATCCCAGCTTGGCAGCCATTTCGAAAGAAAGCTGATCGGAATCAACGGGATGGAAACTTCCGTCGATCAATCGAACGCGCATTCTTTCCAGCGGGTAACCTGCCAGGACGCCATTTTGCATGGCCAATTCAAATCCTTTCTTCACAGACGGGATAAATTCTCTCGGAATATTTCCACCCTTCACTTCGTCCACGAATTCCAAACCGTTTTCGGTTCCTTCAGCGGGGCTGAGTTCAAACTGAATATCGGCAAACTTACCACGACCACCCGTCTGTTTCTTGTATACTTCCTTATGCTGAGCCGTACCCGTGATGGCTTCTTTGTAAGAAACCTGGGGCTGACCCACGTTGCATTCAACTTTAAATTCACGTTTCAGACGATCTACCAGGATATCCAAATGCAATTCACCCATTCCTGAAATAATGGTCTGACCGGAATCAGGATCCGTATTGACCTTGAAAGTCGGATCTTCTTCAGCCAACTTACCCAAAGCAACACTCATGCGGTCCATATCACCCTGTGTTTTGGGCTCGATGGAAATACTGATCACAGGAGCGGGGAAAGACATGGATTCCAGCACAACCGGGAATTTCTCATCGGTCAGTGTATCGCCGGTACGGATGGTCTTAAAACCAACGGCGGCACCGATATCACCAGCTTCGATCTTTTCCAGCGGATTCTGCTGGTTGGCATGCATCTGCATGATACGGCTGATCCTTTCCTTTTTACCCGTGTTCACGTTCAGCACATAAGAACCGGCTGACAAAGTACCTGAATATACGCGGAAGAAACAAAGTCTTCCTACGTAAGGATCGGTTGCGATTTTGAAAGCCAATGCTGAAAAATGATCGTCGGGATCCGGGCTTCGTTTTTCTTCTTTGTCGGTTTTGGGATTGATGCCGTTAACAGCATCGATATCCAGCGGGCTGGGCAGAAATTCGATGATGGCGTTGAGCAACATCTGAACTCCTTTATTCTTAAATGCCGAACCACACATCACCGGGGTGATCTTCATATCCAATGTTGCCCTGCGAATCACAGTCATCATCTCCTCTTCCGTGATGGAATCGGGATCGTCCATGAATTTCTCCAGCATCTCATCACTCTCCTCAGCAACACCCTCAATCAGTTTCATCCGGTAATCGTAAACGGTGTCCTTTAAATCATCGGGAATCGGGATTTCCACAATTTTGGTTCCCTGCGTTGAATCATCCCAGATAAAGGCTTTATTTTTTACGAGGTCTACCACACCTCTGAAGTTCTCTTCAGCACCAATGGGCACCTGGATCAAAACCGGGTTGGCACCCAGACGTTCTTTGATCTGATCCACCACACCGAAAAAATCGGCGCCGGAACGGTCCATTTTATTCACAAAACTGATGCGAGGAACTTTATATTTATCGGCCTGTCTCCATACTGTTTCAGATTGGGGTTCCACACCACCTACTGCACAGAATAAAGCAACAGCACCGTCGAGAACCCTGAGCGAACGTTCTACTTCAACAGTAAAGTCAACGTGCCCGGGGGTATCTATGATGTTAATCTTGTGTTTTTTTCCAAATAGCTCCCAATAGACGGTGGTTGCAGCAGAAGTAATGGTAATACCACGTTCCTGTTCCTGAACCATCCAGTCCATAGTAGCAGCACCTTCGTGTACCTCACCGATCTTGTAATTCTTTCCGGTATAGAAAAGAATACGCTCAGTCGTGGTAGTCTTGCCCGCATCAATATGAGCCATAATCCCGATGTTCCGGGTTAAACTCAGCCTGTTATTTTCCTGTACTGCCATCTCCTTATTCGTAGTCCTTTTTAGCTCGTTTAGTTATCATTAAAATCTAAAGTGTGAAAATGCCTTGTTGGCTTCTGCCATACGGTGCGTATCTTCCTTCTTTTTGAAAGCGGCGCCTTCTTCTTTATAAGCGGCCAGAATTTCGCCTGCCAGTTTCTCTCCCATGCTTTTTTCATGGCGTTTGCGAGCGAAATTGATCAGATTCTTCATACCGATGGATTGTTTCCTTCCTGCAGGAATTTCTGAAGGGATCTGGAAAGTGGCACCACCAATACGGCGACTCCTTACCTCAACGGCAGGGGTAACATTGGCAAGCGCTTTTTTCCAAACGTCGAGTGCATTTTCTTCTTCACCCACTTTGGAAGAAACAACTTCCATAGCTTCATAAAAAATATTGAAAGCAACACTCTTCTTGCCGCTAAACATAATGTTGTTTACGAACTTAGTAACCAAAACATCATTATATTTTGGATCCGGAAGAATAATCCGCTTTTTTGGTTTTGTCTTTCTCATTGTACCGAGAGATTAAATTGCTTTACTTTTTATTTTTTCTTGGGACGTTTGGTTCCATATTTTGATCTGCGCTGTGTACGTCCTTCCACACCGGATGTATCGAGTGCACCTCTGATGATGTGATAACGAACACCGGGAAGGTCCTTAACACGGCCTCCTCTAATCATAACAATGGAGTGTTCCTGAAGATTATGTCCTTCACCCGGAATATAAGCGTTCACTTCTTTTCCGTTGGTTAACCTTACCCTGGCCACTTTACGCATAGCAGAGTTAGGTTTTTTAGGCGTAGTAGTGTATACCCTTACACAAACACCCCGACGTTGCGGACACGAATCCAATGCCGGTGACTTACTTTTGTCAACCAGTTTCTTGCGACCTTTTCTTACTAACTGTTGTATTGTCGGCATATCTATTATTTATTAATCTATCTATAAACCCCTGTTTTAAGGAGGCGCAAAAGTACAAATTTAAATTACTCGCGCAATTACTTTTAAAAAAAATTTAAGGAATTATGATAAGGTGGTGTCTTAAAACTGCGGTGGGCTATTTCGGAAAAACTTCCCATCGTTGAAACCTATATTGTTTTACCTTATCAGGTTCCTCTATAACTATGTCTGATTCAACTGCTTTATCCAAATAAGCTATCAAATCGGGGTGCAAAGGTAAAAATATTTATTAAATAAACAACATTTCAATAAAATTTGAGTTGAGAATCCCGTTGCTTTCCGTTACCCCCGACAAGTTTATTTTCATAATTTCGTAGCTGACCAAAGCAGGTGATTTCTTACTTGCATTAATATCATTGTATTAAACGTCGAAAACCTGTAAAATGAAATCAAGCCGCGCAAAAACAAAAATTGAAAATCTGATCAAACTATTCGGCCAGTTTAAAGACGATACTTTTAATTTTGAATTGATCGGAAGATATTTCAAAAACAAAGACCACGCAAAGGACTTCCAGGTTCTGACTGATAAAACCTGTAACGACCTTGACTTTGAAGAGTTGTTTACCTACCTCGACAGAACCTATTCCTCCGTCGGCCAGCAATTTCTGTATGATAAACTTCGTTGCATTCCCCGGGATTCAACAGCACGCAAACAACAAGAGATTTTGATCAAACGCATGATGGAATCGCCCGAACTCAGGACCGCTATCATTTCACATTTGCACAAACTGAACAACACCGATGCTTTTTATGTCCAATCTCTTTTCCAGGAAGAGCCGGTTTCGCCTCCCAAATGGTATGCCGTCATCCCCTTCCTTTCGGTGCTCAATATACTCACCATCATCGGGATATTTATAAACCCGATTTTTCTTTTCCTCTACATTACTCTTTTCATCGCTAGTTTGATAATACATTATTATAATAAGAGAAATGTTTCCATTTATCTGAGCCTGTTGCCGGAGTTAGTCCAGATGAGCCGCTCAGCGAAAGAACTATTTAAAATCGATGCGCTAAAGCAAATAGATCCGTACTTGAAAAAAGCTTTAAAGTATGTAGACTCGGTAGGTTTTCGCCTTTCCTTTTTCAACATCGGTTCCCGACTGGAAAGCGACATTACGGCCATCTTTTGGGGAATGTTTGAAATTATAAAAGTTCAGTTCCTGCTGGAACCTTTGCTGCTCTTCAGCCTTTTAAAACAACTCTGGAAGAAAAAAACCGAGATTGAAGAAATATTTTCCTTTGTGGGGGAAGTGGACGTTCTGATGTCCATTGCCGCTTTGAGAAAAGAACCTGAAGGTTATTGTATTCCGGAAATTACTGAAACCCGGCATTCGCTGATCGCTAAGAACGTTTACCACCCACTGATTGAGCATTGTGTCGCGAACAGTATTGAAATAAATAAAAATTCTGTTTTGATTACAGGTTCAAACATGTCCGGAAAGACAACGTTCATCAGAACCATCGCCATCAATGCCATTACAGCCATGACACTGAATACCTGTTTTGCAGAAGCATTTTCGCTTCCGAGAATGAGGATTTTATCTGCCATCCGCATCAGCGATGATCTGGTAAACGACAAAAGTTATTATTTCGAAGAAGTGCTGACTATCAAAGATATGATTGATGAAAGCCGGAACAATGTTCCCAACCTGTTTTTCCTCGACGAAATATTCAAAGGGACCAATACCGTGGAAAGAATTTCCGCCGGAAAGGCCGTGCTTTCATGGCTTGCCAAAAGCGATAACATTGTTTTTGTCTCCACGCACGACATGGAACTCACCGATCTGCTGAGCGAAGAATACGAACTGTATCATTTCAGCGAACAGGTGGGACAAAAGAACGTAGCCTTTGATTACAAACTGAAGGCCGGCAAAAACCACAACCGTAATGCCATCAGGATACTGGAGATAAACGGTTATCCGGAAAGCGTCATTCAGGAAGCGATTGACATCTCAAAAAAGTTCGATGATGCACGTTCCACTGAAATGAAATAATAAATCCCGGCAGAAAACTGCCGGGATTTTAATTTTATCTTGAAAAGAAATTCCTTTTACTTCTTCTCAGGAAGATATACAGCCGGCACATGCAACGAGTCCACCAGATCATTGAATGATTTCAGCTGCTGATCCAGCAACGGTTTCAGTGCATTCAACTGCACATCTACCTGCTTTGAGAGTTCCGCAAATACTTCATAATCCTGTTTTGTAGGACGATTATAAGAATCGCCCACCGAAGCGGCCAGGGCTGCCAGCTTGTTATTGAGCCGGACAGGATAATTCAGCGGATCTTCGGAAGCATGCGATTTTGTCTGCATCAACGCATCTTCAATTTTACTCAGATCTTTGATCAAAGGCATGGCAACTTTCTGCATCGTATCCTTCTTCGGGAAACCGCTTAACCGGCTTAAGTATCCGTTGATTTCACCTTTGGCTTTCCTGATTTTCAGGATACTTTTATCCGTCTGGTTCAATTTGTGGTGGATCTTCATCAACAGATCAAACTGTGCCTCCAGATCAGACTGGGTCACCTTGTAACGCGGATCGATCACCACGTCAAAATTCTTTGATAACGTATCTTTTCCGACAATCAGCTTCATTTGGTACGTTCCGGGGACCACATGCGGACCGGCCATGTTTCCATCCCAAATTACCGCTCCGGGAACTGCCTTGGCACTAGGATAGCGCATATTCCAAACAAACTGATTTAATCCTGGCTGAGCAGGTAAAAAACCACGTTGTGTTTGGGTAGTATCCGTGTAAAATTCTTTCGAAATGTGCATCGGCTTTCCGGTGGTGGTTTTATTGTTGGAGAACGTAATGATATGCTTTCCCTCTTTTGTGAGGAACTCCAGCTTCACCGTCTGTTTTGCTGCCGGTGCAGCTTTCAGATAATAGTAAACCACCAGTCCGTTAGGCGGATTTTCACCATAAGACATTCCGGCAGGAATGTGAAATCCGTAACCTCTTGTCAGATAAGTCTTCTCTGGTTTAAATAAGAAGGCATCGGAGTGTTCTACTTTCTCGCTCATCTGTCTCAAGACTTCAAGATTATCCAAAATCCAGAAGGCCCGTCCATGAGTAGCCAGCACGAGATCATTCGCCCTGTCCTGGATCACCATATCCCTGACGGGAACAGGCGGCAGATTCAGCTGCAGCGATTGCCATTGTTCTCCTCCGTTAAAGGAAACATAAACACCCGTCAGATTTCCTGCATAAAGCAGGTTGGGATTCTTTGTATCCTGGCGCACCACAAACGAAGAACCGTCCGCCGGCAAGCCTTTGGTGATTTTTTCCCAGTGCTTGCCATAGTCGGTGGTCTTATAAATATAAGGTACGAAATCATCCTGGCGATATCTTCTGGCAGCAACAAACGCTGTTCCGGCATCGAAATGTGAAGGCTCAATGATGCTGATGGTAGTCCATTCGGGCAGATCTTTCGGTGTAACATTCTCCCATGTTTTGCCATTATCGGTGGAAACATGCACCAGACCGTCGTCGGAACCGGCCCACAATACGCCGGCTTTTACCGGTGATTCAGCAAAAGCAAAAATCGTATTATAATATTCCACGGCAGAGTTGTCTTTTGTGATGGGACCTCCCGAAGCGATCTGCTTCGTAGCGTCATTCCGGGTCAGATCCGGGCTGATCCTCGTCCAGCTCATCCCTGCATTATCACTCCGGTAAACATATTGTGATGCCGTATAGAGGATCTTAGGATTGTTGGGAGAAAACACGATGGGAAATGTCCACTGAAAACGGTCCCTCAGATCTTTGGCACCATGTCCCATGGGATTGTCAGGCCACACATCCACATTCTGACTGTGCCCCGTTTTCTGGTTGTATTTAACAATGACTCCATCATATTCACCACCATAGGTGATGTCGGGATTTTCCGGATCGGGAGCTACATACCCGCTTTCGCCGCCACCGATGGCCCACCAGTCTTTGTCGGTAATGGCATAACCTGAAGTCCGGCTCAGGATCTTCACAGTGGAATTGTCCTGCTGGGCACCATAAATATGATATGGGAACTGGTTGTCCACTGCCACATGATAAAACTGGGCCGTAGGCTGGTTATCCTCCGATGACCAGGTCTTTCCACCATCGTAAGAAACGGAAGCACCCCCGTCATTTCCATTGATCATGATCTCCGGATTTTTCGGATCGATCCACATCACATGGTTGTCTCCATGAGGGGTTCGAATGCGTGAAAAACTCATACCGCCATCCACAGACTTCAAAATTCCTGATACCTGCGGCGCATACACCACATTATCATTTTTGGGATCGATATAGATTCTGCCATAATACCAGGCCCGCTGTGTCAGGTTCGACTTATGGTAAAGGCGCCTCCAGGTTTTTCCACCATCATCAGAACGGAAAACGCCGCCGTTTTCGTTTTCGATGATCGCATACACCCGTTCTGAATTCGAAGGAGCCACATTGACACTGATCTTTCCCAGAACTCCCTTGGGAAGCCCGGGATTGTGTGAAATATTTTTCCATGTATTTCCTCCATCCGTCGATTTATACAATCCACTTCCCGGTCCACCGCTGGAAAAAGTCCATGGTTTACGAAATGCCTGCCACATGCCCGCATAAAGAATCTGAGAATTATTCGGATCCATGGCAATGTATGAAGCTCCGGTTTTGTCATCCACATACAGGATCTTCGTCCATGTTTTGCCACCGTCTTCCGAACGGTAAACACCCCGTTCCGGATTGTCGCCAAAAACATGCCCCATGGCCGCTACGTATACGATGTCCGGATTGTGAGGATCAACCACGATATTACTGATGACATGCGTTTCTTTCAAACCCATATGTTTCCAGGTCTTTCCTGCATCATCAGATTTGTAAATTCCGTCT
The DNA here is from genome assembly GCA_964456625.1 of uncultured Lentimicrobiaceae bacterium. Taxonomy (GTDB): domain Bacteria; phylum Bacteroidota; class Bacteroidia; order Bacteroidales; family F082; genus Sulfidibacterium. The sequence continues at coordinate 8,307 of CAYWBO010000057.1, read as the reverse complement.
CCGGTAGCCATATTGCCACGAATGAATGGCTCTCCCATCCCGGCATAGATAATGTTGGGATTCGAGGGAGCCACCGCTAAAGCACCTACAGCCGCCGTTTTAAAGAATTTATCTGAAATATTTTTCCAGGTCATGCCGCCGTTTACGGTTTTCCAAACGCCACCGGCAGCACCACCAAAATAAAAAGTCTGATCCTGCTGCATGGTCCCGGCAACCGCCACCGACCTACCGCCACGGAATGGACCGATATTTCTATACGTAAAATTGTTGAACATATTCTTAGGAAAGGTCACTTCAGTTGTCTTCGCTTTCGCGGAAGTTTTCTTACGCGCAAAAGCAGACCCCTGAAAAAGGAAGAAAAACAATACAATCAAAATAAGATAGGGAAAGTGATTGTAACTAAAATGCTTGTTGGTTTGAGGTAAATTATTTTGCATTCTATAACTATTTAGCATGAAAGACTTGATCATCCAAAACTAAACAATTTTTAAAACCCGTTAATAAATAACAAGAGCTTTTTCTTCATATAATCGATAAAATTAAAAATCAACGATATAAACTCCAGTAAATAACCGACAGGCAACTATTTTACATCAAAAAAAAAATCCGGACTTTTCAGCCCGGATTTTTTATTCTCATTTAATATCTTATTTCTTTTTCTTCTTGCTGCTGACAGTTTTCTCTCCTGATTCAGCTTCTTTTAATTGCCTATCGCCGTGAAGCAGGTCATAGGCAATTGGGGTTGCATTAAAGACAGAAGAATAAGTACCGAACAGAATACCCATCAACAGTGCGAAGGTAAATCCGCGGATAACCGCACCACCAAACAGGAAGATGACGATCAATACAGCCAGTGTGGTACCGGACGTGTTCATGGTACGCGCCAGGGTCTGGTTCATACCGTCGTTCATATTCTGTTTCAGCGTATGTTTCGGGAACAATCTGATGTTCTCCCTGATCCTGTCGAAGATGATCACGGTATCGTTGATGGAGTACCCAATGATGGTCAGAATGGCCGCGATAAACGACTGGCCGACTTCCATTCCGAAGGGCAGTCTTCCGTAACCCAACGAGAAAATCCCGATTGTAATCAGTGTATCATGGAACAGTGAAGTCACACCCCCTAGTCCATACTGCCAGTTTTTAAACCGGATGGCGATGTAAATGAATATGATCAGCAACGAGAAGAAAATGGCAAAATAGGCTTTCTCCCTGATGTCGTATGCGATCGTCGGCCCGAATTTCTCAGAACTCAGAATACCCAGCAGCTTGTTGGCTCCTTCCGTATCTGAAGTAAAGTCCTTAAAGGTCATTTTCTTATTATAGTATCCCTTCAAACCTTCATACAGTTTTTCCTGGATGAGTGAATCCACATCATTTGCGTCACTTTGAATGAGATACTTTGTAACGATTTTAATCTGGTTGTCGGGACCAAAGGTCTTAACAGTCGGAGATTGGTTGTCAAAGACGGCTGTCAGAGATTTTCTAATGGGCTCAGTTTGTACGTTATGATCGAAACGAACCACATAAGTCCGGCCTCCTGTGAAGTCCACACCAAAGTTCAGTCCTCTGGTAAACAATGAAGCCATTCCGATGACGAAGATAGCCAGCGAGAAAATATAAGCTTTCCTACGATTTCCAATGAAATCAATATGAGCGTGGCTCAATGTATTGGCGGTCCATTTGAAAGAGAAGGGAATTTTCTTGTTCTGGCTCAGCAATCTTTCAAAGATCAACCTTGAAATAAAGATAGCGGTAAACAATGAAGATATCAGACCGATGATCAGGGTAGTAGCAAATCCCTGGATCGGACCGGTTCCGAACACATACAGCACAACGCCCGTCAACAAGGTAGTTACGTTACCATCGATGATAGCGGAGTATGCGTTGGCATAACCATCGTGCAACGCAAGCCGCAGTCCTTTCCCCGCTCGCACCTCTTCTTTGATACGCTCGTAGATAATAACGTTCGCATCGACCGCCATACCAAGTGTCAGCACAATACCGGCGATACCGGGAAGCGTTAACACAGCCCCCAGTGAGGCCAGTACCCCGAAGAGGAAAAACACGTTGACGACCAACGCAAGACTGGCAACAAGGCCGGCACGGTTATAATAAACGATCATATATGCCAGCACCGCAAAGAAAGCCAGAATAAAACTCACCATACCGGCATGAACGGCTTCACGACCCAACGAAGGCCCTACAACAGCCTCTTCAACAATTCTGGCAGGAGCCGGAAGTTTACCGGCTTCCAGAATATTGGCAAGGTCTTTGGCTTCCTGGACTGTCATACCGCCACCGGAAATAGATGAACGACCGCCGGGAATAGCTTCGTTTATCACCGGAGCTGAATAAACGTAACCATCCAATACGATGGCCACAAATTTCCCAACGTTATCACCGGTAATCCGTTTCCAGGATTTTGCGCCCTGGCTGTTCATCTGCAGATCAACGGTTACTTTACCATTCGGATCAAAATCCTGACGTGCACCGGAGATCACATCACCACCCAAGGCAGGAGTTCCTTCCCGTGAGCTTTTCAATGCATAAAGGGCCAGACTATTAGCCACTCTGGAATCAGGTTTCACAGCCCAGGCCAGTTTCAGATCACGGGGGAAACTGCTTTTTACCAGAGACAGCAGGTGATTAACACGAGCCGTGTCTTTAATGGCGGCATAACCTACGATATCTGTTTTTCCGGCATAATACTGTCCGTCCTGTCCCTGAAAATAGGAAGGATGCAAATAGGCATATAAAGGATTTCTTTGAGCATATTGCTTTAAAGAAGCCTGGTTCATTTGCTGGGTTGTATCCTTGGAAATCTTATTGATCAAAGCATTGCCGGTTGTGTCGGCAGTTGCTTTTTTTACGGCTGGGGTTTTTTCGGCAGTTTTGCCTTTGGCAGCAACCGCTTTGGTGGTATCCTGAGTACTTAAGTCAGCGCGCAATTTGTCGTTGGCCTGATCGAAAAAGGTATGGATATCAGAGAACTCATAAGTTTCCCAAAACTGCAGCTTGGCAGTCCCTTCCAACAGTTTTCTCACACGGCTGGGGTCCTTGATACCGGGAAGCTCCACCATGATCCTGCCCAGTGTTGCCAGCTTTTCGATGTTAGGCTGGGCCACACCGAAACGGTCGATACGGGTACGCAGAATCTGGAAAGTACGATCTACAGCACCGGCGGTTTCCTTTTTCAAGACAGCAAGCACCTGAGTATTGGTAGAGTTAATGGTGATTCCCTGATCCTTAAATTCATACAAAAAGATAGAAGCCAAATGTGCATTGGGATCTATTTTCATAAAGGCATCACCAAACAAGGTAACATAATCCTGGTTACTGTTCTTCTGCATCTGTGTAGCCATATTCAAGGCTTTCACAAAGACCGGGTCATTGGCACGGCTGCCGGCCAACGTTCTGATAATGTCAGAGACTTTGACTTCCAGGACAACGTTCATACCGCCCTTCAGGTCAAGACCAAGATTCAACTCGCGATCCTTAACTTCTTTGTAAGTATATTTCCCGATAAGCATATTGAAAACCGGCTTATTCTCGACGCTGTCGAGATAGTAGTTTTCTCGTGCTTTGGAAATAGAATCCAGGTAGTATGTCTCCAAGGCCTGGTTTCCGTTTGCCAGTGCTTTTGCCTCACTGATTGCTTTCCCATTTCGCGCGTACTCGCTTGCATGCTTCTTAACCCTGCCACCCACGTAAGTGAAACTCAGCTGGTATAGACAAACCAATGCAAAGGCAATTGCAACGAACCTAATAGCTCCTTTGTTTTGCATTTGTAATTAACTATTATATTTTACTTTCTTTTTTTAAGGGTGCAAAAATAGCATAATATTTGTATATAACAAAATACTTCAGCTCCCTGTAACCACCTTAATTTCTGATTTTAAGCCCAAAAACCAACGGCCGGAATTTATTTTATAACGATTATTAAATCAATTTCTTAACCATTTCCACAACACGGCGTAGCTCACCTTCTTTCCATACATCAAAATACCGACCCGGTAAATCTTTCCCGCAACAAAAGTAGTCAGAATGAAAGTTAGCAGAAGAATACCAGCCGAAAGGCCTACCTGCCACCAGGGAACTCCGAAAGGAATCCGTGCCATCATCACCACAGGAGAAGTAAGCGGCACCATGGAGAGCCAGAACGCAACAGACCCGCTGGGTTCCGCAGCCACGATCCCCATCACGGCAACAGATAAAATCAGAGGCATGGAAACCGGTAACATGAATTGTTGTGCATCCGCATCATGGTCGACTGCGCCGCCAATGGCAGCAAACATGGATGCATAAAGCAGATATCCTGCAAGGAAGAAAAACAGGAAACTAAATATCATCACCTTGAAATCAATAGTGGAAAGCACCTCGTGGATCTGAGCGACGGCAAAATGTGTCATTTGTGTGGCCGCCTCACCGTTGGCAGCAAGTTTTTGCTCTGTCAGCATTTTTAAACCCGACGACAGATCACTACTGCCAACACTGGTCTGAAAAATCCCCACCAGCGACAATGTCAAAACGATCCACAGCAAAAACTGCGTGATCCCGACCATGGCGATGCCCACAATTTTTCCCATCATGAGCTGAAAAGGCTTCACCGAAGAGATGATCACCTCCACGATTCGATTGGATTTTTCTTCCATAACGCCCCGCATCACCTGGGCGCCAAACATGAAAATGAAAAAATAGATCATGATCCCTGAAAAGACGGCAATGCCTTCTTCCGCACCGGAATACACTTTTTTCTCCTCGCCACCGGCGCTGACTTTGATCATCTCCAGATTGATCTCCACACGCGAAGATTTGATGACTTCCGGATTGATGCCAACGGCCAGCAGTTTCTTATTCTGGATTTCATTTTTCATGACCATCTTCACGTAAGTATTTACGCCCAGGCCCATTTGATTTTCAGAATACAATTCTGCATCCACGGGTAAATTCAACTTGGGCAACGGAATATAAAGCAGCATTTCTTTATTTTTCAGTGCTTCTTCTTTGGCTTTTTCAAAATCTCCGCTTACGTACGTAAACTTCATATCCGGCTGATCCTTGAACTTCTGATAGAACCACCCCGTTTCATCCAGCACGGCGATCGTTTTCATGGAGTTCTGGCTGCGTGTCGCTAAATAAACCGGTAGGATGATCAGAGCGGCCATCAAAATAGGCCCCAGGATGGTCATCACAATAAAGGAACGCTTGCGCACTCGCGTAAGATATTCACGCTTAATGATAAGCAGGATTTTATTCATGCCTGAATTTGCTGTTTTTTATCTGAAGTTCTATTAAATCTCACGTAAAAAGCAAAAGTAATACTTTCTGAGATTTGCAAATCACATGGATACAAAATGACCCGTTTTAGGATCACAAAGCGTTAATTTTCCCAAAATTAATCGGGATAGGTTGAAGCCTTTTCAATCGAATCCTTACTTTTGCAAAAATTGAAAAAAATGGAAAATATTACAGAACGGTTTATTCGTTACGCCAAAATTGAAACCACCTCGGACCCTGAAAACGATGCATGCCCCAGTTCCGAAAATCAGTGGGATCTGGCAAAAATGCTTTTTCAAGAGCTTCAGGATTTAGGCCTTGAAGACGTCAGCATCGATGAACACGCCTATGTGATGGCCACCATCCCTGCCAATACGGACGCCAACATTCCGGTAATCGGGTTTATTGCGCACTTTGATACGGCTCCCGATTTTACAGCTGCCGGTGTAAATCCGCAGGTACATGAGCATTATGACGGCGGCGACATTGTTCTCAGCAAGGAACAAAATGTTGTGCTGTCACCCCGTGACTTTGGAGAAATGAAGAATTATGTCGGGAAAACATTAATCACAACCGACGGAACGACACTGCTGGGTGCCGATGACAAGGCAGGCGTGACAGAAATTATTGCTGCTGCCGAATATCTGCTGGAGCATCCTGAAATCAAACACGGAAAGATCCGGATCGGTTTCAATCCGGACGAAGAAGTAGGCAGGGGCGCACATCTGTTTAACGTGGAAAAATTCGGGGCTCAATGGGCTTATACCCTCGATGGAAGTGAGATCGGCGAGCTGGAATACGAAAACTTCAACGCTGCCGGCGCCAAAGTCAAAATAAAAGGGCTGAGCGTACATCCGGGAACGGCCTATCATCAAATGATCAATTCACTGCTGGTAGCCAATAAATTTATTTCTGCGTTGCCGCCGAAAGAAGTTCCGGAACAAACCAAGGAGTACGAAGGTTTCTACCATCTGTATCAGATGAAAGGCAATGTTGAGAATACTGAGATGCAATATATCATCCGCGATCATGACAAGACTTTGTTTGAAAAGAAAAAGACCCTGTTCCTGGCTGCGGCCAAAGCAGTAAACGACGAATACGGTCAGGAGCTGATCACCGTCGACATGAAAGACCAGTACTACAACATGAAAGAGAAGATCGAACCTCAGATGCATATTATCCATATCGCTGAAGAAGCCATGAAACGTGCGGATGTGAAACTGAACATTCATGCCATCCGGGGCGGTACCGACGGAGCACAGCTGTCATACAAAGGATTGCCCTGCCCGAATATTTTCACCGGAGGGCACAATTTCCACGGCCGCTATGAATATGTTGTCCTGGAATCGATGCAAAAAGCCATGGAGGTGATTGTAAACATCGTGGCGCTGACGGCTGAAAAATACGCCTGAAAAGAAAGCTTTTCGGCATAAAACAAAAGAAGCTCAGGAAATTCCTGAGCTTCTTTTTTAATAAATGGAATTCAAATAATAAATTCTAAAGAATACTGATCATCACATCATGCGTGAGTTCAGCGTGTAAAGTACCCAGATGGTACCGGCAACGAAAATGAACAGCAATAATGCCGTAAATGCCAGTGCCAGCACATTCCAGCGTTGTGCCGACGACCGGTCGAGGTGCAGAAAATAATGCAGATGCACCAGCATCTGAACGACAGCCGCAACAAACAAGCCGATGACGGCAAACTGCCGGGAAACGACATCGGTCATGACCAGGCCAAAAGAGATCAGTGTTAGCAAGAGTGCCAGCACAAAACCTGTGATATAACCTTTGACGGTGATGTGGCCTGCTCCCATATTTTGATTATCTGTATGATTCATGGTCTCTAATTTTTTCGATTAACAAATGATTTTATGGGATTATAAAACTCCCAGCAGGTAAACTACGGTGAAGACGCCTATCCAGACCACATCCAGGAAGTGCCAGAACAGACTCAGCCGCATCATGCGCGAGCGGACGCCGTCGGTCAGCCCTTTTTTCACCACCTGGGCGATCATCACGATGATCCAAACCAGACCGAAGAAAACGTGAGTCCCGTGGGTCCCTACCAGGGTAAAGAATGCCGAGAGAAACCCGCTTCTCGAAGGGCCGTTTCCTGCCATGATCAATCCGTAAAATTCATGGACCTCCATAAAGATAAATCCCAGTCCAAGAAGAAAGGTAATGATAAGACCCGTGATTACTCTTTTTTTGGCATTTCCGTTCATGGAAACCATCGTAAGGCCGAAGACCATACTACTGGTAAGCAAAAACATGGTTTCAATAAAAAGATAGTGTAAGTCAAATAACTCTTTTGGTCCCTTACCACCGGCATAATTGTAACCGATTACCGCAAAAGTTGCAAAAAGGGCTGAGAACAACACCAGGTCGCTCATCAGGTAAATCCAGAAACCATAAGTTTTCAGTTCTGCACTATTGTGTTCCATTTCAGAGGTATTCGTTGTATTTATTTCTGTATTCATTACTTGCTTCCTCCTTCCATAACGTCGTTATTTGCTTCAAGGTTTTCAGACAAAAGCCGGAAGCGTTCATCTTCAATTTTCTTCACTTCTGCTGCCGGGATAACATATTCCACATCATCGTTGGAAGCAACGTTAATCACTGTTGCAACCAAAGCGACAATACTTACAATGGCCAGCCACCAGACATGCCAAACCATAGCAAATCCAAAGCCCAGGGTAAAGACCCCCATAAATAATCCGGCAGGCGTATTTTTAGGCATGTGAATATCGTGGTATTCTTTCGGGCGTTTATAGGCAATTCCTTTTTCTTTCATATCCCAGAAAGCATCGATATCTTCCACCTTAGGAATTACAGCAAAATTATATTCGGGCGTTGGTGAGGCGGTGGACCATTCCAATGTTCTTCCGTTCCAGGGATCACCCGTCAAATCCATATTTTTCTTACGATCTTTTATACTGATAACCAATTGGTAAACCTGAGCCAACACGCCAAGACCAATGATCAAAGCACCGATTGCAGCTACAATCAGATAGGGCTGCCAGG
>CAYWBO010000056.1:0-18569 GCA_964456625.1 uncultured Lentimicrobiaceae bacterium | reverse complement strand
ACTGAATGATAAAAATGTATCACAATCCGGTATTGCTTCATCAAAGTGTGGAGGGACTTAACATTTCTCCGGACGGCGTGTATGTCGATGCTACTTTCGGCGGTGGCGGTCATTCCCGCGTCATCCTTGAGCATCTTGGCAAAGCCGGCACATTGGTTGCTTTCGACCAGGATCCGGATGCAGCTTCCAACCTGCCGGATGACGACCGAATTCAGTTTATTAATCAGAATTTCAAGTACCTCAAAAACTTCCTGACGCTATACGGAAAGCCCGCTGTAGACGGAATCATGGCTGATCTGGGGGTGAGTTCTTATCAGTTTGATGAACCGGAGCGTGGATTTTCGACCCGTTTCGACGGACCCCTGGATATGCGGATGATGAAGGATCAGGGAAAGAGTGCGGCCGATGTGGTGAACACATATTCCGAAGAAGATTTGAACCGGATCTTTCGCCAGTATGGCGAAATCAAAAACAGCCGTTGCATGGCCAGGATGATTCTGGAGCAACGGAACATCAAGAAAATAAAAACGACTCAGGAACTGGTCCATAGCGTGGAAAAATGCATCCCTGCGACACAGAAAAATAAGCTGCTGGCCATGCTCTTCCAGGCCATCCGGATCGAAGTGAATGAGGAGCTGGAGGTGCTGAAGGTATTCCTGGAGCAGGCGGCAGAGGTTTTGAAACCCGGCGGCAGACTGGTGGTGATCTCGTATCACTCGCTGGAAGACAGGATGGTGAAGAACTTTATGAAGACCGGGAATTTCGAAGGTGAACTGAAGAAAGATTTTTACGGTAACAAGCTGGTAAGCCTGGTGCCGATTCATAGCAAGGCAATCATGCCCGATGAGACGGAGATCAGTAAGAACAGCAGGGCAAGATCGGCCAGACTGAGGATTGCAGAAAAAATTGTTGCGTGATGAAAACAAATAGTCTGAACCCTGAAAAGAAGAAAAAGGAAAAGAAGCCTTCCACGTCCAAAGGACGCTTCGGAAAAGCTACTCATGAGGTATTGGGCGGTGGTGTCTTTGAAAAAGAAAGGACCTTCCGCATGTTCCCCTTCTTACTTTTTCTTTCTCTTCTGGCATTTATTTACATCACTAACGACTTCACGCTGGAAAGCAAGGTCCGCGAAATCAGCAGGTTGCAGAAAGAAGTGAAAGAGTTGCGGTATGAGTATATCTCCGTGAAATCAAACCTCATCACCATCAGCAAGCAATCGCAGCTGGCAAAACGGCTGGAAAAACTGGGAATCAAAGAAAACAAGGAACCGCTCAAGGTGATCAGAATAAAAGTTAACAAGTAGAGAAAAGTGGTAGAAGACAAGAATGACATATTATGGCGGGTTTATCTCATCTACGGCTTCATGCTTGTGTTTGGCCTGGCTGTCATAGGTAAGATTGTTTACATTCAGGTGAAGGAAGGGCCCGGATTGACAAAGGAAGCTGCAAAGCAGGAGATCCGCATTTTCGACCTGGAGGCGGCACGCGGAAACATCCTCTCCGATGAGGGCGATTTGCTGGCAACTTCCGTGCCTGTTTTTGAAGTGCGTATGGATGTGGGCAGCGATTATATTTCGGATGAACTGTTCAACTCTAAAGTGGACTCTCTTTCTACTTCACTTGCCAATTTGTTTCAGGATGCTCCGGCCAGAACTTACCGCCGGATGTTGGTAGAAGCCCGCAAAAAAGGAAACCGGTTTTTCCTCATTCACCGCAGGGTCACCTATGATCAGTTGAAGAAAATTGAAACCTTCCCGATTTTAAGAAAGAAAGCCTACGGGGGCCTGATCACCTTTCAGAAAACTACCAGAGAGCTTCCGTATGGGATGCTGGCAGCCCGTACCATCGGGTATGATATTCCGGTGGAACACATCCGTGTGGGTCTTGAAGGGGCTTTTGCCCATGTTTTGCGGGGCAAAAACGGGAAGCAGATCCGCAGAAGGATCAACCACGGCGCCTGGCTTCCGGTGCATAACGAAATGGAAGTGGACCCTCACAACGGGGAAGATCTTGTGACCACTATCAACGTTGACCTGCAGGATGTGGCGGAGGAAGCACTCAGGAAACAGATGATCAAACATGAAGCACAGATGGGATGTGCCATCCTGATGGAGGTAAAAACGGGTGATATCAAAGCCATTGCCAACCTAAAATACGATTCCACCGACAAGCGCTATGAAGAAAATTACAACATGGCCATCGGTGAGAAGATAGAACCCGGTTCCACGTTCAAACTGGCTTCCATGATTGCCGCACTGGATGACAAAAAATTTACGTTGACGGATACCGTTTCAGTTGGAAAAGGTTTCGTTAATTATTATGGCAGGACCCTTCGTGATGTACATGATGTAGGGCACGGAATTCTGACGGTCAAAGAAGCTTTTGAAAAGTCTTCCAATGTCGGGATATCAAAACTTATCTACAGAAGTTACAAAGACGACCCGGCAAAATTCATCGATCACCTTTACGCGATGAAGCTCAATAAGCCGTTGGGGCTGCCGATTCCGGGTGAAGCCATGCCATATATCAAAAATCCTTCCGACAAGAAAGTCTGGTATCTGACTTCTTTGCCATGGATGTCCATTGGCTATGGGTTGGAGCTGACACCGTTGCAAATTCTGACTTTCTATAATTCGGTTGCCAACAGTGGCGTGGAGGTGAAGCCCCGTTTTGTCACGGAAATCACCGAAGGTGGGAATGTCATCAGGAAATTTCCGGTTCAGGTCCGGGATTCCATGATTGCACCTCCAAGGGTGATCAAGCTGGCCAGGACATTGTTGGAGGCAGTGGTTCAAAACGGTACCGGACAGAGCCTGAAGAATAAACATTTTAAAATTGCCGGGAAAACCGGAACGGCGAAAATTTCAAAAGACGGAAGATATCTTCCCGAATACAACGCCACTTTCGTAGGATATTTCCCCGCCGATGATCCGCAGTACTCCTGTATTGTAGTCATCAACAAACCGAAACACGGTTATTACGGTGCTTCGGCTGCCGCTCCTGTTTTCAAGGAAATTGCCGATGAAGTCTACGCTACTTCGCTGGCCATCAACATGGGATCAGGCATTCCGGATACGCTGAGTGATTTGCCGCTGGCCAATCATCCTGTATGGTATCCCGATTTAAAGAGAATTTATTCAAATCTGGGAATAAATCAGAAAGATTATCTGAGCAAAGAAAAGTGGGCTGAAACCAAAGATGTGAACGATACTGCGGTTTTCAGTGTGAAAGATTTTTCCGAAGGCCTGGTTCCCAATGTTAGAGGAATGAAAGCCAGAGATGCTGTTTATCTGCTGGAGAATATGGGTTTCGATGTGGAAGTGAATGGCAGGGGAGCGGTGATTTCACAGTCGCTCCGTCCGGGTGGGCATTTTCGTAAAGGTCAGACTATTAATATTTTATTATCGACATTTTGACAAACTGGAAATGAAGCTGCTAGAAGAAATATTGACAGGTGTGAAAGCTCTGCAGATCGAAGGTTCTGAGCGGGTCCGTGTAAGCACGATCGTGCTCGACTCGCGGGAAGTTTCGGAAGGGGACCTGTTTGTCGCAGTTTCCGGCACCCAAACCGACGGTCACAAATTTATTCGGCTGGCAATAGAAAACGGAGCTGTTGCCGTGGTTTGTGAGACGATGCCGGAGAAAATAGAAGAGTATATTACGTATATCCGGGTCAAAGATTCCTCTTTTGCTCTTGGTTTAATGGCAGCTAATTTTTACGAAAATCCTTCTAGGGCCTTAAAACTGGTTGGTGTTACCGGAACCAACGGCAAAACGACCATCGTAACGCTTTTGCACAGACTTTTTATCCAGTTGGGTTACAAAACCGGATTGCTTTCCACCATTGTAAATAAGGTACAGGAACGTGAGATTAAAACGGAGCGTACCACACCGGATGCCATCACCATCAATAAGGTGCTGAAAGAAATGGTGGACGAAGGTTGTGAATTTGCCTTTATGGAAGTCAGCTCGCATGCAGTCGTACAGGAAAGAATTGCAGGACTGGAATTTGCCGGAGCTGTTTTCACTAACATCACCCATGACCATCTGGATTATCACAAGACTTTCCAGGAATATATCAAAGCCAAAAAGAAATTCTTCGACGACCTGCCGGCAACGGCATTTGCCCTGGTAAATGCCGACGACCGGAATGCCGATGTAATGCTGCAAAATACAAAAGCCCGGAGATTCAGCTTCGGTGTGAAAACCATGGCCGATTTCAAAGGCCGGGTACTGGAAAATGAAATTGAAGGACTAAAAATGCGGATTGATCACGAAGAGGTGTACTCATTGCTCGTGGGTGGATTCAATGCTTCCAATCTGCTGGCAATTTATGCTGTCGCCGTCTTATTAGATCAGGAAAAGGAAGAAATTCTGGCTGTCTTGAGCACATTGCGCGGTGCCGAAGGACGTTTTGAGGTGCTGCGGTCACCGGAAGGTGTGACGGCAATCGTGGATTACGCTCATACACCTGATGCGCTGAAGAATGTGCTGGAAACCATTAAAGCTGTGCGTGCCGGCGATTCAAAACTTACCACGGTGGTTGGTGCCGGCGGTGACCGCGACAAAACCAAACGGCCGGTGATGGCTTCCATCGCTGCCCAATACAGCGATCGTGTCATCCTGACCTCTGATAATCCGCGCACCGAAGACCCGGAGGCCATTCTCGCAGACATGATAAGCGGCATCGATCCGGTTCAGAAACGCTACACCATGGTGATCGGCAACCGCAGTGAAGCCATCAAAACGGCAGTGAACCTCTCGATCAAAGGCGACATCATTCTGGTGGCAGGCAAGGGGCATGAAAAATATCAGGAAATCAAAGGGGTGAAGCATCCGTTCGATGACAAAAAAATATTGAAAGAACTGTTTGAACAAGTATAAAGAACATGTTATATCATTTATTCAAATTTCTGCATGATACATACTCCATTCCGGGCACAGGGCTGTTTCAGTATCTGTCGTTCCGTGCTGCACTGGCTTTGATAACATCTCTTTTAATAGGGATGGTTTTCGGCGGCCGCTGGATCAGTTTTCTCAAAAAGAAACAGGTAGGGGAGACCGTCCGCGATTTGGGCTTGGAAGGTCAGATGGAAAAACAGGGCACCCCAACCATGGGCGGTCTGATCATTTTATCCTCCATTCTGATCCCTGCCTTGCTTTTCGCAAGACTGGACAATATTTACATCCTTCTTATGCTCTTTACGACTGTCTGGATGGGAGCTATTGGATTTATCGACGATTATATCAAGGTATTTAAAAAAGACAAACAGGGGCTCCGTGGAAAATATAAAATCCTGGGTCAGGTGATCCTGGGGCTAATCGTGGGTTTGGTGATGTACTTCAACAAGAATGTGGTGATCCGCGAAAAGGTTCTGCCATCAACGAATGTGACCTACACCCTGAACGGGGGAGAACCCAGCCCTTCGGCTCGTTTTTCCATTAAAGACACGCATGCTGTCAAAACGACGATCCCGTTCCTGAAGAATAATGAATTCAATTATGCCGCGCTGTTGAAGTGGCTGGGCCCCGGATATAAAAAATGGGCTTTTCTGGTCTTTATCCCTATCGTAATCCTCATCATTACCGGTGTTTCCAACGGAGCAAATCTCACAGACGGAATGGATGGATTGGCGGCGGGGACCTCGGCCATCATCGGGGCAACCCTGGGCATTCTTGCCTGGGTTTCCGGTAACATCATTTTTGCCGATTACCTGAACATCATGTATCTGCCGAATGTTGGTGAACTTTCGGTGTATGTCAGTGCGTTTGTAGGAGCTACGGTCGGTTTCATGTGGTTCAACACTTATCCTGCCCAGATTTTTATGGGCGACACGGGAAGCCTTGCCATCGGGGGTATCATCGCTGTTTTTGCCATCATCATCAGGAAGGAATTACTCATCCCGTTGTTGTGCGGCATTTTCCTGGCAGAAAGCATCTCGGTGATGTTGCAGGTAGGCTATTTCAAGTATTCCCGCAAGAAATACGGAGCCGGGAGGCGCATCCTGCTGATGGCGCCTTTACATCACCATTTCCAGAAGAAGGGCTATTCGGAACCGAAGATTGTAGTGCGCTTTTTAATCGTGGGCATTGCCCTGGCGGTCATGACGGTAATCACGCTGAAAGTGAGATAAAACAATGAAAAAGAATGAATCAAAAATACAATATAGTGGTACTCGGGGCGGGCGAAAGCGGCGTTGGCGCTGCCGTTTTGGCCAAAACCAGGAACCTGAGTGTTTTTGTCTCAGATAATGGAAAGATACCTGAAAAGTATCGCAACGTTCTTACACATTTTGAGATTGAGTTTGAAGAAAACGGACACAGCATCCCGAAGATCCTGTCGGCAGGCGAAGTGGTGAAGAGTCCTGGGATTCCTGATAACATTCCTCTTATAAAGGAATTGCATCAGAAAAAGATCAGGGTCGTTTCCGAGATAGAATTTGCATCCCGGTATACGAATGCAAAGAAGATCTGTATCACGGGAAGCAATGGCAAGACGACGACCACGCTGCTGATCTGGCACATTTTGAAAAGTGCAGGATTGAATGTGGGTCTGGCTGGAAATGTGGGCGACAGTTTCGCCATGCAGGTGGCACTTCACAACTTTGATTATTACGTGCTGGAGATAAGCAGTTTTCAGCTCGACGGCATGTATGATTTCAAAGCGGAAGTAGCTGTATTGCTGAATATCACACCCGACCACCTTAACCGCTACGATTATGATTTTCAAAAATATGTGGATTCGAAATTCCGGATTCTTCAAAATCAAACCAAAGACGACTTTTTCATCTACTGGGCAGAGGATCCTGTGATCCTGAAAGAGATGAAAAAGCGAAAAATTCAAGCGACGGCCGTTCCTTTCGGTTTCCTGCCGGAAGGCACAGGTCCCGGAGCTTATTTAACAGAGAATAAAATTGTTTTTAAAAACAACAAAATTAAATTTGATATGACACTGGAGCAGTTAGCATTACAGGGAAAACACAACCAAAGAAATTCGATGGCAGCCGGCATCGCCGCCCAATTAATTGAGATCAGAAAGGAAACCATCAAACAGAGCCTTTCGGATTTTCAAAACATCTCACACCGGTTGGAATTTGTGGCAAGTGTTCACGGAATCAGCTTTATCAACGATTCCAAAGCAACCAACATCAATGCTACCTGGTATGCTTTGGAGTATGTCGACAAACCAACAGTCTGGATCGTCGGAGGCGTTGATAAGGGTAACGACTACGAAACCCTCAAAATCCTTGTAAAGGAAAAAGTGAAGGCCATCGTTTGCCTGGGGTTGGATAATTCCAATATCCACAAGGCATTTGCCGATGTGGTAGATATTATCGTAGATACGGAATCAGCGAAAGAAGCGGTGGAAACTTCTTACCATCTGGCTGAAAAAGGGGATATTGTTTTGTTGTCGCCGGCTTGTGCCAGCTTCGATCTTTTTGAAAATTATGAGGACCGCGGCAACCAGTTCAAACAGGCGGTCGATGAACTCTAGTCTATGAACTCAAAACTCTGAACTCAAAAAAGGAAAGCGGAATGAATAATTTGATGAGCAGCATAAAAGGTGATAAAGTGATCTGGGCGATAGTCTTTATCCTGACCATTTTATCCTTTTTGGCCGTGTACAGTTCCACAGGAACCCTGGCTTATAAGTATCAGGGCGGCGACACAGCCCATTATATGATCCGTCATGGGATATTTTTACTGATGGGATTGTTGATCATGTATTTTGCTCATCTGGTGCGTTATACTTTTTATTCCCGCATTTTCCAGATCTTGTTTTATATTGCCGTTCCTTTACTGCTCCTGACGCTGGTATTCGGGCTGAACCTCAACGACGCCCGTCGTTCTTTACCATTGCCACTGGGACTCAGTTTTGAAACCTCCGACCTTGCCAAGCTGACACTCGTGGTGTACCTGGCCCGCATGCTGACTAAGAAATACAGCGAGATCAACGATTTTAACAAGGTGTTGCTGTATTTGATACTGCCTGTATTTATCGTCTGCGGACTGATACTGCCAGCCAACTTATCTACGGCGGCACTGTTGTTTACCACCAGTTTGGTGCTTATTTTTATCGGCCGGGTAAAAATGACGTACATCATAGCTACGGTAGGCATCGCCATCACAGGTGCTGTAATCTTCTTTGCTATTTTGTTTATGATGCCCAGCGGGAAAAACTTCCGTCTCGATACCTGGAAAGCCCGGGTGGAAAGCTTTTCGAAAGGGGGTGAGAAAAAAGACAATTATCAGGTGGAGCAATCGAAGATTGCGATCGCGACAGGCGGTGTTTTCGGTAAGATGCCAGGAAAGAGCACCCAAAGAAATTTTCTGCCACATCCTTATTCCGATTTTATCTTCTCCATTATTGTTGAAGAATACGGTCTGGTGGGCGGGACCATCGTCGTGTTGTTGTATTTGATATTGCTGTTCCGTGCTGTGAGGATTGTTACCAAAGTGCCCCGGAATTTTGGTGTGTTCCTTGCCATCGGACTGAGTTTCAGTCTGGTATTTCAGGCGTTGATCAACATGGCGGTAGCCGTGCACCTGTTGCCGGTTACCGGACAACCGTTGCCCATGGTCAGCATGGGTGGCACGTCGGTATTGTTTACCAGCTTGTCGTTGGGCATTTTGCTCAGCGTGAGCCGCGATGTGGAAGAAAGCAATGAAAATGAACTAATGGAACTACAGAATGAAAGCGCCTGAAACATATAAGATACTCGTCAGCGGAGGAGGTACAGGTGGTCACATTTTTCCTGCCATTGCCATTGCCAACGGCCTGAAAGAAAGGCTGGGAAATGTGGAGATTCTGTTTGTCGGGGCCAAAGGCAGAATGGAAATGGAAAAAGTGCCTATGGCCGGGTTCCCGATCCAGGGACTTTGGATCAGCGGCTTCCAGAGAAGGCTGACGCTGAAAAACCTGTGGGTGCCATTGAAGCTTGCTGACAGTTTGTTGAAAGCGCGCAGGATCGTATCGACATTTGCTCCCGATGTGGCTGTGGGGACCGGCGGATACGCCAGCGCACCGTTGCTGAAAGCAGCTGCAGGAAAGAAAGTTCCTACACTTATTTTGGAGCAAAACTCCTATCCGGGTGTTACGAACCGACTGCTGGGAAAATCGGTCGATAAAATTTGTACAGCCTATGAAGGCATGGAAAAGTATTTCCCGGCAGAGAAAATTATACTGACGGGAAGTCCCATCCGGCAGAATATCGTAAAGATGGAGGATGACCCCGGAGAAGCCAGGAAATTTTTTGATCTGGAAAAAGACCGCCTGACAATGCTGATTCTCGGAGGGAGTCAGGGAGCAAGAAATATGAATCTGTCTATCAGTGAGCTCATCGATAATTTGCTTGCTATGGGCATTCAGATAATATGGCAAACGGGGAAGATCTCCCTGCCGATGGCAGAGAAAGCCATAGTGGGAAGCAAATTCAGGAAAAGAGTTAAAGTGGTGGACTTCATTCATGAAATGAACAAAGCTTATGCGGCAGCAGATCTGTTAATTTCCAGGGCCGGGGCTATTTCCATAGCAGAAATTGTTCAGGTGAACAAACCTGCCATTTTTGTGCCACTGCCTTCGGCTGCCGAAGATCATCAGACACACAATGCTCTATCGTTGGTAAAGAAAGATGCAGCGCTGATCGTTCCTGAAAAAGATCTGGGACGTAACTTGTTGGATGCAGTTCAGTTGCTGATCAGAAATCCCGAAAAGAGAGAAGAAATAAAAGCCAACCTTCATCAATTTGAGCATGGAAATGCTGCGGAAAGAATTGTTGATGAGGTTGTTAAATTGATAGAACAAAAAAGAGGTCATGAGTAAGCCGGAAGAAATATTGTATTTTTTGGGCATCGGCGGCATTGGTATGAGCGCCCTGGCACGATATTTCCGCAAACTGGGTTGCGAGATCTACGGCTATGATCTCACCCCGACGATACTCACCCGGCAGCTTGAGTCGGAAGGGATGCAGATACATTATACCGACGATATTGCGCTGATCCCGGCTTATGTCGACAAAGTGATTTATACGCCTGCCATTCCGGAAGAAAATGCCGAACGGCGATATCTTAAGGAAAGAGGTGTTGCTATGTACAAGCGCGCCGAGATTTTGGGAGAGATCAGTCACGACCTGTTTACCATTGCCATAGCCGGAACGCATGGGAAGACCAGCATTACGGCGATGATTGCTCATATCTTGAAGACAGCGGAGCTGCCTCTGGTGGCTTTCATCGGCGGCATCAGCAAAAACCTGAACTCCAATATTTGTATCTCTGACAAGCCGAAGTATCTTGTAGTGGAAGCCGACGAGTTTGACCGTTCACTGCTGAAACTGGAACCTGACCTGGCAGTTGTCACTTCCATGGATGCAGATCATCTGGATATTTATCGGAATCTGGACGAAGTCCATCGGACCTTTATGCTGTTTGCACATCAGCTTCGGGAAAATGGAAATCTGGTGGCCCATGAAAAGCTGACGGTTTTTGAGTATGAATTTCCCGACAGGATCACATACGGATTATCGAAAGATTCTAAGGTTTATGCTACGGACATAAAGGTCCTGGACGGCAAATTCCATTTTGAAGTAAGGGAAAATAGCCGGTTCCTGATGCATGTCAGGATGAACATTCCGGGAGTGCATTATGTGGAAAATGCGCTGGCAGCCACGTCCATCGCCCTCCAGTTGGAGATCGATCCGGGGACTATTAAAAGGGCGCTGGAGAGCTTTACCGGCGTGGAACGAAGATTTGATTACAGGATTCAGGATCCTGACTTGGTTTATATAGACGATTACGGTCACCATCCTGTCGAGATTCAGGCAACCATTGATGCGGCAAAGACATTATATCCCGATAAAAAGATCAGCGTGGTTTTTCAGCCGCATTTATATAGCAGGACCCGCGATTTGTCTGAAGAATTTGCTGTGGCCTTGAGCACTGTGGATCGTGTGTTTTTACTGGATATTTACCCGGCACGCGAGAAGCCCATTCCTGACGTTACCTCAAGGATGATCTTTGATAAGATCGGCATCGAAGAGAAATACATGATGGATAAGAGGTCATTTATGAAATTGCTGGAAACCGATAAACCTGAGGTGCTGATAAGCCTGGGAGCAGGTGACATCGGGATGATGGTCGAAGATATTGAAAAGAGTTTAAGAAACAGATGAAAAAGAAGTTACCCATAATCGTTGTTTCGCTTTTTGCCGCACTCATGCTGGTGCTGGCCGGTTATATTTACAACCGGTTCAGAAATCAGAACCTTAAAAAAGTGGAAATAAGAATTGAACAAAAAAACGGCCGGGGATTTCTGACTCAGCAAGAGGTTCTTGCATTGTTCGACAGGGGGGACAGTTTATCTCGTGTTAAGGTTAAAAACCTGAATTTAAAGAAGATAAAATATGAAATCTCGAAGAATCCCTATGTGGAAAATGCCGATGCGTTTTTAAATATTTCAGGTAATTTAATAGTAAACGTAAAAGAGAAAGTAGCACTTTTGCGGGTGACAAATTATAAGGGAAAGAGTTGTTATATCGATCTGAAAGGCATTCTGTTTCCGTTAGGAGAGGATTATGCGGAGCGGGCAATTTTTGTTAACGGATACATTCATGCACCGCTTGTCATGGGAAAAAGTGTTCAGGACAGCAGTTACTCAAAAACGATGCTTCCAGGGTTGTATGATCTGGCCATGAAGATACATTCAAACCGTTTTTTGAATTCCGAAATCAGCCAGATATTCGTCAACAGCCAGGGTAACGTGGATCTGATCCCGGAATTGGGCAACTTCATCATCCATTTTGGAAACCTGGAAGAAAAAGAAATCAAACTTGAAAATCTCGAAGCCTTATACAAGCAAGCGCTTGTTCAAGAGGGCTGGAATAAATATAAGAGTATTAATCTGGCTTTTACAAATCAGGTAATCTGCACAAAAAAATAGGAACATGGAAAACGAAATTATTGTAGGATTAGACATCGGAACGACTAAAATAGCCTGTATCGTAGGACGGAAAAATGAATTTGGTAAAATTGAAATACTGGGATACGGCAAAACGGAATCTATTGGTGTAAAACGCGGTGTGGTTACCAACATCGAAGATACGGTGCGTTCCATACAAATGGCTGTTTCTCAGGCGGAGCAACAGTCGAGTGTTGATATAAAATACGTGAACGTGGGCATTGCGGGCCAGCATATCAAGAGCCTGCAGCATCGCGGAACACTCATCCGTGAAGATGCCGACAAGGAAATTATCAATGCCGAAGTGGAACAGCTGGTTCACAATATGTACAAGTTGAATATGCTGCCCGGAGAAGAAATTATCGATGTCATCCCGCAGGATTTCATTGTCGATGATGAAGACGGCATCCGGCATCCGGTCGGGATGCTTGGAAGCAAGCTGGAAGCTAATTTCCATATCATCATTGGCCAAACTGCGGCTGCAAAAAATATCTATAAGTGCATTAAAAAAGCCGGGCTGGAAGATTCACAACTGATCCTTGAACCCATTGCTTCTGCGGAATCTGTTTTAAGCGAAGAAGAAAAGGAAGCTGGTGTTGTTTTGGTGGATATAGGTGGCGGTACCACGGATATTGCCATTTTCCAGGATAACATCATCCGCCATACGGCCGTAATTCCTTTTGGCGGTGACATCGTGACGGAAGACGTCAAAGAAGGCTGCTCCATTATCCGCAGGCATGCAGAAGAGCTGAAAGTAAAATTTGGCTCCGCCCTGGCCAGTGAGAATCGTGAGGACGAGGTCGTCGCTATTCCCGGTCTGCGCGGAAGGGCTCCGAAAGAGATCACATTGAAGAATCTTGCCTCCATCATTCAGGCCCGGATGGAAGAAATTCTGGAGCACGTATACTACGAGATCAAAAATTCTGGTTTCGAAAAGAAGCTCATTGCCGGCATTGTGCTGACGGGCGGGGGAGCCCAGTTGAGGGATATCAACCAACTGGCAGCTTTCACCACCGGCATGGAAACACGCATCGGGTACCCCAATGAACACCTGGCCAATGATGTGAGCGATGAAATTGCAAGCCCCATGTTCGCAACCGGTATAGGCCTTGTCATTGAGGGGATTAAGCGTTATGAAATGGAAATAAAAACCAAACGCCCCGATGACAATGACAGCACTTCAAAGAAAGGAAAGAAGAAAAAAACAGAGAAACAGGAATTGGGTTCAAAACGGTTTTTGGGCATTATCAAAGATTGGTTTGAAAACGACGCTGAAGAGCTCTGAAAATTAACTTCATATTGTTTATAACTAAAACGGGTACAAAAATTCGTTAGCCATCTATTAAATAAATTTATTTCACGAAAATTACGAGTTCATTTCCCTAATCATAAATACCACTCACAGCCATGGAAAACATGATAAAATTTACTCCCAAGCAGAAGACGTCGATTATCAAGGTTATCGGAGTTGGCGGCGGCGGCAGCAATGCAGTGAATTATATGTTCAAACAAGGAATTGAAGGAGTCGACTTTGTGGTATGCAATACCGATATGCAGGCATTGTCGGCCAGTCCGGTTCCTGTCAAAGTACAGCTGGGTGAGTCCGGTCTGGGTGCCGGATCGATTCCTGAAGTTGCCGAACAGGCCGCGCTGGATTCCTTAGAAAAGATCAAAGCCGTATTGGATGAGGATACGGAAATGGCTTTTATCACAGCTGGAATGGGTGGTGGTACGGGTACCGGTGCGGCTCCGGTGATTGCCAAATTTGCCAGGGAAATGGGGCTTCTGACTGTCGGTATCGTGACGCTTCCCTTCCATTTCGAAGGAAGGCGCAAGATGCTGAAAGCAAAACAGGGAATTGAAGAGATTAGGAAATATGTCGACACACTGCTGGTGATCAGTAACGACAAGCTTCGCGGCTTGTATGGTGATCTGGGCCTGGGAAATGCTTTTGCTCATGCCGACAATGTTTTGGCTACTGCTGCCAAAGGGATCGCTGAGCTGATCACGGTTCACGGTTATGTGAATGTGGATTTCAACGATGTTAAAACCGTGATGAAAGACAGCGGTAAAGCCATCATGGGATCAGCCATTAAAGAAGGCGAAGCTCGTGCCATCGAGGCCATCGAAGAAGCCATGAGTTCGCCGTTGCTTAACGATAATAATGTCTACGGTGCCAAGAATATTCTGCTCTACATGTTGACGGGATCTAATGATATTACCATGGATGAAATCACCGTCATCACCGACTATATTTCAGATAAATGCGGTGAAGATACCGCCAATGTGATCTGGGGTCGCGGCATTGATGAAAATATGGGTAATAAGCTGGGTGTCACTATTATTGCTACCGGTTTTGATGATGAGCAACCTCTAAAGCAGGAAGTGGAGACCCAGGCAGAGGAGTCCGGTCCCAAAATTGTCTTTAAGGATGAATCATCCGATGTAAAGAAAAGTATTTTTAATCTCAGTGATACTTATAGTCCAGACAGGGCAAAACAACAGGAGGAACCTGATGAAGAGATGCGTGTGGTAAAGAAAACCGCTGAGGACGAGACTGATAAAGACAGTAAAGAATCTGATGCTGATCTCCATACAGGGAAAAAGAAAGTTTATTCTCTGGATCAGGATATGGAGGATGATAAAAGTGAGCATCATACATCATCGGGCGACAGCGACTTTTTCCTCCCGCTCGACAAAGATGAGCTTATGGTAAAGCATACCAAACCTGCAGCTCCGAAACCGACACCAAAAGTCGAAAACGAGCCGGCAGCAACTCAAAAGAACAACACAGAAATCGATACACAAGCGAAAGTCAGAATTCAGAGACTGACCGAGCTGAGTGCCCTGAAACCTACCGACGCCTTTAAGGAAGAGGAAACTCCTGCCTATCTGAGGAGAAAGGTACAGCTTTCCGAACCAAACTATTCGGGCGATTCTCAGGTTTCACATTATACGTTGGCAGAAGACAGCCGTAAAAACCCGATCATTAAATCTGACAATTCCTTTTTGCACGACAATGTCGATTAGTGGAGAAGCAAAAGAGTTGAAGATTTAACAGCATGATTTGAAAAAAATCGCCGACCTTTGTACGAAAATCACATGCTCCGGTCGGGGCATGCAGGAGCATTTACGTAAATGAAAGTTTTAAGATCCCTTTTAACGAGCGCTACTCTCATCTTTACTCTGGGAGTGGGAATTGCACAGGCCGTGCCTGCCGATACCACTTTCAGGATTGTGGAAAGTGTACCTGAAAATACAATTTACGGTCAGCAGGGAGTTCAAAGGACTCAACAAGCCTGGCTTGACATGATCCGGGGGGCAAAACAGAACATTGACATTGCGGCTTTTTATTTTACCAATAAAGCCGGTGAGGCCCTGGTGCCCGTGATGGATGCCATCCTGAAAAAGGCGCGGTCCGGTGTTAAAGTCCGGATCCTGATCGGAAGGACCTTTTACCCGGGAAGCGAAAGCAGCCTGGAACCAATGAAAGGCGTTCCCAACATCGAAATTCGTATTCTTCCTGTCGACAGTTTGACGGGGGGGGTGCTCCACGCAAAATATTTTATCGTGGACGACAGTATTGTATTTGTCGGCAGTCAAAACTGGGACTGGCGCGCCCTGAGTCAAATCCATGAAATCGGTGCACGTATCGATAACAAAAGATTTGCGCAGACGTTTGAAAGTGTTTACAATTTCGACTGGAATCTTGCCGGAACTCGAGATCTCCCGAAGGCGCAAAAGATGGCTGTCGACCCAAAGGACTTTGCCCCGGTAACAAAAGGAGACCCGGTTATTTTGCACGATGGTACCGCTAACGCAATCATTGTCTTTCCGGCTTTTAGCCCGCCGGCTTTGGTGCCGCGCTGGGTCAATACAGAACAGCCTGCATTGGTACGGTTCATTGAATCTGCCAGACATACGGTGCGGATCCAGGTCATGACGTTGAATGCCCTGATCTATTATGGCCCGAAAGGCTATTGGAAGGAAATCGACAATGCTTTGAGGAATGTGGCCGCCCGTGGCGTGAAAGTTGATATTATCGTCGCTGACTGGGCGCTGCACCAGCCGATGCAGCAGTATTTGAAGAGCCTGGCAGTGATGCCGAATATCACCGTTAAATTCAGCGCGTTGCCGCCGGCACCTGAGGGATTTATCCCGTATGCGCGGGTGGAACACTGCAAGTATGCCGTAGTAGACGATAACCGTGCTTTTATCGGCACCGGAAACTGGGGCTGGAGTTACTTTAATAACACGGTAGACGCTTCGGTATTCATTACCGGAAAGACGCCTGCCGGTACCTTGATAAAGATTTTCGATCGCGACTGGAACGGCCCGTACGTTACCACGATACAACCCGGTGCAGATTACAAACCACCAAAGAATCATTAAAATCCTGATAGCAAATCATTTAAAATACTATTAAAATGGAACTGGAAAAGATCATAAACAACGATTTAAAAGAAGCCATGATGGCTAAAGATCGTCGCAAACTGGAAGCCATTCGTGCTATTAAAGCTGCGCTGCTGCTGGAAAAAACCGGTGCTGATACCACCAGTGCTGAGGTTCCGGAAACCGTGGAATTGAAAATGTTGCAAAAGCTGGTAAAGCAACGACGCGATGCTGCCAAGATTTATCATGAACAGGGGAGAGTTGACCTGGCTGATGAAGAGGAATATCAGGCCTCCATCATCGAACAGTATCTTCCAAAGCAACTTTCCGAAGAAGAGGTGAAAACCATTGTGTCGAAGGTTGTTGCTGATCTGGGTGCTACCACCATGAAGGATATGGGGCGGGTAATGGGCGAAGCATCAAAACAACTGGCCGGCAAGGCGGATAACAAAACCATTTCGCAGATCGTGCGTTCCCTGCTCGGTTAGCCAAAAATGAATACAAAAAAAGAGCGCCGGAATTTCCGGCGCTCTTTTTTTGTACTATCCTGATGATTTAGGCCAACGCTACGCGTTTGAAATCGGTAACGGTGAGACCTTTGTCGTATTCTTTCAGATACTGGTCAACAGATTTTTTGGAATCTTTGATGAAAGCCTGGTTCAGCAAAGTGTTTTCTTTGAAGAATTTGTTCAGCTTACCCAAAGCAATCTTTTCCAGCATATCTTCAGGTTTGCCTTCCTGGCGAGCCTGCTCTTTGCCAATCTCGATTTCACGGTCGATCATTTCCTGGGAAACGGTGTCTTTGTCAACAGCGACGGGAGACATGGCTGCGATCTGCATCACTACATCGTGTCCGGCGGTATGCAGGTTTTCACCGGCTTTGTTCAGACCGGCAATACTGGCGATCCTGTTTCCGGGGTGAATATATGAATAAACGCTCTCAGCAGTTAAAGTCTCATATTTGCCGAGTTCAATTTTTTCGCCGATAACACCGGTTTTGTCAACAAGCGATTCCTCAACGGTACGATCGCCCAACTTAGCAGCTTTCAGATCGTCTGCTGATTGAATTTTATTAGCAACAGCAAGATCGATAACAGACTCTACATAACTGATAAAATCCTGGTTCTTGGCAACAAAGTCTGTTTCGCAGTTTACCATCACCACAGCGGCAAAAGTTTTGTCCTGGCTTACTTTGGCGAGAACAACGCCTTCGCTGGCCTCACGATCGGCACGTTTGGCAGCAATTTTCTGGCCTTTTTTACGCAAATAGTCAATGGCTTTTTCCATATCGCCATCCGATTCCACGAGAGCCTGCTTGCAGTCCATCATTCCGGCACCGGTGGTCTTTCTCAGTTCATTTACTTGTTGTGCAGTAATTTTCATTTCGGTATATTTTTCAATTAATCGTCGTTATCGTCTTTTTTCTTGGCGACAGGTTTCTTTACGGCCTTGGCCTTTTTCTTGGCAGCTTCTTTTTCTGCTTCAATATCGGCTTGCTCTTCGGCCAGCTTCAGGTTTTCCGATTTTGTTTTGATGTCAGCTTTCAGACGGGCTTCTTTCAAAGTATCTTCTTCGTCCTTTTCTTTCTTCTCTACATTCTTTTCACGTTCAGCCTGGCGTTCTGAAAGTCCTTCCGTGACTGCGGAAACCACATAGTTCAGGATCAGAAAAATGGATTTCGATGCATCATCGTTGGCCGGGATTGGGAAGTCGATCAACGTGGGATCGGTGTTGGTATCGGTAATAGCGAAGGTGGGGATGTTTAATTTCCGGGCTTCTGCCACAGCGATTTTTTCTTTGTTGATATCCACGATGAACAAGGCTGCCGGGATGCGGCTCATGTCGGCAATACTTCCGAGATTCTTTTCCAATTTGGCTCTTTCACGGGTCACCTGCAAACGCTCGCGTTTTGAAAGGTTTTTCCAGGAACTGGTAGTCATCAGCTTGTCGATACTGTTCATTTTTCTTACAGCTTTGCGGATCGTAGCAAAGTTGGTAAGCATTCCACCAGGCCAACGCTCGGTAACGTAAGGCATGTTGATCTTTTTCACAGTATCGGAAACGATGTCTTTCGCCTGTTTTTTGGTGGCAACAAAAAGAATCTTCCTGCCTGATTTTGCAATCTGTTTCATTGCGTTGGCGGCTTCTTCCATTTTTGCCTGCGTTTTGTAAAGGTCGATAATGTGGATCCCGTTGCGCTCCATGAAAATATAAGGAGCCATGTT
>CAYWBO010000055.1:10187-19018 GCA_964456625.1 uncultured Lentimicrobiaceae bacterium | reverse complement strand
CCTTCGCCCAACGGGCTCGGGTATTCGAGCATTCCGGGCATCTATAGTGATGCCCAGGTGGAAGGCTGGCGTAAAGTGACGGATGCCGTGCACGAAAATGGCGGCAAGATCTTTGCTCAGTTTATGCACACGGGCCGCGTGGGTCATCCCCTTAACCTGCCGGCAGGCGCTGAAGTTTTGGGTCCTTCGGCCATTGGTTTGACAGGACAAATGTACACCAATCAAAACGGGATGCAACCCTTTCCGGTTCCGCGTGAGATGACTTTGCAGGATATTGAAACCGCCCAAAACGAATATGTTCAGTCTGCAAAAAATGCCATTGACGCCGGCTTCGACGGTGTGGAGCTCCACGGTGCCAACGGTTATCTGATCTGCCAGTTTTTGAATCCGGCTTCCAATCAGAGAACAGACCCATATGGCGGTTCGGCGGAAAACCGGAACCGTTTTGCCCTGGAAGTGGCACAGAAAGTAGCCGATGCCATCGGTGCGGAAAAAACGGCCATCCGTCTTTCACCCTACGGTGTTTCCAACGAAATGGACATCTTCGACGGCATCGAAGACCAGTACGAAGAACTGGCTAGGGGATTGAACAAACTGAACCTGGTTTATGTGCATGTGGTAGATCACTCTTCCATGGGCGCACCGGAGGTTCCCGAGTCGATGAAATCGAAAATCCGGAAGGCATTCAACGGAACGGTGATCGTGAGCGGCGGTTTTAACAAAGCCAAAGCCGAAGCCGTACTTCAGGAAGACAAAGGAAACCTGGTGGCATTCGGCAAGCCGTTCATCTCCAATCCCGATCTGGTTTACAGACTGGAAAACGATCTGCCGTGGAGTCCTTGGGACACCTCGACATTTTATGCCGGCGGCGAAAAAGGATATACTGATTATCCGTTTGCCGAAGCGTTAAAAGAAAAGTAATCCCTTTTTCCTCAACCTTTTCTTAATTTTTTTCTCGTCCCGGCTGAACATTCAGCCGGGATTTTTTCTTCACAAACCTTTGATTCCCCTTCCGAACAGCCTATTAAGCACTAAAGACTCATATTTTGTACTCATTCACAAATAATTACACTTTATTGTAATTATCATGGTTTAAATGACGACCTTTGCGCCCAATTTTAAAAGTACACTATGATCTCTTTCACAGAGACAGGATTACAACAGGAAATCCTGGACGCCGTTCATGAACTTGGTTTCGAAACTCCGACTCCCATTCAGGCTAAAACCATTCCCCATTTATTATCTTCCGATCAGGATCTGATGGCATTTGCCCAGACAGGCACCGGCAAAACCGCAGCTTTCGGGTTGCCTGCCATCCAACTGACAGAGATCCAGGACAAAAGCACACAAACCCTGGTGTTGTGCCCCACACGGGAACTTTGCATGCAAATCACCAGCGACCTCACGGATTTTTCAAAGTATCTGAAGAATTTACACGTAGTCGCCGTTTACGGCGGCGCCAGTATCGAAACACAGATCAGGGCACTGAATACCGGCGCCCAGATCGTTGTCGCCACCCCGGGGCGCGCCAAGGACTTGATCCTGAGAAAGAAACTGAAACTCAATCGGGTACGGATGGTCGTACTGGACGAAGCCGACGAGATGCTTTCCATGGGCTTCAAGGAAGACATTGACGAAATTCTGGCTTCAACGCCTGAAGAAAAACAAATTTCGCTGTTCTCGGCCACCATGTCCAAAGAAGTAGCTTCCATTACGCGGAAATTCATGAATAACCCTGCTGAACTTTCTGTAGCACCCAAAAACGTGGGGGCAGAAAATGTGGAACATCTTTACTATATGGTTCACTCCAGAGACCGTTACGAAGTGTTGAAACGTATTGCGGACATGAATCCATCCATCTACGGCATTGTTTTCTGCCGCACGCGACGCGAAACTTCCGAAGTAGCCGGTAAGCTGATGAATGACGGCTACAACGCCGATGCCCTTCACGGCGATTTATCTCAGGCACAACGTGATGAAGTGATGGGACGCTTCCGTCAGCGGCAATTACAACTGCTCGTCGCAACGGATGTGGCCGCCCGCGGACTGGATGTCACCGACCTGACACACATCATCAACTACAACCTGCCCGACGAAAAGGAAATCTATACCCACCGCAGCGGACGTACCGGACGTGCCGGAAAAAACGGTATTTCCATCGCCATCATCCATACCAAGGAAACCGGAAAGCTGAAAGAAATCGCCAAGAAATCCGGGATCACATTCCGGAAGGAAGCCGTTCCCGGAGGAAAGGAAATCTGCCAGAAACAATTGTATGCGCTGATCGATAAAATGGAAAAAGTAGAAGTGGACGAAAAGCAAATCGGACCCTTTTTACCTTCCATTTATGAGAAGCTGGCATGGCTCGACCGCGAAGCGCTCATCAAACATTTTGTTTCCGCCGAGTTTAACCGGTTTCTTGCCTATTACAAAGATGCACGGGATCTGAATGTTCCTGAAAACACCAGAGACAAAACCGGAAAAAGGGAAAGAACGAGTCGCAGCGAAAGAGGATCCGGGAGAGACGTTTCTTTTGCAAGACTCTACATCAGTGTCGGTTCAAAAAGCCATATCAATCCGGGCCGCCTGATCGGGATGATCAACGAAGGACTGGATTCCTCGGATGCCGAAATCGGAAAAATAGAGATCTTAAAGAATTTCTCTTTTGTGGAAGTTGAGGACAAACGAGCCAACGAAGTGGTAAAAGCCCTGAATGGTAGTCAATGCGACGGAGAGCGGTTGCAGGTGGAAATATCAAAGGAAAAACCTTCATACGGCGGACCAAAAGTCAAAAACAAAGCTTCAAAATCCAAGGATTTTAAAAGCAAAAAACCGTCCTTCAGATCTGAAAAGGGAAATCGCAAGGGTAAAAGTTCCCACCGTAAAGGCAAATATTAATAAAAATATCGGCCCCTGAAAATTACAGAAAAGGCTCATATCAGGAATTTTAAATATTTATTTGTGTAGATTCCTTCCAAATAATCAGGAAATAATTTACATTTGTTGGATAATAAATTTTTGCTATGAAAAAAGGAACAGTTAAGTTCTTCAATAGGTCCAAAGGTTTCGGATTTATCATTGAAGAAGATTCAAAAACAGAGTACTTTGTGCATGTTTCAGGATTATTGGACAAAATTCAGGAAGGCGATTCCGTTGAATTTGATCTGGTAGAAGGCAAAAAAGGCATGAACGCCGTGAAAGTAAAGCTTGCTTAGACTTTTACCTGTCTTCTCAAGAAATTAAGCCTGACTCAGCCAGGCTTTTTTATTTATTTCAAAAACCGTTTGCCGGGATATTTCCTGAACTTCATGGTTTGAAGTTTTTTGCCGTGAATGAGCACAAAAAATTCATAGAATTATGGGAAAAGGGTTGTTACTGATCGATATACAAAACGATTATTTCGAAAACGGCAGGATGGCTTTGGTTGGCCCTGAAGCAGCCGGGGAAAACATCGCACGCATGCTGAAAAAATTCCGGGAAGCCTCTCTTCCCGTATTCCATGTCCGCCACGAAGCACTGGCGCCGACTGCCACGTTTTTCCTTCCGGGTACCGAAGGCGCCGGGATTCATGCGTGTGCCAAACCGTTGGAAGACGAAAAAGTAATCCTTAAGCACTTTCCGAACAGCTTCCTGAAAACGGATCTGCTGGAGACTTTACAGAAAAATCAAATTACGGATCTTGTGATCTGCGGCATGATGACGCACATGTGCCTGGATGCCACCGTGCGGGCCGCCAAAGACCTGGGATTTCAGTGCACGGTCATCGCTGACGGCTGCGCCACCAGGGACCTGGAGTTCCGGGGAGTACAAGTGAACGCGGCAAATGTGCATACGGCTTTTCTGGCAGCGCTGAATGGAACGTATGCTCAAGTTGTAACGGTAACCGAATATTTGACTGTACATTAAATCCGAAAGAGATGAAAGAAATCAATCCGCTTGAAATAGCCGTACCGGAAAAGATCCGGAAGCTTTATTCCTTTGCGCTGACGCTGGCCATCATTACGGTGGTTTATAATCTGGCAGAAGGCCTTGTTTCGGTGTTCTTCAGCCTGAGAGGCGAAACGTTAACGCTTTTCGGCTTCGGTGCCGACAGTTTTGTCGAAACAATTTCTGCACTGGGAGTCACCCAGATGATCGTCCGGATCAAAATGAATCCTGACTCGGACAAGGGTCGTTTTGAGATCCTGGCGCTGAAGATCACCGGCTGGTGTTTTTATGTGCTGGCCGGCATTCTGGCCATTTCCGCGGTTTTCGATGTAGTCGAAGGACATCAACCTACTTCAACGGTGCCGGGAATTATCATCGCTCTCATTTCGATTTTATGCATGTGGGCATTAATTTATTTTAAACTTTCTGTCGGAAAGAAGCTGAATTCAGCACCCATCATTTCGGATGCAAAATGCTCGCAGGTTTGCCTGTACATGTCGCTGGTACTATTGGCCGCCAGTGCCCTATGGTATTTCTTTAAGATCCCCTACATCGACATCGTTGGAACCGCAGGGCTGATCTATTTTTCCGTGAAAGAAGGACACGAAGCCTTTGAAAAAGCCGAAGGAATAGAAGAATGTTGCGATTGACGGTGGGCCATATAAAGCAAAAGGGTTCCACAGAAGACCGGTCATCCAAAATCCCGAACCGGAGCTTTCCTGGCGGCCCCGGCAACGGCCGGAAGTCCCGCTCTATATTATTTATTCCTATATTTGCTGAGCCTAAAAAAAGAAACTTATGCCCCTTTTGGGAAGCCTCATAAAAAGTGCCTATTCGCTTAGAAACAAGCCGGTTGAACTCAGGGAAAACTGGGCCAGACCGGATGTAACACAAGCACGCCAGCTCTCCAGGTTACTGAGAAAAGCGCAATTTACTGCCTTTGGAGAGCACTATGAGTTTTCCAAAATCCTGGCTTCTAAAGACATTTTACAGGCTTTCCGCGAAAAAGTTCCCGTACATGATTATTCAAGAATTTACAAGCATTGGTGGTACCGTTCACTGAATGGCGAACCTTATGTCACCTGGCCCGGAAAAGTAAAATATTTCGCGTTGAGTTCGGGAACATCGGAAGCTTCCAGTAAATACATCCCCGTCACCAGCGACATGCTGCGCAGCATCAAACGGGTCAGCTTGCGGCAAATCGTTTCCATGGTACGCCATGATTTTCCGCTGAATTTTTACGAAAAAGGCATGCTGATGATCGGCGGCAGTACGCACCTGCAATATAACGGAACCTATTACGAAGGCGATCTGTCCGGCATTACGGCAGCGAGTATTCCTTTCTGGTTTCAGCATTTTTATAAACCGGGAAAAAGGATCTCCAAAACCGCCGACTGGGAAACGAAACTTAACGAGATGATCAAGAAGGCGCCGAACTGGGACATCGGCGTGATCGTAGGTGTTCCCGGATGGGTGCAGATCCTGTTGGAAAAGATCATCGAAGAATACAATCTCAACAACATTCACGACATCTGGCCGAATCTTGGCGTGTATGTTCACAGCGGCGTTTCCATCAAACCGTATCTCAACAGTTTCGAAAAACTTTTCGGAAAGAAAATCCTCTATAACGAGTCATACCTGGCTTCGGAAGGTTATATCGCCTATCAGAACAAAAAACAATGCCAGGGCATGACCCTGGTGATCGACAACGGTATTTTCTACGAGTTTATCCCTTTCGACAGCGATAATTTCGATGATGATGGGAACCTGAAGCCGAATCCGCAAACGCTGTTCCTGTCGGAAACGGAAGAAAACAAAGATTACGCCCTGCTGATGTCTACCAACGCCGGTGCCTGGCGCTATCTGATCGGCGATGTCATCCGGTTTGTGGACAAGAAATCGGGAGAGATACAGATCACGGGCCGTACAAAACAGTTCCTGAGTATCTGCGGCGAGCACCTTTCCCAGGAAAATATGAACCGGGCCATCGAACTGCTGCAGCAGGATCTGAATATTGAAATCAAAGAATTCACGGTATATGCATTTCGTCATAAAGGACGATTCGCACACCAGTGGTATCTCGGCACAGATGCCAAACTGGATGAAAAAGAGGCCGCCAAACGAATAGACCTTCACCTGAATAATCTGAACGACGACTACCGCGTGGAACGCCTGGAAGCCGTCGCAAATGTCTTTGTAAAGGTGTTATCGCCTGATATCTTTCTGCAATACATGGAAAAGAAAGGAAAAGTGGGCAGTGCCAACAAGTTCCCAAGAGTTTTGAAAAACGAACGAATTGACGAATGGGAAGCGTTTTTGCAAACACTAAAAACTGAGGACACATGCATTCGCTGATAGAAGGAATCGCTTTAGGATTGACGTTGGATCTGTTTTTTGGTTTCGGACCGGCTTTTTTTGCTGAGATACAAACCGGTATCCACCGGGGCTTTTATAAAGGTTTTATCCTGGCCCTCGGCGTCTTCCTGAACGACCTGATCCTGGTGGGTCTCTCCATTATCGGCGCCCACGTCATCATGAACACCATGCATAAATACCAGATCCTGGGTGTGATCGGCGGCGTAATCCTGATCCTTTTCGGGATCGCCACCTACCGCGACAAGATCGAAATTACCGGCGAAGATGAAGACATCAACATCAACGAGCCGCATGTGCTGATGTATATGCTCAAAGGATTCCTGCTGAACATTGCCAATCCTTTTGTGTGGCTTTTCTGGCCTACCGTGGTGCTTGGCGTGGCCACGCCGTTTATGAACACCACCCTGGACATCGTTTTTTTCTTTTCCGGCACCTTGTTGATGTTCCTGCTGGTGGACACCACCAAGGTTTTTCTGGCGTCCCGCATCAAAAATTATATTACCGACAAGATGTTGCACCTGATCAACAAAGTAGCCGGCGTCGGCCTGTTTGTCTTTGGGATCGTGCTGGTGATCCGCACGCTGGTGATGGCTGGAATTTTTTAATTCCTTTTCCATGGAAATCGTATTTTTGCCTTTCAGAAAAAAAATATGCAAACTTATTCGATCAACAACCTCCGCGAACTGGAAGCGGAGTCCATACATATTATCAGAGAAGTAGCGGCGGAATTTGAAAAGCCGGTCATGCTGTATTCCATCGGGAAAGATTCCTCGGTGATGGTACGGCTGGCTGAAAAGGCTTTTTATCCCGGCAAGGTGCCCTTTCCGCTGATGCATGTGGATACCAAATGGAAGTTCCGGGAAATGATAGAATTCCGCGATCGCTATGCGGAAGAAAACAACTGGGAGCTGATCGTGCATCACAACAAAAAAGGTTACGAAAGCGGCGTGGGACCTTTTACCCACGGTTCAAAAGTTCATACCGACATCATGAAGACACAAGCCTTGTTGCAGGCGCTTGATAAATATAAATTCGATGCCGCTTTCGGTGGTGCCCGCCGTGATGAGGAAAAAAGCCGCGCCAAGGAGCGTATTTTTTCCTTCCGGGATAAATACCACCAGTGGGATCCCAAAAATCAACGGCCGGAGCTGTGGAACGTTTACAACGCCCGGGTGCACAAAGGCGAGAGCATCCGCGTTTTCCCGCTGAGCAACTGGACCGAACTCGATATCTGGCAGTACATCCGTCTGGAAAACATTCCCATCGTCCCGTTGTATTTTGCCAAAGAACGCCCCATCGTTAACATCGACGGCAACCTGATTATGGTGGACGACGACCGCATGCCGTTAGCGCTGCGGAAAAAGGCCGAAATGAAAATGGTGCGCTTCCGCACGCTGGGATGCTACCCGCTGACCGGCGCCGTGGAATCCGAAGCCGACACCATCGAAAAGATCGTGGAAGAAATGATGACCGTCACCAAGAGCGAACGCACCACACGGGTTATTGACTTCGACCAGGAAGCCAGCATGGAGCAGAAAAAAAGAGAAGGCTATTTTTAAATTCTTTTGGCATACCGCCTGCCGCATCAATCTTTATCAGTCCACTGTGAAATAGATATTCTATTGGGACCTGGCCCCAAATCCCAATTACTTTTTTGTCCCCAATAAATCGGGAAAAGAAGCAATCTCATAAATTGCGACAGATAATTTAATTATGAGATCGCTTCGTCGGTCACCTCCTCGCGATGACGATCGGATTAATATAAGAATTTAAAAAGTTCCTTTTTACAGCATCAGATCCACAATTTCGGCACGATCCGCTTCCGAAAGATCATAATGCATGCCCGTCACCTTGTTCAGGTTCATCTGTTTGACGATCTCGTCTTTTTTGGAGGCGTCCACGCCGGCTTCCCACAGTTTCACCGGTGAATTGATGGAAGCAAAGAAGGCTTCCAGCCTGTTGATGGCCTCATCAGCATCGTCGGTACCGAAGATCAGCTGTCCCATTTTTTGGATCCTTTCGGGGATGCGTTCTTGCTGCAGGCGCAGCCAGGCGGGATACGCAATACTGAGGGTGGCACCGTGTGCCAGGTCATACAGGAACGACAGTTCGTGTCCCAGACCGTGCACGCCCCAGTCGCCGTTTACTTTTCCGTAGCTGGTCAATCCGTTCAGCGCCAGGGTGGCATCCAGCATGATGTTGGCACGCAATTCCAGGTTTTCGGGATCGTTCATCAGTTGCGGGGCCCATTTCATGGCGTCTTTGATGATCTCGGTGGTGATCACATCGATCACCGAGGGTTCGCCGGCGCCAAAGAAAGCCTCCAGCGCATGGGCGATCAGATCCACGATCCCGTAAGCGGTGTAATCCAGAGGAACGCTCACCGTGAAACGCGGATCGAGAAACGACTCTTTGGGGAAATTCATCGGGTGCACCAGCCCTACTTTCTGGCCGGTTTCGGCATTCTGCAATACGGCAGCCGCATTCATTTCCGTTCCGGTTGCCGCCAGCGTTAACACGGAGATCAG
>CAYWBO010000055.1:0-10087 GCA_964456625.1 uncultured Lentimicrobiaceae bacterium | reverse complement strand
GAAGTCATGAAGAGGTGCACGATCATCCGGTAATAAATATGTTTACTTTTGTGTCGTTGACGAAAAATCAATTGAAGCGATTGTATGAATGAGAATTTAGATCCTACGGGCAACTCTTTGGGCAAGGCCGAACTGGAAATCGAGCAAGTACTCCGCCCGGGGCGGTTCGAGAGTTTTGCCGGACAGCAGAAGGTGGTTGAAAACCTGAAGATCTTTGTTCAGGCAGCCAAGGAAAGAGGCGATGCGCTGGATCATGTTCTGTTGCACGGCCCTCCGGGACTGGGCAAGACCACACTTTCTCATATCATTTCCAACGAGCTGGGTGTGAACATCATCACCAGCTCCGGGCCGGTACTCGACAAGCCCGGCGACCTGGCTGGACTGCTTACCAACCTGGAAGAAAACGACGTGTTGTTCATCGACGAGATCCACCGGCTGAGTCCGGTGGTGGAAGAGTATCTTTACTCGGCCATGGAAGATTTCAAGATTGATATCATGATCGAAACCGGCCCCAACGCCCGTTCGGTACAGATCAGCCTGAGCCCGTTTACACTGGTAGGCGCTACCACCCGCTCCGGCCTTTTGACCGCGCCGTTACGTTCGCGTTTTGGCATCACTTCCCGATTGAATTACTATGACGCCCAAACGCTGGCTGGAATTATCAAACGTTCCGCCTCCATCCTGAATGTCAGTATTTCGGACGATGCAGCTAAGGAAATTGCGGGCCGTAGCCGCGGGACGCCGCGTATTGCCAACTTGTTGCTGCGCAGGGTGCGGGATTTTGCCCAGATCAAAGGCAACGGCGATATCGACATGGACATTTCAAAACATGCCCTGGAAGCGCTCAATGTGGACCGCTACGGCCTGGACGAAATGGACAACCGTATTTTAACCACCATCATCGAGAAATTCAAAGGCGGCCCGGTGGGCATTACCACCATTGCCACGGCAGTGGGTGAAGAAGCCGGCACCATCGAAGAAGTTTATGAACCTTTCCTGATCCAGGAAGGGTACATCATGCGTACACCGCGGGGCCGCGAAGCCACCGACCTGGCGTATCAGCATCTGGGAAAAACCAGAACCCCCAAACAAAGTAGTCTGTTTTAATTAACACTGTGCCACTGTATGAATAAGGCCTTTCTGCTGATATTTTTAATATTCAGCAACCTCACGGGTCAGAAACCGTTACAACAACCAAAACAAAATCCTATTTCCCGTTATCAGTTGCACCTCGGCGTAGTGACGATCGGGAAACAGCAAGTAATCAGCCTGCGTGAATTTATGCAGGACAACAAAATGTTTCTGCTGACAGCAAATCCGGAAGATCTGCACACTGCGCTGGTTCCGGTCGGCGAATGTTCCGACTTTCAGGAAGGCATGAGCGCCATCGACAAAACATTTCCAAAATCAGTTTATGTTCGAGCACTGAAAACCGTGCAGAAACATGAAACCAGCCTTCAGGATGCCGGCATCATCAGTACCTTTCCGAAAGAAAAAGGCATTGTGCTTTCCATCGACCTCTGTCCTTCGGAAAAACCACTGGAGAAAGGGCTTTTTGTGGCTTTGATGAACAACTTCAAACAAGACAAAGAGCCAATTCCGGTCTCGGTTTCCATCACCGGGCACTGGATGCGGAATCACAGGGAGGACCTGAACTGGATGAAATTCCTCCAGAAAAGCCACCGCTTCGATATCACCTGGGTGAACCACAGCTACAGCCATCGTTACATCCGGTCGCTGCCGTTGCAGCTCAACTTCATGCTGATGAAACACACCAACGTCCGCAGCGAAGTGCTGAACAACGAGATCATGATGCTTGAAAACGGGTTGACGCCTTCGGTCTTTTTCCGGTTTCCCGGATTGATCTCCAGCAAGAAACTGGTGTCCACCATTTCCAGTTATGGACTCATTACTCTGGGCAGTGATGCCTGGCTGGCCAAAGGCCAGAAACCCCATCAGGGCAGCATCGTGCTGATCCACGGAAACGGAAACGAGCCTTACGGCGTGCATAAGTTTCTGGAATTGCTAAAATCGCAGCAGAAAGAAATCAAGGACCATAGCTGGAAACTGTACGGCCTCGGCAGCAGCCTGGAAACATATTTTAAGCCGTCACCCTGAGCGGTTTTCAACATCAAAACATTACTTTTGTTCAAAAAGTAATGCATGCCGCTTTTCGAACTCTATAAAGACGACCTGAGTGACCGGATTAAAACGGAAGCCCGCGCGCTGGGTTTTTTCGATTGCGGGATCTCTGCTGCCGGGTTCATGAAAGAAGACTCCGAATTCATGGAACAGTGGCTCGAAAAAGGCATGCAGGGCTCCATGCAATACCTGGAACGCAATCGCGAAAAGCGCTACGATATTTCCCTGCTGATGGAAGGCGCCCAAAGCGTCATCACTGTGTTGTACAATTATTTTCCCGATGAAAAATGGCCGGAAGAGACAGGCTACAAAATCTCGAAATACGCCTACGGAAAAGACTATCACTACGTCGTGAAAGAAAAGCTGCGGTCGCTACTGGAGAAGATCGAAGCGGAGACCGGAAAGCGAAAGGCGCGTGTTTTCACCGATTCGGCACCGGTTTTGGACCGGGCTTATGCCCGCAAAAGCGGGCTGGGTTTCATCGGGAAAAATACCCTGCTCATCAACCGGAAAGGCGGTTCCTTCTTTTTTATCGGTCACATCGTCATTGACCTGGAGCTGAAAACCGATACCGAAACCACGGTAAATTTCTGCGGAAGCTGTACCAAATGTATCACCGCCTGTCCGACAGGTGCGCTGAAACCTTTTGAGCTGGACGCCCGGAAATGCATCTCTTATCTGACCATCGAAAATAAAGACCCGGAAATTCCGGATGAATTCCGGGGGAAATGGAAGAATTTGATCTTCGGTTGCGACATCTGCCAGGATGTATGCCCCTGGAACCGAAGCTCCAAACCCCATAACGAACCGCAGTTTCAAATGAATGAAACGCTGAAAAACATGCGGGACGACGCCTGGGAAAATCTCGATTCTTCAGGATACGAACAACTTTTCAAAAACACGGCCATAGAGCGAACGGGGCTGAAGGGAATTCAAAGAAATGTGTTATTTTTAAAAAATCAACAGGAAACAGAAATTTGATTCTCAATCATAAATTGATTATTTTCGTATTACTATGGCACTCACATTTACAAAACCGGTAACGCTGGGCTTTACAGCCCCGAATTTCATGCTGCCCGATGTGGTGAGCGGAAAAATGACATCTTACAAGGCTATCCAGGGCAAAAAAGGAACTTTAGTGATGTTCATCTGCAACCATTGCCCTTATGTTCAACATGTTGTCCATGAACTGGTCCGGCTGGGAAAAGACTACATCCCGAAAGGGATCGGCATGGTGGCCATCAGTGTGAATGATGTGGCAGGATATCCCGAGGACGGGCCGGAAAAGATGAAAGAATTCGCGGAAAAACACGGCTTTCCTTTTCCTTATCTGTTTGATGAAAGCCAGGAATCGGCGCGCCTGTATGATGCCGTCTGCACGCCGGATTTTGATCTTTTCGATGTGAATAATAAATGTGTTTATCGCGGACAGCTGGACGGTTCGCGACCGGGAAATGACATCCCGGTAACGGGGAAAGAAATGCGCGAAGCACTGGAACAACTGCTGGCCGGTGAGAAAATTCCGGAGCGGCAAATTCCCAGTGCCGGATGCGGTATTAAGTGGAAATATTAACAAAATTTAATATTTAACTTAAACTTAACAAAACGATGTCCAGCCATTTACATAATTGTTTGACCTTCGCAACAAAATTCTTAAACCAGAAAAATGGATAACAGTTCTTTCAAAATTCTTTTGGTGGATGACGAAGAAGATATTCTTGAATTTTTGTCCTACAATCTCGAAAGGGAAGGCTTCCGGGTATCGACGGCACTCAATGGTATGGAAGCCATCGAAAAAGCCAAAACTGAGCAGCCTCATCTAATCCTTATGGATGTGATGATGCCCGAAATGGACGGAATCACCGCCGTAGAACAAATCAGGAAAATAAAAGAACTCGACAACACGCTCATCGTGTTTTTAACTGCACGCGCTGAAGATTACTCGCAAATTGCCGGTTTTGAAGCCGGAGCCGATGATTACGTTACCAAGCCCATCAAACCCAAAGTGCTGGTTAAACGGGTGGCTGCCTTGCTGCGCAGGTCGAAAATCGTGGAGAACCCACGGCAAAACATCGAGATCAACAACATGATCATCGATCCTACCCGGCATGTGGTGCTGAAAGGCGGAGAAAAGATCTTTCTTCCCAAGAAGGAATTCGGCATTCTTTACCTGCTGGCATCCACACCCAACAAGGTTTTCAACAGGGAAGATATTTTTCGCGAAATTTGGGGTGACGATGTGATTGTAGGCGACCGCACCATTGATGTTCATATCCGCAAGATCCGTGAAAAGATCGGCATCAGCAACATCCAGACGGTGAAAGGGGTAGGCTACAAATTTGAAGCTTAAAACACTGTATGAATTTTAATCCCAAAAACGTGGCGTTGCTCAACGCCGTAGTCATTGCACTGGCTTTTGCGGCCGTTCTGA
Source organism: uncultured Lentimicrobiaceae bacterium (assembly GCA_964456625.1). Lineage (GTDB taxonomy): Bacteria > Bacteroidota > Bacteroidia > Bacteroidales > F082 > Sulfidibacterium. Next base: position 5,514 of record CAYWBO010000055.1, on the reverse strand, counting down.
TTGCCATCGGCGGCATTTTTTATCAGATCATGCTCTGGCCGGTAATTTTGGGAAGCCTGGCCATGTTCGTTTTCTCCTATCTGATCATTCATTTCTCGCTGCAAAAATTCATTTATCAGCGATTAAAGATCATCTATAAAACTATCGGGAAAGTCGGCAATTTAGACACCAAGAAACAGAAATCTTCCAAGACTGAAGACGTGCTCGACATCGTCAATCAGATGGTGCTGGAATGGCGCGACGAGCAGCAAAAGAAAATCGACGAATTGCAGAGAAATGCAGAATACCGCCGCGAATTTCTGGGCAATGTTTCACACGAATTAAAAACCCCCATTTTCAATATCCAGGGGTATATTCTGACGTTGCTGGATCAGGGGCTGGCCGATGAAAAAATCAACATGAAATTTCTTCAGAAAACGGAAAAAAGCATTAACCGGATGATCGCCATCGTGGAAGACCTCGAAGAAATTTCCAAATTTGAGTCCGGTGAGCTGAAATTGCATGAAGAAATTTTTGACTTGCACGAACTTTGCCGCGATATTGCTGATTTTCTGGAAGTGAAAGCTGAGCAAAACAACAGTAAAATCATTATTAAAGAAACGCCCGGAAAACCGGTAAAGGTGAGGGCTGACAAGAAGCGGATCCGGCAGGTGCTAATCAACCTGGTGGACAACGCAATCAAATATGGCAACCAGATCAACGGCATGATCGAAATCTCATTTTATGATTTCCATGACAATTACCTGGTAGAGATCAGCGACAACGGCATCGGGATTCCCGAAAGCAGCATTCCCAGGGTTTTTGAACGTTTTTTCCGCACCGACAAAAGCCGTTCGCGCGATAAAGGCGGTACCGGATTGGGGCTGGCCATCGTAAAACACATCATCGAAGCACACCGTCAGAGCATCAGTGTGCGGAGTCAGCTGTCGAAAGGAACCACTTTTTCCTTTACACTAAAGAAAGTGAAATAATTTTTAATCCTCGTTTTTTTCCTTCCACTGTTTACTGAAGGATTTATCCGCAAATTTCGGAAGGTCCCGTCGCGGGCCCCAGATTTTTTCAACAAACAGCTTTGAACCCATATTTTTGGTGCTCCCGCTGAAAAAGTCCAGTTTCTTCCTGGAAGAAAGGGCTTTGCTGGAAACAGTAATGCTTTTCTTTTCGAAATAGGTATAAAAGCCCTCATTCATGGCATCTTTACGGTTCACCAGCAACAGCTCGTGGAGGGGGATCTTTACCGGGCAGACTTCGGTGCAACGCCCGCAAAGTGAGGAAGCAAAACTCAGGTGCTTCCAGGTTTTCTGATCCTGAAGATAGGGTGTAATCACCGATCCGATGGGACCACTATACGTTGTCTGATAAGTATGTCCTCCGATGTTCTTATACACCGGGCACGCATTCAGGCAGGCCCCGCAACGGATACACGACAGCGCCTGACGTTGGCGTTCCTTGGCCAGCAAATTCGTCCGCCCGTTGTCAAGCAATATCACGTACATGGCTTCCGGGCCGTCTTTTTCTCCCGGCTTTTTCGGACCGCTGATGATGGAATTATACACCGTCATATTCTGACCGGTGCCGTGGGTGGCCAGCAAGGGCCAGAACAAATCCAGGTCCTCGATCTTCGGAAGTAGTTTTTCGATGCCGGCAATGGCAATATGAATTTTTGGAAAAGACATGGAAAGCATGGCATTTCCTTCGTTTTCCGTAACACAAACGGAACCGGTGTCTGCAATCAGGAAATTGGCACCAGTGATACCCATTTCCGATTCTATGAATTTCTTGCGAAGCAAATCGCGCGTATAAGCCGTCAGTTCTTCCGGCGTCAGGGTCTCGGGTGTCTGAAATTTTTCATGATACAGTTCCGCGATATCACCTTTGGACATGTGCATGGCCGGTGTCACAATATGATACGGTTTCTGCCCGGCCTGCTGCACGATGAACTCACCCAGATCGGTTTCCAACGATTCTATCTTGTTCTTTTTAAACGCTTCGTTCAGGTCCACCTCTTCGGTAGTCATCGACTTGGACTTCACCACCTTTTTCACCAGGTTGTCTTTGGCGATCTGCAAAATGGCATTCACCGCTTCCCGGCTGTCTTTGGCCCAGATCACCTTTCCACCGTTTTTGGTGAAATTGTCCTCAAACTCGATCAGATATTTATCCAGATCGTTGATCACTTTATATTTGGTGAATCCGGCACGGGTGCGGGCCAGATCCAGATTTTTATATATTTTCTTGCCTTTTTCAACCGCCTGATCGTAACGGGAGATATTGAATTTGATTTTTTCACGGTGCACTTTGTCAAAAGCTACCTGTTCCGCTTTTTTGAGGAACGCTTTATTTTCAGGAGATGGTTTCACAATCAGCAGGTGTTTTTTTATTTCAGAATCCGGGAAATCTTTTCAACACGGCGGGCGTGGCGTCCACCTTCAAATGCGGTATTCAGGAAAACTTCCACAATATTCCAGGCATCCGTCATCGTGACAAACCTCCCGGGAACGGAAAGAATATTGGCATCATTGTGCATCCTTATCAGCCTGGCCTGTTCCACATCCCAGCCAAGACCGGCGCGTACATTGGGATATTTGTTGGCGGTCATCTGGGCGCCGTTGCCACTGCCACACATAATGATCCCTCTTTCGTATTCCCCGTTATTAACAGCCAGTGCCAGCGGGTGAATAAAATCAGGATAATCCACACTTTCAGGTGAATACGTTCCGAAGTCTTTCACTTTATATCCGGCTGCAGCCAGTTGCCCCTTGATAAATTCCTTGGTCCAGAATCCGGCATGATCAGATGCCAGGGGAATGATCTTTTCTGATTTACTCATTTTGTTGATAACATTTCTGTCTACAAAATTAATTAAAATTACAGGTTAGCATAAACACTTTGAAAACGAATGTGTTTAAAAAATATAAAGATCAACACATATTTTGCAAACGATTATATTTCAATTTTTTGAGTTTTATCAAACATGTGTTGTTAATATGTATGTATTTTTGTTAACTAAAATTTAATAAATCCGTTCTTATAAACCGACAAAATGGCAAAAATTGAAATTCTACTTTTTGAAGGTTTTTTATCATTAAAAATTAAACGGGAATTAACAATTTCTTAACGTAAGTTTCGGATGAATTTACGAAACATTTGGTTTATCAACCGTTGTTCATTAAAATGTTATTTGTTTGAAACAAAAGGATATGATTTGTTAAAATGTGTGTACAAACTGTTGAGGAAAAAGGGAATTTTTTAAAACCAAATTTTCGAATATTTTTTATTCACCAATACTAACAGACATACATTAATAATATAATAAAATTTTAAAATTTGTTAATTATATAAGGATATCTTAGTAACTGAAAAATGAATTACAAAGACGAAATATTAAAGCTTAAAAAAGAAAAAAATGCACTGATCTTGGCTCATTATTATCAGATCGGTGACATTCAGGATATCGCCGATTATGTCGGCGACAGTCTGGGACTTTCCCAAAAAGCTGCGCAGGCGAATGTAGATATTATTCTTTTTGCAGGTGTTCATTTTATGGCCGAAACGGCAAAAATTCTGAATCCGAAGACTAAGGTATTGCTGCCTGACCTTGAAGCAGGTTGCTCATTGGCCGATTCATGCCCTTACGATGATTTTGTAGCCTTCAGGGAAAAATACCAGGATCATATTGTGATTTCCTATATAAACACCTCAGCAGCCATTAAAACCGTTTCTGATGTGATATGTACTTCAGGAAATGCAGTAAAGCTTGTTAATTATTTTCCGAAAGATCAAAAGATCATTTTTGCACCTGACCGGAATCTGGGCGGCTATGTCAATCAGATGACCGGTAGAAATATGGTTTTGTGGGAAGGAACCTGTGAAGTACATGATATTTTGACCACGGAGTCTATTCTGAATTTAAAGGAAGCACATCCCAAAGCTAAAATAGTGGCACATCCCGAATGCCAGCCACAGATCCTTCAGATAGCCGATTACGTGGGTTCCACTACCGGATTGTTGAAATACACCGGCACCGACGATTCAAAAGAATATATTGTGGCAACGGAGACCGGTATTCTCCATCAGATGCAACTGGATTCACCCGACAAAAAATTCTATGTGGTGCCTTCGGATAAAACCTGTGCCTGCAACGATTGCCCTTATATGAAATTAAATACCATGGAAAAAGTGTATCTTGCTTTGAAAAATGAAACACCTTCCATATCTTTAGATGCTGAAACAATTGAAAAAGCACGAAAGCCTATTGAACGCATGTTGGAAATATCTAAAGAATTGAAAATTATTTAATTATGAATAATTTTGTTAAGATATTTTTTGTTTTTTTCCTGATTTCCGTGCTGGGTGCATGCTCAGGAACGAAGTATTTTACCGCTGAGATGAGGGTCAATTTGTATAAAAATCATCTTGATGAAAGTAAAGTTCAGTTCTATAATTCCAAAAAAATCATACTGAAGCGCAACCTTACATATAAAGAAACCAAACTGGCGCGAGGAAAGATAAAGTATCAGAACGGACAGTATTTTGAGGAAATCATCATTCCCAAGGATACGCCCGGTGTGCTGGATACAAACAAAATACATCTGATGAGTGTGTCCTTTGAAAAGGGAAAAAACAGAGCTCTTAATTTTGTACTCAATAAAAAAACAGGGCACTATCAGTTATCTGCGCTGGTATGGGCCGATGGTTACGGAAGGGTTTCGTACGATACGCTGGTTTATTATATCGAGCCAAAAAGTGCCAATGCTCAGCTGATGGTTAAAAAAGACAACTCTTATATCTTTAACAGGAATGTCAGGAAAGTAAAGGGAAGACTGGTAGATCAGTGATGATATTTCAAAGAAATAAAAACCCCGGAAGAATTCTTCCGGGGTTTTTATTTTGAGGTTACAGATTTACTATTTCAAAGCAGCCAGTGCCGATTCGTAATCCGGTTCGTCGACAATTTCAGGAACCTGTTGTGTGTAGATCACTTTTCCTGTTTCGTCCACGATGATCACCACCCTGGATTCCAGACCTGCCAGCGGGCCGTCTGCGATCTCCAGCTGATAGTCTTTGCCGAAACTGCCGTTACGGAAATCTGAAAGCGTGATAACTTTATCGAGTCCTTCGGCACCACAGAAACGGGCCTGTGCAAAAGGAAGATCCTTAGAAATACACAGAACCACTGTGTTTTCCAGGCCGGAGGCTTCTGCATTAAAACGACGTACCGACATGGCACAGGTTGCCGTGTCAAGGCTTGGAAAAATATTCAGAACCACTTTCTGGCCTTTATAATCTGATAATTTTGCTACGCTGAGGTCTTGTTTAACCAAATTGAATTCAGGTGCTTGTGTCCCTTTTTCGGGAAGGTTTCCCAAGGTATTGATGGGGTTTCCTTTTAATGTAATCTTTGCCATTTTATTTAGAATTTTGATTTTACAAAGTTAAGGATTTGTCTCCTGCTTTCTGCCTAAAAAAAGACATTTAGGGTTAAGAATTCTTAACAGAAACCATAAACAAATC
>CAYWBO010000054.1:0-19088 GCA_964456625.1 uncultured Lentimicrobiaceae bacterium | reverse complement strand
TGTTTGGTCTTTTTTGTCATTTTTAGCGAAAATCTTTGCAAAGAAAAAGCAAAAAGCCGGTCGTGCTACGAATCATGGATGAATTGACAGGATTTTTGACAGGCAGGGTTTACACAAAATATTGAAAGTAAGTGTTTTTTGTGATTCTTAATTTTTCAAAACGATAGTCCGACTAAAAAAGACCTTCGGATTATCTTTAATCTCCAGTCCAAGACTCGTGATTTTGTGAATCATTGAATCAAACACCGCTTTTGAAACATGGAATTTTGGCTCAGCAATAAAGATCATTCCATCAGGCTTTAATATTGATTTCAATTCTCTAAATAATTGATCTTGATTTGGCATCTCATGGATCACATAGAATGCCAATATAAAATCCACTTTTTCACTCAGATCAATGCTTTCATCCAGGCATTTATGGAGTTCGATTCTTTGTTCAAGTTCTGTTCCTGTAATCTTTTGCCTGACTTTATCCAGCATGCCTTGCTGCAAATCGGCTGCGATGACTTTTCCAGAATCAAACAGCAGTTTGGCAATTTCTATCGAGAAAAAACCGGGACCACATCCTAAATCAAGAACGGTCATTCCTTCTTTAATGTAAGGTTTGAGTATTTTTCCCGGGTTCTGCAAAAATCTCCTGAAGGAATTATCCAACCCTCCGGCTTTTTCTACCGGGCAAACGCGTGTGTGTTGTTCCTTACTCATTATTTCGGTTCTTCTTCGGAATCTTTTCCGGTTTCTTTTTCTCCGAAATCGTAGTAGTGCACAAAATGACGGAATTTATGCAGTTTTTTGAAAAACTCCTCACGCTCTTCTGGAGTCATGCCTGCAAATTTATCCTTGATTTTGTGATTCCAGCGCGGGTCGTTTGAGCGATAACTGCGATGCATCAAACTGCCTCCAAAAAACAAACGTGCCAGTATTAACAGTCCGATCGCTTGCCAATAATTTATAACGGGCAAATGAAAAATTTGAGGCATCAGAGCATTCCATAGCAACATAGTTATGAGGCTAAACAAAACCAGCGCGACTAAAATAAGCGGAAGGATTAATAATTTCCTGAGTTGGTGCGATAATGTTCTCATTGTTTTTTAATTTAAAAGTTTATTAATTCATCGTATAAAATTCCGAGGCGTTCCCGCAAATACAACACGGCATATCGTTTTCTGGAAATCAGCGTGTTGACCGGCTCTCCGGTCAGTTTGGAAATCTCGTTGAAGGATTTTCCCCTGATCTCATTCAGTTCAAACGCCTGCCGTTGTTCCGGCGGCAGGTCATTCAGCGCCGCTTCGAATTCCTCCATGATCATGGAACGCAGATATTCCATCTCGGGGTTGTTCTCCTCATCAATAAATAAAGAACCCAGGTCTTCCATGGCATTTTCTTCGTCGTCATCGGAATAGGGCTCCGGCAACAGATCCGGTTTTTTCTTCCGGTACAGATCGGTGATCCGGTTCCGGGCGACCGTGAAAAGCCATCCTGCCACCTGGTCGACGGGTTTCATCAACCAGTCGGCTTCAGCCAGCTGATAAAAAACCTCCTGAAGAATATCCTCGGCATCTTCCGTTCTGTCGACGCGCTTACGGATGAATCCTGTCAGCCGATTTTTATATTCTCTGACTATTTCGGATACATTCAATTCCTGCGCCACGTAGATTCTTCTTTAGTTTTTATCATGAGCCTCTGTTGGGATAGACGGATGAGAGAAACGTATATTTTAAATGAGATGAATTTTTTACACGATCAGGGCTACAGCCCTGATAGACAAACAAAATTAAGTTTTTAATGTGCCGGTTCAGAAAAATGAAAATTACGCCTGCGGATCGTCACATCTTGATACGATAAGAGAATTTAACAAGAAAAACGTTGGTTGGTTTGGTACTTGTCAGATCGGCGAGGCTGTTACTGAAATTAAAAAGTCCGGTCGAATAGGAGTCGTTGTTGCTTTGAGCCCAGACCATATACAATGTGGATCCCGGAACAAACTCCCAACGCAACACCATATTCGAACGGAACTCCACCACGCTGAAATCAGGATTGTCCAAAGTGATCGTGGTCCCCGGATCCGCTGGATCGTGAATCAGATATTGGTTGTCGGTGGCATTATACTGTAGTTGACTTCCGCTGTATTTGTAAAACTGACTGTTGAAATCCTTCTGATTCGGATTCAGGACTTTTTTGTATCCGTAATAATCGGCCGAAAACATAAAAGGTTGCCCCCAGTATTCGAAACTTAGATCGGGAGTGAAGGATAAGCTTATGCGGATGTTGGCGGAAACCTGTTTTTGATTAATACTTGATACGATATACAGATCCTTATTATTTATCGGCAGGTCATTCACATAAATCAGTCCGCTAGTCGATTGGGAATATCCAGGGTTGACAGACAGTTTCAGAAAGCTGAAAGGCTGATAGTAAACACCCATATTCAGGTTCACGGAGTTCCCCTCGTTCTGTTCGTAAATGTGGTTGTTTGCCGAAAGGCTGAAATAAACCTTTTTTCTTGAGTCGGTGCTCACGCCGATATGATAATGCCATTGTCCGGGAATCATGATGGCAGGTCCGCCCCTGAGCTCACTCCAGTCCAGCGCGTATCCTTCCCGCGTCAGGTCGACATGGGCATGCCAGTAGTTTTTAAACTGTCCCCAGGAATTGATGTCAGCCCCCGAATTGATGTTGGCGCCTGAAAAATTCCATGCCCACCATTGGCTGGCGTTGATACCAATGTATCTGAAGATGCTAAAAGGATTCCAGATATCGTATTCAATCCATGCGGATTCATGGATGATATCGGTGGACTTTAAATATCCCTGATCGTTGAGAGCGAGCCCCGGGCTTTTCATGTACGACTGCACGCCAAAACGCCAGTGGCCTTCCCCGATTTTGGCAAAATCCACACTGGCAGAAGTCCCTTGCAGCATTCTGGCCGAACTGTCAACTTTCCGCGCATCTCCGGGGCGCTGAAAATACCGCCTGGAGTTTTCCTGCAGATTCGTGATTGCTTCCGTTCCCCCCACTACCGAACTGGCCAGAAATTTGGCGGAAAGCCGGTAAGCGTGATTTCTCCAGTAATTACGAAAATCAATACCACCAGTATAAGAGGCCGTGGGCAGGAAAAATAAACTACTATCGTGAATAAAACGATTGGTGGCAGTAACCATCCCTCCTAAAATTGTATTCCCGTTTTTAAAGTCTTTTTGCAGTCGGGCATTCAAATAATTTGTCAGCGGTTCCACAGCCACTTTTGAGCGATTTCCCAGGCTGTCGAGACTGGCTGTTTCCTTGCTGCCCAAAGCTTCCATAATTCCGATAGACCAGCCACTCCTGGTTTTCCCGGAGAGTTTGAATGCCCCCAGGATTTTGGTTGTAGCGGGTGAGTTGATGTATTCGCTGTCAGCTAGATCGGGCGAATATTGAGGTGCTCTTCCAATCCGACGGGAATAAAATAAGTTCTCCTGACTGTGATCCCTTCCGGCGATCAGCGGGAAGTTGAAGATATTACTGCCTTCCACGAAAAAAGGCCGCAGTTCAGGGAAGTAAGTCTCGAAGGCCGTGAGGTTCACCTGTGACGGATCGGCATCGACTTCCCCGAAATCCGGATTGATGGTAAAGTTCAAGGTAAGGTCATTGGTAACGGCGATGGTGCCGTCAAGCCCTACAGAAAATGCGCTGCTTCTCCCGGTAAACGGGTCTCCTTCAACTTTTGGCGAAGTGACCAGCTTGCTCATAACGTAAGGTGTCAGAGATACTTCTTTTTTGGGCTTTAGATTTTTAAGACCTGTAAGCAACCCAAAATGACTTTCAAAGCCGGAGGCATCTTTGGAAATGGGCTGCCAGAAATCCTTCTCCTGATTCCTGAAAATATAACGGCCCACCTGAAGCCCCCAGGTCATATCGGGCTTTTGCGCGAACCGTAATTGCGATAATGGAATTCTCATCTCCGCGATCCACCCGTTGCTGTCTTTTGAAGTTTTTACGTACCATACCGGGTTCCATGTTTTGTCGATATTTCCGTTGTCATCCGAGAATTTTCCATCCAATTTGACGCCGGCAGCGCTTACAAGAAATCCGAAAGCCGTCCTTTTGTCAAAATAACTGTCGATCATCACGCCGGCCCAGTCTCCGTTAATCTGGTCCTTTCGCGTCATCCTGCGTACGATTTTCTGGGGTTCCGTATCAAGGCACCGGATGGCTATATAGAGGTTGTTGTTGCTATAGAGAATTTTAAATTCTGTCTTCTGCGAAGGTGTCCCGCCGTCGTAAGGATTGAATTGAGAAAAATGGCTGCCCCAGTTTACCTCCGACCATGCCGGGTCGTTTAATTTACCATCGATAACGGGCGCTTTCCCAATAACCCGTTTGGTAACATAAGTTTTGATATTTTGATTTCCCCCCGCTCTTGAGGTAGACGGGAATACCATCATTGCTATACACAGTATTCCAAAAAAAGTATATTTTAAGTTCATTAATATGGGTACCCGGTTTATGACACTACAAAATAGTGACTGCGTCCAACATGTCGTAGCAGTTAGCCCGCCCGCCTTTCCGTCCATTATCCTTGTTTCTGGCAAGTCAAAAAGCGTTCTGTTAATTTGCCAGCAAAAGTAGGGCTTTAATCGGGGTTTTAAAAAAAATCACAAAAATTGTGTGGATTATACAATAACTTAACCCGCAGCGGTCAGTTTGCTGCGCTTCTGATACTGAAATGCCTGATTTTGGAATTTTTTAAAACGGCTATCTGCGGTCGCCACTCTGTCGTTCGATCATCCAGCCGGGATATTCCGGGGTCAGCTTGCTCACTTCGTTCAGTGCATTCATCTCGTCGTCAGTCAATTTCACTTCGACGGATTTTAGGTTGTCGGCCAGCTGTTCCGTCTTGTTTGCCCCAATGATCACAGAAGTTACCACTGGTTGATGCAACAACCAGGCCAGTGCGATTTGGGCCACTGTTAACTGTTTTTCAGTGGCGATTGCCTGCATGACCTCAATGATGTCAAAAGCTTTTTCTTTATTGATGGGCGGAAAATCAAAACTCACCCTTCGACCTTCTGATGGGTTGCTGTCGCGGTGGTACTTACCGCTGAGAAATCCTCCGGCCAGCGGGCTCCATACCATCAGCCCCATTTGCTGATCCAGCAGCATGGGAACAATGTCGCGTTCCAGATCGCGTCCCGCCAGCGTATAATATGCCTGAAGAGAAATAAATTTACTGAGGTGTTTTTGTGCCGAGATTCCCAGCGCCTTCATGATCTGCCAGGCAGCCAGGTTGCTGCAGCCAATGTAGCGGACTTTTCCGTTTTTCACCAACGTATCCAAGGCGTCTAAAGTTTCTTCCATGGGCGTGAGCGGGTCAAAACCATGGATCTGATACAGGTCGATATAATCCATGTTCAGACGTTCGAGGCTGGCATTTGCCTGTTGCAGGATGTGCTTCCTGCTCAATCCCGAATCGTTCGGCCCCTTGCCCATCACGCCGCGGACTTTCGTGGCTACGACCAGTGACTCCCGTTTTAGCCCCAAATCACGGATGGCCCTTCCGGTCATCTGTTCGCTGAGCCCTTCGCTGTATACATTGGCGGTATCTATGAAGTTGATGCCGGCATCAACAGATTGTTTTATCAGTGCATTTACCTGATCTTGCGGAAGTGTTCCGATGGCGGTCCACATGCCGCGGCCACCAAAGGTCATGGCTCCCATACAAAGTTCGGAAACCTTTAATCCGGTATTCCCTAATAGTTTATATTTCATGTTTTTACAATTTTTTCAGATAAAGATTTGTGTGGTATTTTGAGATACTGTCAAAGGTAGAAAATATATTTGGCTATTTTTGAAATAAACTGTTAACAAATGTTTTCATGAGATCCGATCGTCCTCACAAGATTAGTTCACTCATTCAGTTGTTTGACCTTCTTCCGGAAAACGAGCGCATCCTGGTGGATGTGTTGCGGCAGATCATTCGTGACCATCTGCCGCCGGGCTTCAAGGAAAAGATGTCTTACAATGTTCCGTTTTTTTACGGCAAAAAAGGAGTTTGTATTATATGGCCTGCATCAATTCCTCGGGGCGGCATTCAGGAAGGCGTGCTGCTGGGATTCTGGCAGGGAAACAGACTGTCGGACGAGGATCATTACCTGAAGCACGGAACCAACAAAAAAGTCTTTTACCGGATTTTTAAATATCCCGAAGAAATCGATGAAAGGGCTATCGCCAAACTGCTCAAAGAAGCAGCTGAAAAGGATGCTGCCTGAAAATCAAAAATAAAGCGAAAGAAAGAAGACAAGTAACGCCATTATCAGGGTTGAAAAGAAATAAATATTAGACAGAATGAACATGCGGAATGTCGTTCCGAATGCCCCGCGTCTGTAAAACCTTTTCAATCCCAGCCAGATATAAATCGGGATCAGCCACATAAGATAGTTTTCAGGAGCCGTCATCCTTCCCGGAAAAATGAGCTTTATCGCAAGGATCACCGACAAAATGATAAAAGTGACGGAAAGCGAAGCCAGCGAATAGATCAGATGGCTGTAATAATAATGTTGCGTTTTATGGAAAAAGAGCCATAGCCAGAACGCGAAAAACGGCATCAGGAAAAACAACGACCAGGAAAAGTAACGCAGTACTTTGGAAACAAACATTTCCGGATAATCCATCAGCCGGATGGCATGTCCAAGGATCCGTTTTACAAAAGGAGAGGTTTTGGGATTTTTATAATTCTTTATCAGCGATGCCTGTACCTTTTTGATGTTGCTGGCTGCGAACATCTTGTCTTTTTCGGTTTTATTCAGATTACCAGGGATCTTTTCCTTCGTATCCCGCTTGAATTGATTTTTGATCGCCTGCTTTGTGGAGTCATTTGCGAGCTCGGCCCTCACCGAGTCCACAGCCATGGTGGTGATGGCGGCTGCCTGATCCAGATGATCCGAATTATCCGAAATGAACTGCCCTGTTTTGATGCTGAGCAGCAGAAAGAAAATAAAGCTGATGAAAACATAAAACTTGAACGGCTCCATGTAGGCAGCCCGTTTTCCTGCGACATAATCCGAAGAAAATTTCCCCGGGGCGATAAGAATGGTTTTAAGGTTTCTGAAAAAGCGGGTATCAAATGCGAAAATCGTCCCCATAAAGTCGTAAATCAAAATCCGGAACGGCTGGTTAAAATCATTGGTTGACTGGCCGCAGTGCGGACAGAAATTCCCCGTAAAAGAAGTTCCACAATTTTTGCAGATTACCGGTTTTTGCAACTCTTCAGCGGAGGGTTTCCCTTCCTGACTTTTCTTCTTATTAAAAACACCCTTAATCTTCATCATGATAAGGTCATTAAAGAATTTCACAATTGGCCCGTAAAGAAATCAAAAAAATCGTTCCTTCCAGAAGCCTATCCAAATAATTCTGTTAGCATTTCTTCGATTTTTCCAACGCCTACGACTTCTATTTTAAAGCGGTTCAAGGCCAACCCTTTCAGGTTATATTTCGAGATGATGATCTTTTCAAAACCCAGTTTTTCTGCTTCAAGAATGCGGCTTTCTACATGGGCTACCGAGCGGATTTCTCCCGATAATCCGACTTCCGCTGCGAAGCAGATGTTGTTCGACAATGCAATATCTTCCAACGAAGACAAAATGGCCGCTACCACGGCAAGATCAATGGCCGGATCTTCCACCCGGATGCCGCCAGCGATGTTGAGAAAGACATCTTTGGTACCCAGTTTGAAACCGCTTCTTTTTTCCAGGATGGCCAGCAGCATGTTCATCCTGCGGAGGTCGAAACCGGTCGCCGAGCGTTGTGGTGTTCCATAGGCAGCACTGGTGACCAGAGCCTGCGTTTCCACGAGCATAGGCCGCTGACCTTCCACCATGGAGGCAATGGCCACCCCGCTGGCGGCTTCATCTCTTTGCGAAAGCAGAATTTCGCTGGGGTTACTCACTTCGCGCAAGCCGCCTGATCGCATTTCGAAAATTCCCAGTTCCGAGGTGGAGCCGAAACGGTTTTTCATCGAGCGTAAGATACGGAATCCGTAATGCTGGTCGCCTTCAAACTGCAACACAGTGTCTACCATGTGTTCCAGCACTTTGGGTCCCGCCAGGTTGCCGTCTTTGGTGATATGCCCGATGAGCAACACAGGAATCTGCGTGGTTTTCGCCAGCCGCATCAGCTCTCCGGCCGTCTCCCGGATCTGCGAAATGCTCCCCGGCGAGGAATCCAGCGTGTCGGTGTATAACGTCTGAATCGAATCAATGATCAACACCTGAGGGTTAACAGATTCTATCTGATTAAAGATATCGGTCGTAAAAGTTTCGTTGAGAATAAAGCAATTTTCATTTTGGATGCCCAGCCGGTCGGCACGCATCTTGATCTGTTGCTGGCTTTCTTCGCCTGAAACATACAAAATCCGTAAGCCTTTCATGTTGAGTGCTGTCTGCAACAGAAGCGTTGATTTCCCAATGCCGGGTTCTCCGCCGATCAGAACGACGGATCCGCTTACAAGTCCACCCCCCAAAACGCGGTTCAATTCATTACTTTTGGTGTCGATTCGCTCTTCCTTTTCGGAAGTGATCTGATGAACCGGCGTGGATTGTGCTTTTTTATCGCCTTTTTTGATGCCGTGTTTTTTGTCGTCGCTTCTGCTGACGACTTCTTCCACGAAAGTGTTCCATTCGCCACATTCCGGGCATTTACCCAACCATTTTGAGGATTGGTAACCGCAATTCTGACAGAAAAAGGTGGTTGTTGTCTTTGCCATAGGGTTACAAATTTAGGATAAAATCGAAAGAAAAACGGGTCGGAAGGGAAATGATCATGACTGTTTCTTGATTTTTACTTTTCCTGAAATCAGGTCTTCAGGGCCAAATTATTTAGACCTAAGGAGCGGAAATTGTGAGCAACAAAAACGGTTGAAATAGAATATTCCGGACATTGATATTGTCAAAATGAGAAAATCCTTCCATAATCGTTAATATTTGATGTTTAAAGGGAGGTAGTATTCGCTAAAAAGATTAAATTTGTCGGTTATTGTATTTTTTACACTTGATGTTTAAATTGGTTTGGATGAAAATCAAAAAATATTTGTTCTGCTTGTTTTTTTTTCTTTCACTCACAGGAATGGCATTTGGTCAGATCAAAAACGCAGAGCTTCCCGGTAAATATCAGAATTATACCTTGCTTCCCAATGGTTGGAAACTGAGTCCCCAGGGCATACAGGTTCCTGTTGGCGAACTGCCCCTGAATATGGTGGTAACCAAAGACGGAAATTATGCCATTACTTCAAACAGCGGCATGGGAGAGAACTCACTTTCTGTGGTGGATTTAAAAACCATGAAAGAAGTTCAGAGAATGGTCATCGATAACACCTGGGTAGGACTGGCATTTGGGAAAAATGATAAAACCCTCTATGTTTCGGGTGGAAACGACAATAAGATCTTTGTGTATCGATTCGAGACCGGAAGATTATCGCAGGAAAGCAGCATAAAGATCGGAGAACGTTTTCCTAAAGGAGTGATCTCCATTACCGGACTGGCATACTTCAAAAAGAAAAATGAATTGCTCGCCGTTTCCCAAAGAAACAACAGCCTTTATGTGATCGACCTGAAAAAGAAAGAAGTGGTAAGAAAGGTTGAAATGATGGGAAAATGCTATGAAATTGTGATCAACCACGCTCAGACTTACGCCTATGTTTCCCTCTGGGGGAAGGCCTCTGTTGAGGAAATCAATTTAAAGGATTTCAGCGTGAGTCACGTATACCAAACGGGCGCCCATCCTAACGAAATGGCGATAACCCGTGATGGCAGCCGCTTATTCGTGACCAATGCAAACAACAACAGCGTGACGGTGCTGGATCTGAAAGACAAAAAAGTCAGCGAAACGATCATCACTTCTTTGATTCCGGATGCGCCATTCGGCAGTACTCCCGATGCAGTGGCTTTGATGGCGAAGGACAAAAAGCTTCTCGTTGCTAATGCCGACAACAACTACCTGGCGGTTTTCGATATCAGTAAGAAAGAGCATGCCAGGAATTTGGGATTTATCCCGGTGGGATGGTACCCGACGGCGGTAAAATATGTTCCTGATACGCATCAGATCCTGGTTGCCAACGGCAAGGGAATTTCTTCCCGGGCCAATACAGACGGGCCGAATCCAACGAAAAGGAAACCCAAAAACTGGCGGAAAAATTATTCCGGAACCATGTTTATGGGAACGCTTTCCATCATCCCCAACCCCGATCCGCAGCAGTTGGCACTGATGAGCAAAAGGGTTTACGATAATACGCCATACATTCACAAAGCAATTCACAGTGTGAATGCGCAGCATGTGATTCCGCTGGAATACCAAAAAGGACCCAGTAAGGTGATCAAGCACGTCTTTTACATCATCCGTGAAAACAGAACCTATGATCAGGTTTTGGGAGACTTGAAAGAAGGAAACGGCGATCCCGACCTTTGTCTTTTCGGACAAAAAATAACGCCTAATGCGCACCAGATATCTAAAGATTTTACACTTTACGATAATTTTTATGTGGATGCAGAAGTCAGCGCTGACGGGCATAACTGGTCCACAGCAGCCTATGCGACGGATTATGTTGAAAAACTCTGGCCTGTAAATTATGGCAGCCGGGGAGCGCCGTATGAATTCGAAGGCGGTTATCCCATTGCAGCCCCTTCTTCCGGATATATCTGGAATGATGCGATGAAACATCATAAGTCTTTCCGGGATTACGGTGAGTTTATGAAGCTGCACAAAAAGGATAAATACGGAGATTACATTTCCACGGACAAGGATCTGGAGCCGGTGCTCTGTAAGACATTCCCGGGATTTGATCTGAACATCTCGGATTTATACCGTTTTAAAGTATGGAAACAGGACTTCGACAGCCTGGAGAAAATCAATCAGGTGCCTGCACTTACCTTGATGCGATTGCCCAACGACCATTGTTGGGGGACACGGCCGGGGAAGCTGACCCCGCAGGCTTACGTTGCGCAGAATGACGATGCCCTGGGCAAAATGGTGGATGTTATCTCGCACAGTAGCATATGGAAGGAAAGTATCATTTTTGTGTTGGAAGACGATGCCCAGAACGGGCCGGACCATGTGGATGCCCACCGGTCGGTGTTACTGGTCATCAGTCCGTATATAAAAAGGCATTTTGTGGATCACACATTGTATACCACTTCCGGGGTCCTGAAGACAATAGAATTGGTTTTGGGACTGCCCCCCATGACACAGTATGATCTGGCGGCAAATCCGATCGTAAATTCGGTTACCGATTCAGCCGACGTTACACCGTATACGGCCCTTTCTCCTCAAACCGACATTCATAAAAAGAACCAGAGATCAGCCTACGGGGCAAAGTTGAGTGAAAAATTGAATTTCACGCGTGAAGATGCCGTCCCCGACGGATTATACAATAGAATTTTATGGAAAGCGATCCGTGGCCGGGATGCAAAAGTACCTGCTCCGGTACACAGTGCTTTCGTACAGGAACATGTGGGTTCCGATAACGATTGAGTTTGTAATATGAAAAGGGAAATAATTAATAGTAATTATCAAGGGTTTGAGCCCTTATATCTTGGTGCATTACCTTTTCTATTTAATTTTGAAAAATTTTTTGAATGAACCGAAAAATTATTTTCAGTTTGGACGCGGGTGGAACGAACCTGGTTTTTTCCGCCATTGAGGAGGGGAAGGTTTTAGATCAGACCTTGACGCTGCCATCGCAGTCAGATTCATTAGAGACCTTTTTCCGGAAATTGAAAGAAGGTTTTGGCGGATTGGAGAAAAAATTGGGAACCCAGGCTGCTGCCATAAGCTTTTGTTTTCCGGGACCTGCTGATTATGAAGCCGGGATTATCGGAAAGCTGGAAAACCTGCCGTTTTTTACGGGTGGTATCCCTTTAGCAAGAATGTTGGAAAATGAATTCAGAACCCCTGTTTTCATTAATAACGACGGTGATCTCTTTTCATTGGGAGAAGCCCTGGGCGGATTGTTGCCGGAAATAAACGGTTTCACTACAAAGCAATACAAAAACCTGTTGGGAGTAACCCTCGGAACCGGTTTTGGGGGCGGAATTGTTGTAAACCGCAGGTTGTTTATGGGCGATAATTCGGCAAGCTCGGAAATCAACCGGTTTTCCAATTACATGAACCCCAGTCAGAGTGTGGAAGAAGTGCTGAGTATCCGCGGTATCAAAAAACTTTATGGTGATTTGACAGGTATTGCCCTGAAAGATACCCCCGAACCCCATGAAATTTATCAGATCGGAATAGGAAAAACGTCCGGAAATAAGGAAGCGGCTTTGGAAGCCTGGAGTATCTTCGGCAACGTGTTGGGCAATGCCCTGGCCAACGCAGCTACTTTAACTGACAGCTGTGTGGCTATCGGAGGCGGTATCTCGGGAGCCTATCCGTTGTTCCTTCCCATTGTTATCGAACACATGAACGGACGGTTTAAAAGAGCCGATGGCCTTGTCCTTTCCAGGATGGAGTCGATGGCTTACAACTGGGAAAACGAGACGGAAAGAAAAGAATTCCTGAAAGATGAAACGGTATCGGTGAAGGTCCCTTTTTCTAACCAGACCCAAAGTTATCAGGCGAAAAAGAAAATCGCCGTGGGGATTACCAAGCTCGGAACTTCAAAAGCCGTGGCCCTGGGTGCTTATGTTTACGCCGCCCGTAAACTGGGCTTTTTGGGATAATCCTTCAAAATGATTTTTGAAATGCCTCGTTTCCAGAATTGGAACAATTACTTGTTGAAAACCAATTCCTTCCAGGTGAAAAAAGTATCGAAACCTTTTTTGTTCAGATAGGCTTTAAAATCTGTTGCCGGAATCCGGCTGGTCATCAAAACAAAATCGCCACCCCAGGCTCCCAGTGATTTTACGGTACCCTGATGGTCCCTGAAAAGTCGTTGTTTTACAGGTATGATATCCAGAATAGAGGACAGAATGTTTTCATGTTCTTCCAGCAGTTTTTCAAATTCATCCAACGTATCACATCCAGGCAGTGCATCGGCAATGCTTGAAATCAGCTCCATCTGGCCATGACTGAAATGTGATTTTTGTCTGAATACCTGAATACTTTCTTCAGTACGTTGCTTGTGCCCCAGGTAAACAAAATACAGGTTTTCCGTGAAGGAGAAATTCAGTTCAAGTTGTTCCGCAACAGGCTTGCCGTTGACGAGCTGATAAAACAGAGGTTTCTCACTTCTGGCACAGGCAATATCATATCCTGATCCCCCCAATACATCCCGCTGTAGTGAAAAAGGGTCGATTCCGGCCCAGTAAGCCAGGTTGGAAACCAACGTTGAACTGGATCCAAACCCAAATTCGCTGTCGAATTCCAGTTGGGTCTCTGCTTTATGGCTTTCTGAACCATCCAGAAAACCTGAAGACATCCGTTGACAGGCTTTTAGAAGGTTTTGAAGCTGGGCGGCCAAATCAGAATCGGATGTTTGAAAAACTGATAAATCGGGAAGGGCATACTGTGCCTGAAACCAGAGGCCGTCTGCTTTTCTGGCGGTCCATTTCAGGATTGGGAAATCCTTTATTTTTTTTCGTTGAACCGTAAGGCACTGACCTTTGTTGATGGGAATTGCCAGTGCTTTAGCGCCTTCCATAACAAGGTATTCGCCAGTGAGAAGGAGTTTTCCGTTAGAGTGCCAGGTATGTAAATCGGGCATCAGGCGTGACGTAGTTTTTTAATATAGTCGTCAACCATGGCAAAAGAAACCGTCTTTTCCTTGAAATAATCCGCTGCCAGTTGTTTTTCTTCTTCCGTGGCTTTGAAGTGATTTAAAATATTCATCAGATGCATCTTCATATGACCCACCTGGATGCCTTTTGTGATGAGGGAGCGAACGGCGGAAAAGTTATTGGCGAGCCCCACGGAAGCGAGGATCATCATCAATTCGGGTGCAGAGGGTTTGCCAAGCATTTCCAGAGAATGCTTTGCCAGCGGATGCAGCGAGGTCAGACCACCCACGGTTCCCAGTGCCAGCGGAAGTTCCAGACCATATTTGAACTTTCCTTCAGAAAGGTCCACGTGCGAGAGGCTCTGATAGTATCCTTCGCGGGTGGCATAAGCATGGCCAGCGGCTTCAATGGCCCTGAAGTCATTACCGGTGGCAATGGCAACCGCGTCGATACCGTTGAAAATGCCCTTGTTGTGTGTGGTGGCCCGGAAGGTGTCTACCTCTGCAATCTTAACGGCGGTTTCAAATTTTCTGGCAAACTCCTCGCCGGTCATGTTCCTGTCAATCTTGTCCAACGCTTTAAAGTCACATTCTACCCATGCTTTAACCCTACATTGGGGCGTGTAGTTGGAGAGAATGGACATGATCACGTTGACGTCCTTTTCTTCCCCTTCAAAAATCGGCTGGAAGTAGAAAAATTCTTTCAACACCTTGGCAAACTCCTCCAGACAGGAGTTGATAAAATTGGCACCCATAGAATCCTGGGTGTTGAAAGTAACTTTGATCTGATAATAGTCGGAAATTTTCTTTCTCAGGTCGAGCAGCTCAAAATCCAAAATACCGCCACCGCGTTTTTCCATGTTGGCAGTGATGAATTTGGTGCCTTCGCGGAAGCGGGTTTTTAAATCGTCAAAAACAGATACCAGTTTGTTTTTGTTCCCTTTCCACAAAAAATGCACCTGACCTTCCTTCACCGTATCTACGACTTCGGCATGAAATCCGCCATGGTCCGACCAAAAGCGTGCGCTGGATGATGCGGCAGCTACCACCGAGCTCTCTTCGATGACCAGCGGGACCATATAGGTCTGGCCGTTGACCATCACATTGGGAGCCACACCGTAAGGAATATAGAAATTGGTGAGGGTGTTTTCGCTGAATTCATCAAAGACCTTTTGCTTTTCCGGATCGGCATACCAAAAACTCTTCAACAGATCAATAGTCTCCAATTGATTGTCCATCAATTCGGAGACAATTTTCAGTTTGTCTTCTTTCAGGAGTTTGGAAAAACCTTTTATTATAAGATCTCTTTTCCGTGGCATCTTTTCAGATT
The DNA here is from genome assembly GCA_964456625.1 of uncultured Lentimicrobiaceae bacterium. Classification (GTDB taxonomy): domain Bacteria; phylum Bacteroidota; class Bacteroidia; order Bacteroidales; family F082; genus Sulfidibacterium. Next base: position 4,077 of record CAYWBO010000054.1, on the reverse strand, counting down.
CTTAGTGAGTTTATGCTTATCCGTTGAAGGTAAAAGCACCGACTCAAAATTGATTTTCTCACTTCAGATGGAGCAAATGTACTATAAAAACAGTCAGGATGAGGGAAAAAATTTAGTTTAATTCAGTTTAAGGGGTTGTGCTGTCTGTGTTTATATTTTCTGCGTCGCAGCCCTTTTTTCTTTCGTTTGCAAAAAAAAGCCGCTTTAAAGAAGCGGCTAAATACATCTTTTAGTATTCTTCTTCATTAAAAAAGAAGTCCTCTTTGGTTGGATATTCTGGCCAGATATCTTCAATTTTTTCAAAGATTTCTTCTTCGTCCTCAATCTCTTTCAGGTTTTCAATGACTTCTGCGGTCACTCCGGTACGAAGGCACCATTCAATAAGTTCATCTTTGGTTGCAGGCCAAGGTGCATCTTCTAATTTTGAAGCCAATTCCAAAGTCCAATACATCGCTTAAAAGTTATTGTTAAAATTTTTGCAAAAGTAATTTTTTTTTAATACGCAACAAGAAAAAATAAACAAACCTGAAATATCTCAAAACCGTGGTTTCCAAAGGGATTCTTCGACACCAAAATCCTTGGATAATTTCCTTGCCAATACAAAGAGGTAATCTGAAAGGCGATTCAGATAGGTGATGACAATGGGCGGAACAGGATATGACTCATTCATCTGGATCGTCAGACGTTCAGCACGTCGGCAAACAGTCCGCGCCACGTGGCAATAAGATACGGTGGGATGGCCACCCGGAAGGGTGAAAGCCGTAAGCTCCGGAAGCGATTCGTTCATGTGGTCGATTTCCTTTTCCAAAAGCCGGATGTCTTCTTCTTTCAGGCTCGGCAGCGATTTTAAATGTCTTTCTGCGTCTGCAGCCAAAATACTCTCCAACGTGAAAAGACGATCCTGAATTTCCAGCAGTATTTCTTTGCTGTGTGCGTCAATATCCTGATCCCTGAGAAGCCCGACAAAGGCGTTCAACTCATCTACGGTTCCGTATGCTTCAATGCGAATATGATATTTTGGAACCCGGGTGCCGCCAATTAAAGAAGTGGTTCCTCCATCACCGGTTTTGGTGTATATTTTCCTGCCATTACTCATTCAGATGTTATTTTAAGCGGTAATCTTTTTGTTTTTGGTGCCGCGTAAAATATTCTTATTCTGATAATCATCATCGACCTGTCCGTCGCGCAGACGAATAATCCGGTGGGCATGCTCGGCAATGTCTTCCTCATGGGTTACCAGTACAATGGTATTTCCGAGTGCATGAATTTCTTCAAGCAAAGCAATGATTTCTGCGGAAGTCTTAGAATCCAGGTTTCCTGTAGGCTCATCTGCAAGAATGATAGAAGGTTTGTTTACCAGGGCACGGGCCACAGCTACACGCTGGCGTTGTCCACCGGAAAGTTCGTTAGGTTTGTGGTGCATTCTGTCGGAAAGCTGAACGCTTTCAAGGGCTTCTGTGGCAATTTTAATACGTTCTTGCTTTGAAACGCCTGCGTAAACTAAAGGCAACATTACATTTTCAAGTGCCGTAGATCTTGGCAAAAGATTAAAGGTCTGAAAAATAAAACCGATCTCTTTGTTACGAATATCGGCCAGCTCATTGTCCGACATTTTACTAACATCCACCCCATTTAAAAAATAGCTTCCGCTCGATGGGGTGTCCAGACACCCCAGTGTATTCATCAGCGTTGATTTTCCGGACCCGGAAGGCCCCATCATGGCTACAAATTCATTTCTATTGATAGACAGGTCGATTTCGCGTAAAGCCCGAACGATTTCTGTTCCAACTTGATAGTTCTTGGCGACCTTGGTCAGATGGATAACTTCTTCTTTTGCCATACTTTTTATTATTGGATAACAAAAGTAAGAAGAATGGTTGATATATTCTTGTTTTAATCTGAAAATTAAAACCCCTTCCCTTGCGGGGAGAAGGAATAGTCTTCGGAGAAGTGTTGAGGTCGGAACACACCTAGCCCCGATATCTGAATTTTTCTTTAAAGAAAAATTCAGATGGGATCATGGCAACAGGTTAAACAGCAACTACTTCCTTTATTTCGGGAAGTACTTTCTGCAAGGTAGCTTCAACGCCGTTTTTCAATGTCATGGTGCTGAAAGCACAGGAACCGCAGGCCCCGACAAGTTTTACATTAACGACATAATCGTCGGTGACTTCGACAAGCTGGATGTCGCCGCCATCAGCTTGTAAATAGGGCCGAACCTGGTCAATAACGTTGTTGACCTTTTGTTCCAGTTCGCTTTTATCTTTGATTTCCATTTCTTTGTCTGTTAAAATAGTGTTGTTATCATGCCATCTGATCAACAGTGGCTTTTAGTTTCTTAGCAATGTTCCTAAATTCTTCGCTCACAGGCGAATTGTCTATCAGCGTGATGGGCATGCCACCGTCGCCGGTTTCGGTTATTTTTTCAACGATGGGAAGCCTTCCCAGAACTTTGATGTTCAATTCGTTGGCAAGCTTGTCGCTGGCGCCCTGACCAAAAATGAAGTATTTCTTTTCGGGCATGTCTTCCGGTGTGAAGTAAGACATGTTTTCGATAAGTCCCAGCAACGGGATGGTCAGCTTTTCCTGACGGTACATCATGGCAGCACGTCGCACGTCGGCAACAGCTACTTTCTGAGGAGTCGAAACCAACACGGCTCCCCGGATGTTGTAATTCTGTGCCAGCGTCAGTTGGATGTCCCCGGTTCCCGGAGGCATATCGATGACCAGGAAGTCCAGTTCGCCCCAATCGGCATCTTTCATCAACTGGTTAAAAGCATTGTTGGCCATGGAACCACGCCACATCAGCGCCTGTTCCGGCTTTACAAAAAACCCGATGGACAAAATCTTTACTCCGTAATTTTCCAAAGGAACCAATAAGGTTTTGCCGTCTTTCTCGATGATCCCGGGTTTGCCGTCTTCCACGCCGAACATGATCGGGACAGAGGGTCCCAGCACATCGGCATCCAGAATGCCTACTTTATTGCCCGTTTTCGAAAGGGCAATGGCAAGATTGGCCGCCACAGTAGATTTCCCGACGCCGCCTTTCCCCGAAATGACGGCAACAACATGTTTTACGCCCGCCAGCGGCCGGTGTTCTTCATCGGTGGTGGGTTTTACATCCACCACAAGATCGTCTCCCAACGCCTGTTTGATGGCATTGACAGCCGATTTGTAAACAATCCCTACAGCCGGATCGTCCAGTTTTTCAAAAACAATCGTTACCTTAATTTCTTTTCCCTGAATGTCGATGTCTTTCACCATGTTGAGATTCACAATGTTATCCCTCTTCTTAAAAAAGATCACCTGTTTTAAAGCATCAACAACCTGTTCTTTTGTTACGGACATTAAATTTTAATTTAGATTAAATAGCAATAATAAATTTAATGCTACAAAAATACGTAATAATGCAAACGCGGAAAAGAAAGCCTTTAATTTTTAATCGCTTCTAAATAGTAGGATAGTCCAGTCCGAACCAGGTTAAAAACAGGAAATTCAGATAACAAAATACTAATACTCGTCCCAGCTTTTGATCGCAAGATCTTCCATCCTGTACCGGCTAATGGCATAAATAAAGGCACTGGCAAGCCGTGCGTTGGTGATGAGCGGTACATTAAAGTCGATAGCGGCACGCCGGATGTTGTAATCGTTATTCAGCTCTTCGCTCGTAAGGTTCTTCGGGATGTTGATGACCAGATCGATCTTCTTTTCTTTGATCAGGTCAAAAGCATTGGGCTGGTTGGGCGTGTCGGGCCAGTGGACCATCGTAGTCTTGATGCCGTTTTTCTTGTAAAAATCGTGTGTTCCCTTGGTGGCATAAAGCTTATAGCCCTTTTCAGTCAACAACTTAGCGCTGATAATCAATTCCATTTTCGAACGGGTTGGCCCGGATGAAATCAGAATGTTTTTTTCAGGAATCCGATATCCGACAGAAAGCATAGATTTCAATACAGCTTCGTAAGGATCATCGCCGATACATCCTACTTCACCGGTTGATGCCATGTCCACTCCCAAAACGGGGTCGGCTTTACTTAATCTTGCAAATGAGAATTGGGAAGCTTTCACGCCGATGTGGTC